>CAYOJN010000118.1:2477-6625 GCA_964404245.1 uncultured Sphingosinicella sp. | reverse complement strand
GGGGCGAACAGGGCCGCGGAGTCGCGGTCGATCTCGACACGATGGAAAGCGTCGAAAAGGCGATCGAGATCGCAGCCCAGCATTCGAACCGGGTGCTTGTCGAGAGTTTCCACAAGGGCGACGATCTTCGGCTGATCGTGATCGGTTTCAAGCTGGTCGCCGCGGCCATCCGCCGTCCGGCGGAAGTGGTCGGCAATGGCCGCGACAGCGTCCGCCAGCTGATCGAACGCCAGTCGAGGCGGCGTTCGGCCGCGACCGGCGGGGAATCCCAGATCCCGCTCGACCAGGAGACCGAGCGCTGCGTCGCGAAGGCGGGATTCACGATCGACGACATCCCGAAGGAAGGTCATGCCTTTCCAGTCCGGAAGGCCGCCAATCTCCATACCGGCGGGACCATTCACGACGTCACCCACCTCGTTCATCCCCGCCTGGTCGAAGCGGCGGTCCGGGTCGCCCAGGCGATCGATATCCCGGTGGTGGGGGTCGACTTCATCGTCGAAAACCCAGCCGAGCCTTCCTACGTCTTCATCGAGGCGAACGAGCGGCCAGGCCTTGCCAATCACGAACCGCAGCCGACCGCCGAGCGGTTCATCGACCTGTTGTTCCCGCTTAGCATGCCGGCGTCCGCACGCCAGGCAAGGAGGCACGATGCCCCTGCCGAACATTGACCTCGACTATCTGAAGACCCAGCTCGAACGGCTGCTCTCAATCCCCTCCCCGACCGGCTATACCGACACCATCGTTCGCCATGTCAGCGAGGAGCTGGAGCGGCTTGGAATTCCGTTCAGCGTCACCAGGCGCGGCGCGATCCTTGCCCTCTATCGGGGCCACGACGTCGAGGGCGCCCGGGCGATCGTCACCCATCTCGACACGCTCGGGGCGACGGTGAAGCGGATCAAGGAGAATGGCCGGCTCGAACTGGTGCCGATCGGCACCTGGTCGGCGCGTGCGGCCGAATATGAACGCTGCACCATCTATTCCGATGAAGGCGCCTTTCGGGGCACGATCCTTCCGCTCAAGGCGTCGGGCCACACGTTCGACACCGAGGTCGATACCCAGCCGGTCGGCTGGCCCTATGTGGAAGTGCGGATCGACGCCGATTGCTATGACCGGGAATCGACCGATGCGCTGGGAATCCATATCGGCGATTTCGTCTCGATCGATCCGCGAAGCGAATTTCTCGACAATGGCTATATCGTCTCGAGGCACCTGGACGACAAAGCCGGCTGCGCGGTCGCCCTTGCAGCGCTCAAGGCCATGGTCGACAAAAAGGTGGAAGTCCCGGTCGACATCCATTTCATCTTCACGATCACCGAGGAGGTGGGGTCGGGCGCCTCGGCGGTGCTGCTCGACAATGTCGTCGCGATGGTCTCGATCGACAATGGAACGACGGCGCCCGGTCAGAACAGTTCGGAGTTCGGGGTGACGGTGGCGATGGCGGACCAGGTCGGGCCGTTCGATTATCACCTCACCCGAAAGCTCATCCGGCTGTGCGAGGAACACGACATCCGTTACCAGAGGGACGTCTTCCGCTATTATCGATCCGACAGCGCGTCGGCTCTGCAAGGCGGCGCCGACGTCCGAACCGCCTTGATCACCTTCGGAGTCGATGCGAGTCATGGCTTCGAACGGATCCACGCCCATTCGCTGAAGTCGCTCGCCGAACTGGTGGTGCTCTATTCATCGAGCCCGGTCCAGATTACCCGCGACGTCGAGGAGCTTGCCGGTCTGGAAGGCTTCACCGAGCAGCCGACCGAACCGGCGCCGCAAAGCGAGGACGATCCCTCGCTTCACGAATGATCAGACGAAACAGGCCGGGTCACCTGCCCTGGTCAGCAATTGAGGCTGCTCCTCCACTGGAGGACAGGTCGCGACGATATCCTCCTCGTCCAGTTCGAGATCGAGCCGGCTCGGGACATAGGACGCGCAGGCACACAGCCTTGGCCAGTCGAGGACAATCATCCCCTCGTCCCGAAGCTCGATGATCCCGGACAGGGTGAGGAGGGCCAGGGTCCGCTTGACCCGGTGGAGCCCGACCTCGAGGGCATCGGCGATGTCGCTGCGCCCAAGCGGGAGTGGAACGGATGGATCGACCCGGCGCCTCGCGAGCTGGAACCCGAATTCGCAGATCAAATAGGCGATCCGGCCGCGAAGGCTTCGACGAACCTCGTCGGCCCGTTCGGCGGCAATCGCCGCCTTCAGGGCGACCGTGCCGGTCCATTCAAGATCGTCCGGTTGGGTCCGGGCAAACAGAAAGGGCAAGGCAGCCACCGAAGGTGGCACCGATGTGAAGTGAGTCGCCACCGTCGGGTTCCTGTTGATGGCGGCCAGGCCGCCAGTGAATTCGGACCTATTCTCAACCCCTTGGCCGTCTGCTTGTTCCCTGGAAGCAAGGAAAATCCGGGCCCTGGATCGGCCGATCCCTGACCTCCCCTTTTCCCTTCCTGCAGCGGCGGCTAGGGTCCCGGCGCACCATTGCCAGCAGGGACGAACGATGAGCGAGCGCTACATGTCCGGTTTCGGAAGCCATTTCGCCACCGAAGCCGTTGCCAATGCCCTCCCCAAAGGCCGCAATTCGCCCCAGCGCCCGGCCTTCGGCCTTTACACGGAACAGTTCTCTGGAACCGCCTTCACTGCGCCGCGAAGCGAAAACCGGCGATCCTGGCTCTACCGGTTGCGCCCATCCGCCGAACACCCGCTCTATCGCGCTTATTCCGGATCGCCCCTGTTCGCTCCCGGCCCTTGCCCGGATCCCCTGCCGCCCAACCGGCTGCGCTGGAACCCGCTCGACCTGCCGGAAGAGCCAACCGATTTCCTGGACGGGCTGGTGACCATGGTCACCAACCGCGAACCGGCGGACCTGGAAGGGATCGCGGTCCATGCCTATCGCGCCAATCGCGACATGGAACGCTTTTTCAGCGATTCCGACGGCGAGCTGCTGGTTATCCCGCAGCAGGGGCGGATCGATCTTCGAACCGAATTCGGGCGGATCGACCTCGAGCCGGGCGAAGTGGCGCTTATTCCGCGCGGAGTGAGATTCCGTGTTCGTCTCCCGGACGGATCGGCCCGAGGCTATGTCGCCGAAAATCATGGTGCCTTGTTCAGGCTCCCGGAGCTTGGACCGATCGGGTCCAACGGCCTTGCCAATCCGCGCGATTTCCTCACTCCGGTGGCTGATTTCGAGGATCGCGACGAACCCGTCGACCTGATCCAGAAATATCTGGGCTCGCTCTGGGTCACCGAGCTCGATCACAGCCCGCTGGACGTCGTCGCCTGGCACGGCAACCTCGCGCCCTGCAAATATGATCTGCGCCTGTTCAACACGATCGGGACGGTGAGCTACGATCATCCCGATCCGAGCCTGTTCACGGTCCTGACTTCGCCCTCGGACATTCCGGGCCGGGCCAATGCCGATTTCGTCATTTTCCCGCCGCGCTGGATGGTTGCCGAAGACACGTTCCGACCGCCCTGGTTCCATCGCAACGTGATGAGCGAGTTCATGGGCCTGATCGAGGGCGAATATGATGCCAAGGCCGAAGGCTTCGCCCCGGGCGGAATGAGCCTCCACAATTTGATGGCGGGCCACGGCCCCGACGTCGCGAGCTGGAAGGCGGCGAGCGAAGCGGCGCTGAAGCCGCACAAGATCGAGGGGACTCTCGCCTTCATGGTCGAAAGCTGCTGGCCCTACCGGCCGACCCGGTTCGCGATGGATCATTCGCAGCCGGATTATGACGAAGCCTGGAAGGGTTTTCCAAAAGCCAAGCTGCCCTGAAGGGGCGCTGCTGAAACGGCGCGGCCCGCCGGCCATTCGCTTCCGGCAGGAGGAGAAAGCAGGCCTGCAACAATCGACACAATTGGCACCCGGCTGAAACCAATTTCCGGATGCTTCCGGCCGCAAGCCTCGCTAGAGCCCGGCCGCGATGAAGATCAGGATCAGGATTTGGGAAAGGCTGAAAAGCCCCGTCGGCCTTGCAGTTCAGGGCTTCGTCCTGGGCGGACTGCTGTTCATGGGTATGAACTCCGCCCTGGATCGGGCCGAGCCGGTTCCCGAAAGCGGGGCGATGGAGATCGTCGTCCTGGCCTGAAACCACCCCCTCCCCCTCGCCTGAAAAAGAAGGATCAGCGCCCCCAGACTGGTTCCGCAGGCG
>CAYOJN010000118.1:0-2377 GCA_964404245.1 uncultured Sphingosinicella sp. | reverse complement strand
GGCGCTGCCTTGTTCAGCCCTGGAGCTTGTGGCGGCGAAGCGCGTGGCGAAGCTGATCATAGGTCAGCGACAATGCAGTCGCTGCAGCACGCTGGTTCCACCGGCACCGCTCGAGCGCCGCCGCAAGAATGGCCTTTTCATATTCGGCAACGGCAAGCCTCAAATCCTTGCATTCCTCGGGTGAAAACGCGCCTTGAGCGACCTCGGTCTGCGGGGCCGGCTCCGGCTCCTCGCTCTGAGGCGTGGCGCTGGCCGTTGCAACCGGGCCCCAGGGGCTCTCGAACGGATCGAACTGGATCTCGCCGATTGGCCCTTCCTGGCCTTCCCAGCGATAGACCGCGCGCTCGACGACGTTTCGAAGCTCGCGGACATTGCCCGGCCATCGATAGCCCTGGAGCTGAGCCATCGCGGTTTCACTGAAGCCCGGCCAGTTGTCCCAGCCGAGGAGGAGACCCATCCGGCGCCCGAAAAAGTCGGTCAGCACCGGGATGTCGCTCTGCCGGTGACGAAGCGGCGGAAGGGTCACGACCTCGAAGCTCAGCCGATCGAGAAGATCGGCCCGGAACCGATTCTCCTCCACGAGCCTTGGAAGATGCTCGTTCGTCGCTGCGACGATTCGGACGTCGACGGTGAGCGGCTTGGAGGCACCGATCCGGGTCACCTCCCCATATTCGATCGCCCGGAGCAGCCGGTCCTGGGCTGGGCTGGACAGGGTCGCCAGTTCGTCCAGGAACAGGGTCCCGCCATCCGCTTCCTCGAAGCGGCCCGGCCGGGCCCTGGTCGCGCCAGTAAACGCCCCTGCCTCGTGGCCGAACAATTCCGCTTCGATCAGGGTTTCGGGCAGAGCGGCACAATTCATGATGATGAGCGGCCCATCCCAGCGCGAGGAAAGGTGATGAAGGCGCTCGGCGATCAATTCCTTGCCAGTGCCGCGCTCGCCGATCACAAGGACGGGACGGTCCAATGGAGCTGCGCGGCTCGCGCGCTCCACCGAGTCGAGGAAGGCGGAGGACTGGCCAACCAGGTGGGTATTGCGTTCCATTCCCAACCTTTGGTGCATTTTGCCATCTCTTGGCAAGGGCGCCCGGATAGAAGACGCGTATGACCGCTGAAAAATCTTGGGTTTCAGGCTTTTCCGTAAACTGGCACGACTCCTGCTATGGAGTGGTCGTACCCGCCGGATGGGCCGGCAAGGGACGAAAGACACGGATTGCGGAGACCGAAAATGTTCAGCTTCGACGGCATCGCCCGAGTCGCCACTGCAGCGGTAGGCGCACTCATTCTTTCCACCCTTACCATCGCAGCCGCGGCCGGACCGGCCGTGTCTTCGGAGGCCCCCCCGGTTTTGGCGTCCATTGCCCCGGATGTGGCGAATGGTTGACGCGAGCCCGATCCGGATCAGAGTCGGCAAATCGGCTCTCGTCCGGATGGGCACCGAAGGTGATCGCACGGCCACGCCGCAGCGACCCTATCTTGTAGCGAAGGAGTTCTTTCCAATGGGCATATTTTCGCGGACGCGCGATATCATAGCCGCCAACGTCACCGACCTTCTCGACAAGGCCGAAGACCCGGCCAAGATGATCCGGATGATCATCCTCGAGATGGAGGAGACCCTGGTCGAGGTTCGAGCCTCAGCGGCCCGGACCATCGCCGATCAGAAGGAAATGCGCCGGCAGATCTCGAAGCTCGACAAGCTCCAGGAAAGCTGGGTCGAGAAGGCCGAGCTCGCTCTCAGCAAGGACCGCGAGGACCTTGCCAAGGCGGCCCTGTTCGAGCGGCAGAAGGCCGCCGACATGGCCGACCAGCTGAAGGTCGAGATCGAGGTCCTCGACGATGCCCTTCGAGCTTCCGAAGGCGACATCGCCAAGCTCCAGACGAAGCTTCGCGAGGCCCGGGCGCGGCAGAATGCGATCATGACCCGGATGGAAAGCGCGAACAATCGCGCCCGCCTTCGCGAGCTTCATTCCGGTCCCAAGGTCGACGAGGCCTTCAGCCGGTTCGACGTTCTCGAACGCCATGCCGACCTCGCCGAAGGCCATGCCGACGCGCTCAGCCTTGGCGCCCCCCCGAGAACGCTCGACGACGAAATTGCCGAGCTCAGGGCTTCGGACAAGGTCGATGCCGAACTGGAAGCGCTGAAGGCGAGCCTCGCCAAGCGCACCAATGGCGGCGAAGCCAAGAGCAAGGAGGGCTGAGACGATGGAAGGTTATGTCGCCCTGATCGTCATCTTCGTGGCCCTGCCCTGGATCATCTTCCACTATGTCACCAAGTGGAAGACGGCCTCGACACTGACCTCCGAGGACGAGAACCTGCTGGAGGAACTGCACGAACTGGCCCGCCGCCTCGATGACCGGATGTGCACGATCGAACGGATCG
>CAYOJN010000117.1:0-6648 GCA_964404245.1 uncultured Sphingosinicella sp. | reverse complement strand
CCGAAATGGGACGGGGGCAGGGGGTTCAGCTCCAGCGCTATCGCGACGGCGGCCTTGCCGACGCCACCAGCTTCATCTTCGCCGAAGGCCTGTCCTGGCCAATGGGCGGGGAGAGCGGACGGGTCCGGACCGAAAGCGACATGAATCCCTGGCGAACAGCACGCGGAGCGGCCGGACGGATGCCCCCGATGGGCTTTCCGCGCGAGAACCCGTTCGGATGACGGGGCCGGAATTCAGTTTTCCACGATTGTCCTGAAAGCCTAAATTAACCCTGTTCCTCTAGGGCCCTACAGGATGGAGGCAGAAGCCAGGCGCGGTCGGATCCGGCCTTCGGGCAGCAGGCCACGGGTGAACCGTGCGCCCGAGGTTCAGGCCCTGCTCAGCGCCGCCCGCCAATCCTATCTCGACGCTCTGCCGATCGCCGGTGCGATCATCACCATTGGATCGGGCGAGCCAAGCCTCGACGCGGCCAATGAACTGTTCCGCTCGATCGCCGAATGGGATGAAAGGCTGGGTGAAAGGCGGATCAGCCAGATCCGGATGCTCTCCGCCGGCCCACTGGGCATGCGGCTCGCTGCCTTTCTCGACAGCGACGATCCTGCCCGCCAGTTCGAAACCACCAAAGGCCAGACGATCGGCGGACGTCATTTCACAGTCCGCTTTGCACGCCTTCAGGCTGTTCCGGGCCAGCCGGTACGCTGTCTCGTCTCGCTCATCGACCGAACCGCCCAGGTGGAGACCGAGCGGAGCCTACGCTCCGAAATGCTTCGCGACAGCCTGACCGGGCTGCCCAACCGCTTCGCCTTCAACGAGAAAGTGGACTCGGTGCTTGCCGATCCCGATTTTTCGGAAGAGGCCTATGCCGTGCTTGCCGTCGACATGACCCGGTTCAGCCGGATCAATGAATGTATGGGCGCGCTTGCCGGCGATGAACTGATCATCACCTTTGCACGGCGCCTCGTTTCAGCGCTTCGCCCGTCCGACATGCTCGCCCGTACGTCCGGAGATGAGTTCGGGATTCTGCTCAGGCTGGACCGCGGAGTTTCGGACGCACTGCGCGCCGCGGAAAGGATCAAGGCTGTCCTGACGCTTCCCTTCCGGCTGTCGGAGCTGGAAATCCGGGTTGATTGCGCTATCGGCTGCGCGATCCTCAACCAGGGCGTGACGAGCGCCGACGAAGTGCTTCGAAACGCCCAGTTCGCCCTCAAGCGGGCCAAGAAAAGCGGCGTCACCCAAATATACGAGCCGACCCAGGCCCAGCAGGTCCGCCGCCGCTTCAGCATGGAAACCGAACTCCGCTGCGCGATCGAAGCCGATGCCCTTTCGCTCGCCTTCCAGCCGCTGGTTGAGCTCGAAACTGGCCGGGTCTCCGGGTTCGAAGCGCTGGCTCGATGGGAGCATGAGGGCCAGTCCATTTCCCCCACCGAGTTCATCCCGGTGGCCGAGGAATCGGGGTTGATCGTCCAGCTCGGTCGCTGGGCCCTCGACAGCGCGATTTCGACCCTCAAGCAATGGGATTGCCAGACCGGCACCCAGCTTCCGATCGGGATCAGCGTCAATCTTTCGCCGATCCAGATCAGCCGCGACGATGTCGCGGCAGCCGTCGCTGGTGCCCTTCACGCTTCCGGAATCCAGGGGCGCCGGTTGACCCTTGAACTGACCGAGGGCGCGATCATCCAGGATCCCGATCGGGCCGCGAAGGCGCTCAATTCACTGAAGCGGTTCGACGTCCGGATCGCGATGGACGATTTCGGAACCGGCTTCACATCCCTCGCTTCGCTCCAGAAGCTTCCTATCGACGTTCTGAAAATCGATCAGAGCTTCGTCGGCCAGATGATCGCCGACGGGGATTCCACCGCGATCGTCCGGGCCATTCTCTCGCTCGCCAGGGCCTTGGGGCTCGACACGACGGCCGAGGGCATCGACAGCGCTGATCTCGCCGAGCTTCTGACCGAGCTCGGCTGCACCTACGGCCAGGGCTTTCACTTTTCCGAGCCGCTTAGCGCTTCGAAGGCGCTCGATTACTGGCTTTCGCGAAGCAGCTGATCGACCTGCTGGCGAGCGCGGTGAAGCAGAGTCTCGCGATCGTCCGTAAATCCTGAACGGGCCCAATCCTCCTCGATCTGTTTCAAGGTCCGGGCGACGAGCGGTCCCGCCTTCAGCCCCATCGCCACCAGGTCGCCGCCGCCGATCGGCAGTTTCGGTCGCTCCCATTGGCGAAGCTGGTCCAGATTAGCTCCCTTTTCCCCGTGAAGGAGCAAGCGATCGACCGCTTCCTCGGCGCCAATTCTCCAGGCGAGCAGATCGGGCCGATCGAGCGCCTGCATGGAAGCCGAGACGAGGCGCTTCGAGGCACGCTTCGACAGCCTGAGGCGGGCTGCGACGGCGGCGCTCGTTTCCGGATCAACCGGAAGTAGTGCTGCAAGCCGTCTGAGCGGGTCAGGATCCAGGCATGCCGCCCGTTCGCCCGCGATCAGGGCCTCCAGCCGGCTGGAATCCCTGATCTCCGGAAGTACCGGCTTCAGCACGCCCTTCTCGATCATCAGCGCCAGGGTGGGCGACGGGTCGGGCAAAGCGAGGAGTTTCAGCAGTTCATCGGCGATCCGTTCCCTCGACAGCGCCATCAGGTCGTTGGCTCGGGCGGTGCAGGCGGCGAGGCTCGCCTCATCGGGCCGGCCCTCGCCGAAGCGGGCATGAAAGCGAAAGAAACGAAGGATCCTCAGATGGTCTTCGGAGATTCTCGTCAGCGGGTCACCGATGAACCGAACCGTTCGAGTCCCGAGGTCAGCGAGACCGGAAAAATAGTCGAACAGGGCGCTGCTCGCCGGGTCGGCACTCAGCGCATTGATGGTGAAGTCGCGGCGGGCGGCATCCTCCCGCCAGTCGTCGGTGAAAGCAATTTCTGCGTGCCTGCCGTCGGTGGACACGTCGCGCCGAAGGGTCGTGATTTCGATCGGGCGGCCGGAGAGGATCGCGGTGATCGTGCCGTGGGCGAGGCCGGTCGGAACGGCCTTGATCCCGGCTTCGCCGAGCCGGTTCAGAACCTCCTTCGGCTGAAGCCGGGTCGCGAGGTCGATATCGTTCACCTCGAGGCCGAGCAACGAATCGCGAACGCAGCCACCCACGAAGCGGATGTCGCCCTGGGATGAACCAAGAAGGTCGAGCAGTCGGGAAAGCCCATTTCTGTGCCGCCATGGCCTGTCGGGAAGCTTCATTCCGAAAGCTCCAGCCGGCGGCTCAGATTGACGATCATTGCTGCGGTCGCTCCCCAGATCCGCCTGTCGCCCCACAGGATTTCATAATAAAGGCGCTCGCGGCCGCGCCACTGGACTCGTTTCACCTGCTGATGGGCCGGATCGAGAAGGAAATCGAGCGGCACTTCGAAAACGGCGTCGACTTCGCCCGGATGCGGGCTGAGTGGGAGGTCCGCGGGAAGGATCCCGAGCACCGGGGTGATGTCGAAGCCGGTGACGGTGCGGTACAGATCGCCGGTCCCGATCACTTCCACCATGCGGGGTGGAAGGCCGATTTCTTCCTCGGCCTCGCGTAGCGCAGCCGATACCGGTCCGTCGTCATCGGGATCGATCCGTCCTCCCGGAAAGCTTATCTGGCCGGCGTGCCGGCGCATCGTTTCGGGACGAAGCGTCAGGAGGATTCCTGGATTCTCCCGTTCGACAATGGGTACCAGAACCGCGGCTTCGGCAATCCCATCTGCCCCTTCGATCAGGTTCCTTTCCTCGTCGAGCACGTCGCCGGCGAGCAGGATCGGTCGCCGCCGCCTGCCACGTTCAAGGGCCTCTCGAAGGCGATCAGCGAGGGCCATCGACGGTACCGATCGGGAAAAAGACGCCGTCGCTCCACAGGCCCGGCGGATCGGACTCTTCCTTCAGAGCCAGATCGCACAATTCATAATAAACGGACCGGCTGATGAGGGCATCGAGGCCATTCCTGACCTCCAGATAGGGATGTGCCTCGAAGCGCAGGCGCGAATTGGGGCCGGCGATGACGACATCGCCGACATTCAGCCGGAACGCCAGCCGCCGCCCTCGCCCTTCGCCCTCGCTCTTGACCTCGACCGCAAGGAACGGGGCTTCCTCGACCTCGATATCGAGCTTTTCGGCCGGGGTGACGAGGACGAAGCGTCCGTCGGGCTCGCGGCGAAGGATGGTGGCAAAGAGGCGGACCAGTTCCGGCCTCGGGATCGGCCTGCCTTCATGATACCAGCGACCGTCTCTGGCGATCCGAATCAGGCTGTCGCCGCAATGGTCTGGATTCCACCTGTCGACGGGCGGAAGCTTCCTTGCTTCGGCCAGGAGGGCGATTTCCGAGAGACTGAGACGGCTGAGATCATCCGGCATGAGGCGGATGTAGCCTCGCTTCTGGTCAGGCGCAAAGCGCCGCGCTATCCGCCTCGTCATGGAGTTTGCGGGACCTCGAACGGCAATCGTGACAGGCGGTGCGAAGCGGATCGGGGCTGAACTCGTCCGAGCGCTTTCGACCGATGGCTGGCACGTCCTGATCCATTATCGGCGCTCGCGGGACGAAGCCGAGCAACTGGCCTCGCAGCTGGGGTCGGGGTCGGCCGGTGCCACCATCGTTCAGGCCGATCTGGAATCGCCCGATTGCGCGGAAACGATCTTCGCGGCCCTCGACGGGCTCCCGCCGGCCCGATTACTGGTCAACAATGCATCGCGCTTTGCGCTCGACCAGGCCGACACGTTCACGGCCGCCGGGTGGGACAAGCATCTTCACGCAAATCTGCGGGCACCCGCTCTTCTTTCCCAGGCCTTTTCGGCCCGACTTCCGGACGGGAACGGGCTGATCGTCAACCTGCTCGACGCCAAGCTTGCCGCTCCAAATCCCGATTTCTTCAGCTACACGCTCTCCAAGGTGGCGCTTGCGGGGCTGACCGAGCTGACTGCCCGTGCGCTGGCTCCAAGGATCCGGGTCTGCGGGATTGCCCCTGCAATCACCCTGCCATCTGGCCCGCAGAGCCGATCGAATTTCGACCGGGTCCATGAGCTCAACGCGCTGGGCCGAGGAGTGGAGGTGGCGGACATCGTTGCCGCCCTTCGATTCATCGTCGAGTCGCCAACGATGACCGGGCAGATCCTGGTCCTCGACGCCGGCCAGCGTTTCCTGTCGCTCGAGCGCGATGTCCAGTTCCTGGAGACCCGATGATGGACGGTCCTTCCACTCTTTCCGGCCTGGTGCCCGATCACCTCGCTCCAAGGACTCGCAAGATCGTCCTCGACCGCCTCGATCTCACCGTCGATATCGGCTTCCATCCCTTCGAGGTCGGCCGTCCGCAGCGCCTTCTGGTCACGATCGAGGTGTGGCTGGACGAGGCGGCCTTCGCTTCGACTGACCGGGTCGAGGACGCCTGGGATTATGATTTCCTTCGAAGCGAAATCCGATCGCTGGCCGCCGGCCGCCGGTTCAATCTTCAGGAGACCCTGGTTCGCCAGATCTATGATCTCGTCGCTGCCCGCCAGGGCGTGACCGGTCTCAGGGTATCGTCGCGTAAGACGGACATCTATCCCGATTGCGCCGGAGTCGGAGTGGAGCTCGCCTCCTTCGCGCCGATGGGTGATCAGGGCAGCGATGGAGCGCTACCCTGACCGGGCCTGGATGGACCCGGCCCGTTCAGGCCTGAGGCCGGTTACGAACGCAGGGCCCCAGCCGCTGCAGGACCAGTCGATAATCTGCCTCGATGGCCCGGGCTTCGGCGGGTCCGGCTTCTCGGAGACTAAGACTCGGCAGGACCGGTGGAAGGGTGCAGGCGAGGCGATACCAGAGCAGCGTTTCGCGCTCGGGCGGTGCCGCAGCGGCATCGACGATCTCGCTCAGGGCGACCGACCAGCGTGGCTGCTCGCCGGGGCGGCGAAGAACACTGAGTGAAATCGGCTGGTCGTTGGCGGTCTGGAGAAAGATCTGGGTTTCGCTCTCTCCGGCAAGGGAGCCGGGAACGTGGAAGGCACGGCCGATTCCGACGATCGGCGGCGGCGAATCGGCTCTCGCCGCCTCACTCAGGATCGCTCGAACCTGACCGCCGACCTGGGGATTTACGGCAATCTGGGAATCCCGGGTGATCAGCCTGACTTCGCCAGGTCTCGATGGGACCGGCGAGGCGAAGATGACGAATTCGTCCCGGCGCCTGATCCGCGGGGGTCGCCCGCGCTCGTCACTTGGAAGGTCGACCAGATAACGAATCCGGGACAAGGTTCCGACCGGGCCGCGAATCAGCGCAGTCACATCCGCCTCGATCAGGAAGCGATGATAGCCCGGAGCGACATCGGGGGCCTCACGTGCGCTCAGCCGATCGGCCTTGTTGACCTGGACATGCGCCGTCATCGGTGCAGCAAGCGCCAGATCGGCGAGGTCGGCATAGCTCATGGCGGGTACAGCCGGAACAATCTGCGTTTCGGCGACTTGAGGCATTGCGACAGCGAAAATGACGATCGAAACCAGGGACCAGATACGCATCATTTCTCCTCGGGGATGAGGTTACGGGCGCTAATGAGGCGCACATTAACCTTGGATTGCGGCGCAATCGTGCCCTTTGGCGAGTCTCAATCGAGGCATTGCGTCCGGGAAAGTGCCGCGATAGAGACACCGCCTTCAACCGTGCATATACACGGATGAAGC
>CAYOJN010000116.1:0-6700 GCA_964404245.1 uncultured Sphingosinicella sp. | reverse complement strand
GCAATGGGAACGGACCTGGAAATGGGAACGGGCCAGGGAACGGCAATGGCCCAGGGAATGGGAACGGACCCGGAAATGGGAATGGCTCAGGGAACGGTAACGGCCCGGGCGACGGCAACGGCCCTGGAAATGGCAACGGACCGGGAAGCGGTGGCGACTGGGGCGACGACGAAGGCCCCGGCGGCGGCCCCGGCAATGGCAACGGTCCCGGCAACGGCAACGGCCCGGATGACGGCGACGGACCAGGCAACGGCCCCGGCGACGGCAACGGACCGGGCAACGGGAACGGTCCGGGCGGTGATTGGGGCGATGACGACGATGGCCCAGGCGGTGACTGGGACGATGGCGATGACAGCCCCGGAAAGGGCAAGGGGCCTGGCAAGGGGAAGGGCGGAGATGGGGATGATGATGACTGATCCTGATCGCCCGGGCCGATGCCTATGCTGAGATTGAATCTCAGTTTTCTTGACTATCTCATTGAGTATCGACGCGGCCTTGCCAAGGCCGCGGCGGCTTTTCTCGGCTTGCTACTGCTCGTTACCGGCGGCTTCGAAAGCGGCGACAAGATGCTTCGCCTCGCACGCGATGCCGTCCGAAGCCAGCCGGCGAGCGGGCAGGTCCATATCGTCGAGATCGACGCTCGGAGCCTGAGCGAGATCGACCGCTGGCCCTGGCCTCGCCGGGTTCACGCCCAGCTGATCGACCGGCTCCAGGCCAGCAACCTTCGCTCGCTCGCATTCGACGTCGACTTCTCCTCCTTGTCCAATCCGGACGATGATGCCGATCTCGCCCGGGCGCTGGAAGGTGCCGGTGGAAGCGTCATCCTTCCCACCTTTCGTCAGCAGGCGAATTCACAAAGCTCGGACTACATTGACAATATCCCTGCGAAACCCTTCAGGGACAATGCTTTTCTGGCCGCGGTGACGGTTCTTCCCGATGCCGATGGCAATGTCAGGCGGATGCCGCTGGGAATTGAGACTTTGGCAACGCCAAGACCCTCGCTCGCAAGCCTGGTTGCGGAGCGCCAGGCGGAGATCGGGCGCAGTTTCACGATCGACTATTCGATCGACCCTTCCAGCATCCCTCGTCACAGCTTCGTGGACGTCATTCGCGGACGGGTCGACCCGGCTTTGCTGGAAGGCAAAAGGGTCCTGGTCGGTGCAACCGCCGTCGAGATGGGGGATCGCTACGCCGTTCCAGGTCATGGAGTCATCCCGGGCGTGGTCATTCAGGCGCTCGCCGCCGAGACCCTTCTTGCAGGGCCGGTCCCGTCCGAAATCAGCGGTCTGTGGCCGCTGCTGCTGGCTATGTTGCTGATTGTCCTCGTCCTTCGCGAAGGCAGCAGGCCGGTTCGAATCCTGGCCTTTGCGAGTGGCCTTGCGCTGCTGTTGATCGTCCCGCTGATCGGCGAGTCCTATTTCGCTCTGTCGATGCCGCTGGTGCCGGCGCTTGCAGCCATGGGCATGGCGGCCCTGACGTCGCTTTTCTTCTATTCGGCGGATCGTTTCCGCCACCGTACCCTCAACGATCCCGAAACCGGGCTTCCCAATGCCAGGGCGCTCGAGCGGGACTCCGGCGCCGGGACGTTTCTGGTCATCGTTGCCCGTATCGATCGCTTCGCCGAACTGGCGGCTGCACTTGGACCCGAGGCGACCACCGCTCTGATTCACCGGGTCTCCGACCGGCTCGGCTTCGGTCAGAATCGCCCCATTTATCGGGTGGAGCAGTCAAGCCTGGCCTGGATCGAGGAGGAGGATAAGGCGGATTCGCTCCCCGATCGGCTGGAAGGGCTGTCGGCAGTGATGCGCTCGCCGGTGGATTGCGGTCGACTGGTGGATGTGTCGGTCGCCTTCGGGATCGCCGAGCCGGTCGCCGGCGGGTCGAAGCAGCAGATTGCCAATGCCGCGCTCGCCGCGTTCGACTCGGCTCGAGCCGGGCTTCGCTGGGACCGGTTCGTCGAGGACGGATCCGGCGAAAGAAACTGGCATCTCTCGCTGCTTGGGGAACTCGATGCCGCGATGGCCGCAGGCCAGGTCTGGAATGCCTATCAACCGAAGCTGGAGATCGCCAGCGGCCGGATCATCGGGGTGGAGGCGCTGGTTCGCTGGGAGCATCCGGAGCGCGGACCGATCATGCCCGACCAGTTCATCCCCCTGGTCGAGGAACATGGGCATGCCCGCGATCTCACCCTTCACGTCTTCGACACGGCGATGAGGGATTTGAAGCGCTGGACCCAATCCGGCCTCGACCTGGTGGTCGCGGTCAACGTCTCGACGACCCTGCTGCTCGATCAGCCCTTCGTCACCACGTTGAGCGAGCGGCTGCTTCGCGAACCCGAGCTCGCGACGCGGATCACGATCGAAGTCACCGAATCGGCCGCCATGGTGAACCCCGATCGAGCGATTGCGGCGCTTGAAAGCTGGCGAAGCGCTGGAGCCCATATCTCGATCGACGATTATGGGACCGGGCAGTCTTCGCTCAATTATCTTCAGAAGCTCCCGGCGAGCGAGCTCAAGATCGACAGGAGTTTCGTCAGCAATCTCGTGACCGACCAGCGCAATGCGATCATGGTCCGATCGACCATCGCGCTTGCGCATGAACTTGGGATGCGGGTCGTGGCCGAGGGCATCGAGGACAGGGAAAGCCTTGCCAGGCTTGCCGAAATGGGATGCGACATCGCCCAGGGCTGGCATGTCGGAAGGCCGATGCCCGCAGAGCGACTTGATTCCTTCCTCCTCGACCGGAGTCTCGCCGCGGCCTGACCCCGTCTTCTTCCCCTCCGGGAGCTTCCTTCGCCACAGGCAGTTGTCGAAAGCGACGGCGCTCCAGCGGGGCGGGATCGGAAGGGAGAAGGACGATGCGCTACAGGAAACTGGGTTCGAGCGACCTCGAGGTTTCGGAAATCTCGCTCGGCTCCTGGCTCACCTTTGGGGTCGGGGTCGAAGCCGACCAGGCCAGGGCCTGTCTCGATCGCGCTCTCGGGCACGGGATCAATTTCATCGACACGGCCAATATCTACGGCCGAGGCGCCGCCGAACGCTTTCTCGGCGAAGCGCTCTCCGGCCGGCCGCGCGAGTCCTACGTGCTTGCGACCAAGCTCTATTTCCCGATGTCGGACGAAGATCGTGGCCTGTCTCGGCGACAGGTGGAAAAGCAGCTCGACGCTTCGCTGAAACGGCTTCGGACCGATCATGTCGATCTTTATCAATGCCATCGCTACGACTGGGATACGCCGCTCGAGGAGACGATGGAGGCGCTCGGCGATTCGGTTCGAAGCGGCAAGGCCCGCTATATCGGCTTTTCCGAATGGCCGGCCGATCGGATCCAGGCGGCGATCGATCTTGCCGGTGCGGAAGCCTTCGTTTCGAGCCAGCCGCAATATTCGCTGCTCTGGCGGGAGCCGGAACAGGAGGTCATCCCGCTCTGCTCGGTAAACCAGATCTCCCAGATCGTCTGGTCACCGCTGGGGCAGGGGGTCCTGACCGGAAAATATCGGCCTGACCATTCGTCGCCCTCCGGAAGCCGGGCGACCAGCGAGGAGATGGGCGGCTGGATGGACCGGCTGCTCCAGAGACCGGTCCTCGAAGCGGTTCAGAAGCTGAAGCCGATTGCCGCCGAAGCCGGCCTCAGCCTGGCCCAGTTTTCGCTGGCCTGGGTTCTTCGCGAACCGAATGTGGCCTCCGCAATCATCGGTGCCTCGAGGCCGGAGCAGGTGGACGAAAACCAGGCCGCTTCCGGTGCCGGGGTCGATCCTGCCCTGTTCGCAGAGGCGGAACGGGTGGTCGGCGAGGCGCTTGGCCAGGGAGAAGAGGAACTTCGGGCCGGAAGCGACGGATGAAATCTTCGCTTCCCGGGTATCGAGATTCAAGCCGCGACTTCGCTTCGCCTCCGGTCAGGCCGTCTCCCCCCGCTGTCCGGACGGCGTGAAATTGGTTAGTCCAGGCCGGCCCGGAAGATCGGATTCGCAGGCCAGGCTCGGGACGATCTCGACGATCCGGTCGCCGGCCAGCAGTGACTTGCATCCCGGTTCCCAGAAGCCGATCGGCTTTCCGGAGCGGTAGATCCGGACCCCGAGGCCGGTCGTGATCGCTGCCAGCGGCCGGCCATATTCCTCGGGCCTCGCCTCCCGCTCGGCAAGCCTGACACGGCCATGGGTGGAAGCGAGATCGGAAAGATAATCCGAGATGTTGGGGCCGTGGGCTGAGCCGGCGAGGAGAAGGCCTGCAAAGCTGATCGGGTTGATCACCGTCGTCGCCCCGGCCTGCCGGGCAGGAAGCTCATTGTCTTCGGCGCGAACGGCAACGCTGATCGGAAGCTCCGGAGCGAGGTGCCGCGCGGTCAGGCAGATCAGGATCGACGTGTCGTCGCGGCCGGCCGAAATGATCATGATCCGGGCCTGCCGGATCCGGACCGCCTTCAGGGTCTGATCGCGGGTCGCATCGCCCTGGATGACCGGACAGCCGAGCGCTTCGGCGGCCGCGAGCGCCTCCGGATCGGGGTCGATGACGACGATGCATTCCGGATCGGTGTCACGGGCAATCAGCTCCGCCACCGTTTCCGAACCGCTGGTGCCATAGCCGGCAACGACGATATGGTCTTTCAGCCTGTTCTGGATCTGCGCCATTACCCATTGTTCCCAGGTTCGCCGGAGCACAAACTGATAGGCCGTGCCCAGGAAGATCAGAATGAAGAAGACTCGAAGCGGAGTCACCACCAGGGCATCGAAGGTCCGGGTGCCCTCGCTTATCGGGACGACATCGCCATAGCCGGTGGTGGTGATGCTCACCATGGTGAAGTAGACGACGTCGGCAAAGCTGATCTCGCCGTCATGATTGTCTTGAAGCCCGTCCCGCTCGAGCCAGTGGACGATGACGACCAGGATCAGGAGGGTGACGACAAGTGCGACCCGCCAGCCGATCGACATCCAGGGCGAGGTTCGCGGCTTTCGCCGGAGGGTGAGTTGCCCCTCGCTCGGGCGCCTCCGGCTGCTCACCGGTCGAAGCGCTCGGCAAGGCCTGCAAGCGAGCTTTCATGGGTCAGGTCGAGGTGAAGCGGAGTGACCGAGATAAAGCCGTCGGCAATCGCCTCCAGGTCCGTGCTGTGGCCGGGCGTTTCCACCATCGGCCCAAGTCCGAACCAGTAATAATGATAGCCGCGCGGATCGGTCCTCTGGTCGATCCTTAGCCGTCCATAATCCCGGATTCCCTGGCGGACTACCTTGATCCCCTTGACCTCGCTCGGTGACAAGGGCGGGAAGTTGACGTTGACGAGTGTTCGAGGCGCCATCGGCGAATGGATGAGAGGCCTCAGTACTTCATCGGCCCAGGCTTCCGCTGCGGCGAAGGGAACCGTGTCGCCCATGCCTTCCCTGGCATAACTCTGGCTCAGCGCGATCGACTTGATTCCGGCCAGGGCGCCTTCCATGGCCGCCGAAACGGTTCCCGAATAAGTGACGTCTTCGCCGAGATTGGCACCGCGATTGACGCCGGAAAGGATCAGGTCGGGTGGATTGTCCTTCAGGATCCAGGCGATCGCCATCATCACCGCGTCGGTCGGCGTTCCGGTGACGCAGAATCTCTTTTCACCAAGCTTTCGCAATCGGACCGGAACGGTAAGGGTGAGGGAGTGGCCGGCGCCCGATTGCTCCTCGGTCGGAGCGACAATCCAGACATCGTCGCTGAATTCCCGGGCGATCTTCTCGAGGACCTTGAGCCCGGGAGCGTTGACGCCGTCATCGTTGGTGAGAAGGATACGCATGAACCCAGCTATGCCGCCACGAAGGAGGGGCGGCAACCATCGTCATGGCTGTGGCGTTCACCGTGCAAGACCAACGATGGAGCCAGCAATGCAGATTCCCCACGACAGTTTCGTTCTCGTTGCCGATGGCCGAAAGTCGCTCTTCTTCCGGAATGAAGGGGATGGCGAGTTCCCCAACCTGGCCATCGACCGCAAGGAGGTCCAGGAAAATCCCGACCATCATGAACAGGCCACCGACACGGCCGGCCAGGCGGCCTCGCCCGTCGGCGGAGTCTCGGCAACGATGGGCGAGACCGATTTTCACGTCCTCGAAGAACAGCGCTTCGCAGCGGATACGGCCGATATGCTGAAGAGGCGGGCGCTTAGAAACGAGTTCGAATCGCTGGTCGTCGTTGCTCCGCCCAAGACTCTCGGCGAACTGCGCAAACATTATCACAAGGAAGTCGAAAAGCGCCTTGTCGCCGAGATTCCTAAAGACCTGACCAATGTCCCGGTCGAGGAGATCGAACGAATCCTCCAGGCTCAATAGGCCGATCGGCCGGGAACAGAAAAAAGGCCCCGCCTGGCGAGTCAGGCGGGGCCTTTTTGCTGTCTTCGTCCCGGGTCAGGCGGCGGGTCGCTTCCCAAGCCGGTGGCGGGCCACCAGAGTGGCCGCCGCGGCACCGAACAACAGGATCATCGGCGGTGCCGGAACCGGAGTTCCGCCAGTCGAACCCGACGAGGATCCGCCGCTGGACGAGGCGCTCGAGCTCGAAGCACTGCTCGCACTCGACGAGGCGCTGCTGCTCGCAGAGGAGCCGGTGCTGCTCGACGTCGAGCTGCTGTTTCCGAAGCTGCTCGATCCGCCGGTCGCGCCGCTGGACGTCGATCCGCTGCTTGCGCTGCTGCTGGCCGACGAGGAAGCGGAGGATGATGCAGAGCTGCCCGAACTACCCGAGCTACC
>CAYOJN010000115.1:0-6731 GCA_964404245.1 uncultured Sphingosinicella sp. | reverse complement strand
GAGGTCGACGGGCTAACGGTACTCGATCGCTGGCGAAAGGAAGGGATCAAGGTTCCGGTGCTTGTCCTCACGGCCCGAGACAGCTGGTCGGACAAGGTCGCCGGGCTCGATGCCGGCGCCGACGATTATCTGGCCAAGCCGTTCCAGACCGAAGAACTGATCGCGAGGCTCCGCGCATTGATCCGCAGGGCCTCCGGCAATGCCAGTTCCGAGCTTACGGCCGGAGACGTCCGCCTCGATACCAGGTCCGGAAAGGTCACACTGAACGGCGAGCCGGTGAAGCTTACCGCTCAGGAATATAAATTGCTGTCCTATTTGATGCACCACAAGGGCAAGGTGGTTTCCCGGACCGAGCTGATCGAACATATTTACGACCAGGATTTCGACCGCGATTCCAATACGATCGAGGTGTTCGTCACCCGGATCCGGAAGAAATTGGGACCCGATGTGATCACCACCATCAGGGGCCTTGGCTATTCGCTCGAAGAGCCCGGGCAGTGATTTGCCGAAGATAGGAAAATTCGCGTCGGGCGCTGCAAGCGGCGAAGCCGCTTCCCGGCTCGTCACAGCGGGCTTCCCGGCCTTCCCTGCCGCCGACGCGCGGGATCGCCCGGTCGGCGTTCAGCGATAGTCAAGCCACTCCTGGTGAGATTCCCGGGATGAAGCTTCCGACCCTTCGCCTGAGGATGGCCGGCAACCGTTCGGGTTCGCTGACCCGGCGGATGATCGTCGTCGCTGCGGTCTGGATCTCGCTTCTGCTGGGTGTTGGCGCCTTCACTCTGGACAGGGTCCTGACTTCGGCGATCACCAACAATTTCGACGCCCAGCTCGATTATGTCCTGACCTCGATGATGGCGTCGTCGGAAATCGACCCCGACGGCCAGGTGATGTTCAATCGCCCGCCCGCCGACCAGCGCTTCCTCGAACCCTATTCCGGCCTTTACTGGCAGGTCACCGGCGATGGGTTCGAGCCGTTCCCGTCCCGGTCGCTGTGGGATCGACGGCTCGACGTCGGGCCGCCCCATGCCGATACCGACGTCCATTTCTATGACAGCGAAGAGTTTCCGATGGAGACTCTTCGAGTGGCCGAACGCGACGCCCGGCTTCCGGCCTCTCCGGTGCGCTGGCGGTTCCAGGTCGCCCAGAGCCGCGAGATCCTGGACGAGCAGATCAGCGTCCTTCGCCAGACGATGATCCGCTCGTTCGGGATATTGGGCCTTGGCCTCGTCATTCTCGCCGCACTTCAGGCGATCTACGGCCTGTGGCCGCTTCGTCGGGTAAGGCGGGCGCTTGCAGCGATCCGGTCCGGCGAGACATCGCGGATCGAGGAAAGCTTTCCAAGGGAGATCGAGCCGCTCACCCAGGAGCTCAACGCCTTGCTCGAACATGTCGAGGTCCAGGCCGAGGAAGCGCGCCGCCATGCCGGCAATCTCGCCCACGCCCTGAAGACTCCGCTGACGGTGATCACCAATGCCGCCACCGCTCAAAGCCCCGACCTTGCCGACACCGTGTGCAGGGAAGCGAAGACGATGCGCCGGCAGGTCGATCATCATCTTGCCCGGGCCCGGGCGATCGGAAGACGATCGAGCGCCCAGGCGAGGTCGGATGTCTGGCCGTCGCTGGAATCCGTCGAGCGCGCCGTCAGCCGGCTTTACGAGGAGGTGACGATCGATATTACCGGCGACCGCAATGCCAGGGTCCGGGTCGAGCGGCAGGACCTTGACGAGATGATCGGCAATCTCATCGAAAATGCCGCCAAATATGGCGGTGGCCGGGTGTTCGCGACGGTGAAGGCCGACAGCGACTGCGTCGAGATCGAGGTTGAGGATGACGGCAGCGGCATTCCCGAGGAGGAGCGAACGAGCATCTTCGACCGAGGCGCCCGACTCGATACCGGCAAGCCTGGTACCGGCCTCGGCCTCGCCATCGTTCGTGACGTGGCCGAAATCTATGGCGGCTCGATCAGGCTGGAGGAGAGCGAGGACCTGGGTGGTCTGCTCGCCCGGCTGAAGCTCCCGATTGCGGCCTGATCGCTTGCCTTTGCCGCCCCTATCGCGCACAGGCGCGCTCAGATGACTGCCTCAATCCACTCGATCGGCCCGGACAATATTCCTTCGCTCGATCCGATGCTCCAGCTCGTCACGGCCGATCTCAACAAGGTCAATGCCGTCATCCTGGAGCGGATGCAGAGCGAGGTCGCACTGATTCCCGAACTGGCCGGCCATCTGATCGCCGGCGGCGGAAAGCGGATGCGTCCGATGCTGACCCTCGCTTCAGCCCGATTGCTCGACTATCAGGGCAATCGGCATTTCAGGCTCGCAGCGGCCGTCGAGTTCATCCATACCGCCACCCTGCTCCACGACGATGTCGTGGATGGCTCCGGCCTCCGCCGGGGCCGGCGAACCGCCAACATCATCTGGGGCAATCCCGCCAGCGTCCTGGTCGGCGACTTCCTGTTCGCCCGTGCCTTCGAACTGATGGTCGAGGATGGGAGCTTAAAGGTCCTTCGTATCCTGTCGCGCGCATCGAGCACCATTGCCGAGGGCGAGGTCAACCAGCTCACCGCCCAGCGCCGGGTCGAGACCAGCGAGGACCAGTATCTGGAGATCATCTCGGCCAAGACCGCGGCCCTGTTCGCCGCCGCCTGCCGGATCTCGGCCGTCGTTGCCGAACAGGAAGAAGCGAGCGAAGAGGCGCTCGATTCCTACGGGCGCAATCTCGGGATCGCGTTCCAGCTGGTCGACGATGCGATCGACTATGCTTCGGACGCCGAGACCATGGGCAAGGGCGTGGGCGACGATTTCCGGGACGGCAAGGTCACTCTTCCGGTGATCCTGGCCTATGCGAGGGGAAGCCGCGAGGAACGAAGCTTCTGGCGCGACGCGATCGAAGGGCGACGGATCGACGATTCCGACCTTGCCCATGCCAACACTCTCCTTCGAAGCTGCGGAGCAATCGACGATACGCTCGAGCGGGCGCGCCATTATGGTCAGCGCGCGATCGATGCGCTGGGCGGCTTTCCACCCAGCCGGGCCAAGGCAGCGCTTGTGGAAGCGGTCGAATTCGCCATTCGCCGCGCTTACTGATGAGCCGCTCGCCGGACGAGCCGCGCAAGGGTTTCGACCCGATCGGGCCATTCCACCCCTATATCGTCTATGCCGGCATCTTGCTGGTCGACCTTCTGGGCGCGCTCCTCATCCTGACCGGGCTGGTCTGGATCGCCGACCAGGTCGAAGACCGGATCTGGCCGGGCGGCGAGGAATGGGTGGACTTCTAGAACTGCCGATCCGGCAGGTCCTGCCCGAACTGATCGAAGCGCTTGCCCGGCGGCCGAACGCCGTTCTGGTCGCACCACCCGGCGCCGGAAAGACGACGGCTGTCGCTCCTGCCCTGCTCGGCCAGCCCTGGTGCAGCGGCGAACTCCTTCTGCTTTCTCCAAGGCGCCTCGCAGCGCGCGCCGCTGCCGAGCGGATGGCCCAGCAGAGAGGTGAAAAGGTCGGCGAGACGGTCGGCTATCTGACCCGGCTCGACAGCCGCCGATCGCCGCGAAGCCGGATCATCGTGATGACCGAAGGCATTTTCCTCAATCGGATCCAGGCCGATCCCGAGCTTGAAGGGGTTTCCGGAGTCCTGTTCGACGAAATCCACGAACGAAGCCTGGACAGCGATTTCGGCCTTGCCCTCGCACTGGAGGCGCAGGCCGAGCTTCGGCCCGATCTTCGACTCGTCGCCATGTCGGCCACCCTGGATGGACGCCGTTTTTCCGGGCTGATGAACGATGCCCCGGTAATCGAGAGTTCGGGTCGAAGCCACGACATCACGCTGGTCCATCTCGGCCGTTCGCCGGCAAGGCCGATCGAGGAGGAAATGGCCATCGCCATCCAGCGCGCCTTGTCCGAGTCACCGGGAAGCCTGCTCGCCTTTCTCCCGGGCGTGGCCGAGATCGAGCGGACAGCCGCAAGGCTGAACCGGCTGCCGCCCGACGTCGATCTCCACCGCCTTCATGGAAGTCTCGATCCCGCCGAACAGAGGGAGGCGATTGCCGCGCCGGCCACGGGCAGGCGCAAGCTGGTTCTCGCAACCGCGATCGCCGAAACCAGCCTCACCCTGGACGGAGTCCGGATCGTCGTCGATTCCGGTCTGGCCCGGCGGCCGCGCTACGACCGGGCGGCAGGCCTCACCAGGCTTGCCACGGAGCGGGCGAGCCAGGCCGCCATCGCCCAGCGTGCGGGCCGGGCCGGACGGCAGGCGCCTGGCCGTGTCTATCGGCTCTGGGAGGAAGCGGCGGCGAAGAGCCTGCCCCGGTTCGACCCGCCCGAACTGCTCGAGGCCGATCTCTCCTCGCTCGTCCTGGACTGCGCTCTCTGGGGCCTCGCCGATCCGCTCGAACTTCGCTGGCTCGACCCGCCGCCGGAAGCGTCGATCGAAGAAGCGCGCAAGCGGCTGGCTTCACTGGGCGCGATCGGCGCCGACGGCCGCCCGACCAGCCATGGCCGGAAGATCGCTTCACTGCCGCTTCCGCCACGCCTCGCGCACATGCTTGTCGAAGCAGGGGCTCGCGGCTGGGGCCGGACGGCGGCAGCGATTGCCGTTCTCCTGTCCGAGCGAGGGCTTGGCGGCCAGGATAGCGACCTGGAGCTTCGGCTTCGGCGCTGGAAGTCCGATCGCGGCCACCGGGCAGACTCGGCAAGGCGCCTTGCCGCGCGCTGGCTTCGCCTGCTGCCCGAAGGGTCCGACGGCGAAGGGCCGGTGGGCGCCTGCCTTGCGCTTGCCTTTCCTGACCGACTGTCGAGGCGCCGAGGCGGCGACGGCGCCGACTGGCTCAGCGTCGGCGGCCGCGGCTTCAGGCTCGATCCTTCCTCCACGCTGGCGCGGGAAACCTGGCTTGCCGTGGCAGATGTCAGCGGAGTCGCCGCCGGTGCGAGGATCCTTTCGGCTGCACCGATCGAGCAGTCGGAGATCGAGCGACTCTTCTCCGGCCGTATCGAGAGCGAGACAGAGGTCAGTTTTGATCCCGCGAGCGGCAGCGTCAAGGCGAGCCGGGGCCGCAGGCTCGGGGCGATCCGCCTGTCCGGCGGCCAGGACAGCCAGGCGGAGCCCGCCAGGATCGCCGAGGCCCTGCTCCAGGGCGCAAGGGCCAACGGCCTCCATCTCCTTCCCTGGAGCGAGGCCGCAACCTCGCTTCGCCGCCGAACGGCCTTTGCCCGGCAGCTGGACGATGGGATTGCCGACCTGTCCGACGAGAGCCTGATCGACGATCTCGACCAGTGGCTGCCGCCACTGGTCGAGGGCAAGAGGCGCCTTGGCGATGTGGATCCGGCGGCTCTCCTCGCCGTTCTCGAAACCCGGCTTGGCTGGGAAGGGAGAAAGACGGTGGATCGACTCGCGCCCGCCGCTTTCGCTACCCCGGCCGGAAGCCGCCACCCGATCGATTATGAGGCCGAAGCGGGGCCGACGGTGACGGTCAGGGTCCAGGCCCTGTTCGGCCTCAAGGACCATCCGCGCGCCGGCGACGTCCCGATCGTCCTTGCCCTGACATCGCCGGCGGGGCGGCCGATCCAGACCACTCGCGATCTTCCCGGTTTCTGGCGCGGAAGCTGGGCATCGGTCGCGAAGGAGATGCGCGGACGCTATCCCAGGCATGACTGGCCCGAGGATCCCTCCGCTGCGCCGGCAACTCTGAGGACGAAGAAAGCCAGCAAGCGTTCATGAAACGGCACCCAACAGCGAAGGCCATGCGCCCGACCCTAATCCTGGCCGTACTGGCCCTCGCCGCAACGCCGGCAATCGGTCAGGAGCCCGAAGGCGCGCCGGAGCGCGAAGCCAGCGTCATTGTCTACGGAAGCGACCCCTGCCCGCAGGCGGAGGGCGACGAACTGGTCGTCTGCGCCCGTCGCCCCGAAGACGACCGCTATCGGATCCCGGAAGGTCTTCGCCGAAGCAGCAAGCCGCCTGAATTGGGCGGGATCAGCCGGGTCGAAGCCCTGGAGGAATCGCAGCGCGATACAAGGCCCGGAAGCTGTTCGGTGGTCGGAAGCTTCGGTCAGACCGGCTGCCATCAGGAAATGATGCGCCGCTGGCGTGCCGAGCGGCGGTCCCAGCCGCGCTAGGATCAAGCCGCCGGCACGGCACCAAATCCGTCGCTCAACGCAATTTCGCAATTCCGATCAATGACCTCAGTGTAGCGGTCAGCTAATACAGCCTGGTTCGGACGGGGGGTCATGGAGACTTCGGTGCCCCTTCGGTCCAGCCAATGTTGGAGGAATTTGCAATGACCCATCGTCCCATCCTGTCCATCGCTTCGGGCGCCCTGATGCTTGCGATCGCGCTGCCGGCTTCGGCCCAGCAGGCCCCTCGCCAGAATGTCCCTGCCGGGGCTTCGGCCTCGGTCGAAGGGAGCGAGCCCGATGCCCGCAATCGCCGGATCTGCGTGAAGCAGCAGACGGTCGGAACTCGCCTGACCCGAAAGATCTGCCGGGCCCAGTGGCAGTGGGAGCAGGAAGGCGGAATCCCGACCGACGAGCGCTGACGACAGGCGGCACCGCCGCCTTGTTAGACGAAGGGGCCAGGCGGTACTCGCCTGGCCCCTTCATTGTCTTCGAGCCCGAAAGGTGCTGGTTGCCCATCGACCCTTTTCGGGCGCGTTGACAAGGCGAGCGCCGCCGCCTACCTCGCGCCTCCTACCCCGTGCCCAGGTGGCGGAATTGGTAGACGCACCAGCTTCAGGTGCT
>CAYOJN010000114.1:0-6743 GCA_964404245.1 uncultured Sphingosinicella sp. | reverse complement strand
GTGATCGGCGACGGCGCGATGAGCGCCGGCATGGCCTATGAAGCGATGAACAATGCCGAACAGGCGGGAAATCGCCTGGTCGTCATTCTCAACGACAACGACATGTCGATCGCGCCTCCGGTCGGCGGTCTTTCCAACTATCTCGCCCGGCTGGTTTCGTCGGGCAAATATCTGACCGTCCGCCACGCTGCCCAGCGGGTCGCCAGGCGGCTTCCAAGGCCGCTCCACGTCATGGCCGGCCGGATCGAGGAATATGCCCGCGGCCTTGCCACCGGCGGGACCCTGTTCGAGGAACTGGGCTTTTATTATGTCGGCCCGGTCGACGGCCATGATGTCGATGCCCTGGTCAAGATCCTGGAAAATGTCCGCGACGCCGACCAGGGGCCGATGCTGGTCCATGTCGTGACCAAGAAGGGCAAGGGCTATGCCCCCGCCGAAGCGGCCGCCGACAAATATCATGGGGTTCAGAAGTTCGACGTCATCACCGGAGCCCAGGCCAAGGCCGAGCCCGGCCCGCCTTCCTACACCTCGGTCTTCGCCAACGCCCTGGTCGCCGAGGCCGAACGGGACGACAAGGTGGTCGCGATCACTGCGGCAATGCCGTCCGGGACGGGCCTCGACCGGTTCCAGGGCCGCTTCCCCGACCGCTGCTTCGACGTCGGGATTGCCGAACAGCATGCGGTCACCTTCGCCGCTGGTCTCGCGGCTCAGGGCTACCGGCCCTTCTGCGCCATCTATTCCACTTTCCTTCAGCGCGCCTATGACCAGGTCGTCCATGATGTCGCGATCCAGAACCTGCCGGTTCGATTCGCGCTCGATCGTGCCGGGCTGGTCGGTGCGGACGGCGCCACCCATGCCGGAAGTTTCGATCTCGCTTATCTGTGCACCCTTCCCAATTTCGTCGTCATGGCGGCAGCCGACGAGGCCGAGCTGGTTCACATGACTCACACGGCCGCTCTTCATGACAGCGGCCCGATCGCCCTTCGCTATCCGCGCGGCAATGGTATCGGCCTTGCTCTTCCGAAGGTCCCGGAGCGGCTCGAAATCGGCAGGGGAAGGATCGTTCGCGAAGGCAAGAAGGTTGCGATCCTGTCGCTCGGAACGCGGCTTGGCGAAGCGCTCAAGGCTGCCGACCTGCTCGACGGAAAGGGCCTGTCGACGACGGTGGCCGATCTTCGCTTCGCAAAGCCGCTGGACGTGGATCTGATCCGGCGCCTCCTTTCCACCCACGAGGTGGCGGTGACGGTGGAGGAGGCGGCGATCGGCGGCTTCGGCGCTCATGTGCTGACCCTGGCCAGCGATCTTGGCCTCATCGATTCCGGGCTCAAGCTTCGGACCATGCGCCTTCCCGATGTCTTCCAGGACCAGGACAAGCCGGAAAAGCAATATGCCGATGCCGGGCTCGACGCCGAATCGATCGTGGACACGGTGCTGAAGGCCCTTCGGCACAACAGCGCCGGCTATGTCGAAGGCGCCCGCGCCTGATCCCGGCCACACCGGGCGGACCTGCCGAAGCCGGCTTTTCAGGAAAGAGAATGAGGCCCCGCCGCGAAAGGGGGGAAAGCGGCGGGGCCTGCTCGATGGCACCCCCGCCCTCGAGCTACCGCTGACATGGATGTCAGCAAATCTCCTTTCAAGACCCAAGCGCTTGGAAAGTCGCGAGAATTCATTAGAGTGCCGACCTCCGCCCAGAGGTGCTGGCACTGACGGGTGACCATGCTATCCCATTCGCGCATGGGGGCGACCTGGGAATGACCCCCGACCCGGAGTCCGGCATTAGATGAAGCTTCGATCAGACCAGTTGCTCGTCGATCGGGGACTTGCCGACAGTCGGTCGAGGGCCCAGGCGCTGATCCTTGCAGGCCTCGTCTTCTGCGGCGAACGCCGAGTCGACAAGGCCGGGCAGATGCTCGCCCATGACTCACCGATCGAGGTCCGGGGGAAGGACCATCCCTGGGTTTCGCGCGGCGGAATCAAGCTTGCTCATGCGCTCGACCATTTCGGCTTGGACGTGTCCGGAGCCACCGCCCTCGATGTCGGGTCCTCGACCGGCGGCTTCACCGACGTCCTGCTCCAGAAAGGCGCCACCAGGGTCTTCGCGGTCGATGTCGGAACCAACCAGCTTGCCTGGAAGCTTCGCCAGGATCCGCGGGTCGTCGTCCATGAACGGACCAATGCCCGCTATCTCAGTGCCGATATCGTCGACGCGCCGATCGATGTCATCGTCTGCGATGCAAGCTTCATCTCGCTTGCCAAGGTCCTGGACAAGGCGCTCGACCTCGCCCGGCCCGGGGGGCGGCTCGTCGCCCTGATCAAGCCGCAGTTCGAGGCTCAGCGGAATGAGATCGGAAAAGGCGGGGTCGTTCGCGACCCCGACGTCCACGACCGGGTCTGCGCCGAAAATGCCGACTGGCTTCGCTCTCGTGGCTGGCGAGTCGAGGGCCTGGTCCGAAGCCCGATCACCGGCCCGGAAGGCAATGTCGAATTCCTGGTTGCGGCCGTGAAGGGGAGCGAGGCAGGTCCTGATACGATTTGATACAGGATTGCTGACCGGTCCGGCTCGACAAAAGCGGGAAATTGCGCATTGACCGGTGCCGATGTTCAGATTCGTCCTGATTTTCGTTCTGGCCCTTGGGCTTGCCGGCTGCGGTAGCAGCTCGGCCGACAAGGGATCGGACCGTCCGCCGCCGCTTGTGAAGGTCGAGCCGGCGACGACGATTCGCTTCGCCGACCGGCTCGAGGCGATCGGCACTGCCCGGGCCAACGAGCAGGTGACGGTTTCGGCGCCCGTCACCGAACGGATCGTTCGGCTGAACTTCGACGATGGCAGCTTTGTTCGCGCCGGCCAGGTCGTCGCGGTTCTCCAGCAGGCCCAGCAGAGCGCCCAGCTTCGCGAGGCACAGGCCCGGGCCCGCGAGGCCCAGCAGCAGCTCGAGAGGATTTCCGAGCTCAAGCAGCGCGGCTTCGCGACCCAGTCAAGCTATGATGCCCAGATCGCCGCGGCAGCCGCTGCCTCCGCCCAGGCTCAGCAGGTGACGGCCCAGATCGGCGAGCGGGTGGTCAGGGCGCCCTTTTCCGGCTGGGTTTCGCTTCGCAACATCTCGGTCGGAGCGATCGCCAACCAGGGCACCGAAATCGCGACGATCAGCGATGTGTCGACGATCAAGCTCGATTTCACGATTCCCGAGACCATGCTCCAGGCGATCCGTCCCGGACTTCCGATCGAGGCCCGGTCGGCGGCCTATCCCGACCGGCCGTTCCGGGGGACGATCCACACCATCGATCCGGTCGTCGATCCGTCCACCCGGGCCGTCACCGTTCGAGCCCGCCTTCCCAATCCCGACCGGCTCCTTCGTCCCGGAATGATGATGACGGTGACGATCGAAAACGAACCCAGGATGGGCCTTTCGGTGCCCGAACTGGCGGTGATCGGGGAGGGCGACAGCCGCTTCGTCTTCGTCCTCGACGATGAAGGCAAGGCCCGGCGGATCCCGGTGCGAACCGGGCTCCGCTCGGGCGGCCGGGTCGAGATCGTGGAAGGCCTTCGTCCGGGTCAGCGGGTGATCACCGAAGGCGTGGTCAAGGTGGCCGACGGAATGGCGGTCAGGCTCGCCGGGCCCCAGAATGCGCAGCGCCGGGATTCCCCGGGCAGCGACAAGGCCGAGGCCGCACAAGCGGCTGACGGCCGCTGAGCCGATGAAGCTGTCCGACATCTCGGTCAAGCGGCCGGTCTTCGCGGCCGTCATGGCGATGCTGATCGCGGTCGTCGGCCTTGTCGGTTTCCTGAGCCTCTCGGTCCGCGAATATCCCGATGTCGATCCGCCGATCGTGTCGGTCGACACCCAATATATCGGCGCCGCGGCAAGCGTCGTCGAAACCCGGGTGACCCAGGTTCTCGAAGAGCAGCTGGCCGGGCTCGAGGGCCTCCAGACGATCACCTCGCGCTCCCGCGACGGCCAGTCGGCCATCTCGATCGAATTTTCTCCGGGCCGGAGCGTCGATTCGGCGGCCAATGACGTTCGCGACCGGGTTGGAGCGGCAGCAAGCAACCTGCCCGACGATATCGAACCGCCCAGGGTCCGGAAGGTCGATGCCGACGCCTCGCCGATCATGTTCATGGTGATTTCCAAGCCGGACTGGTCCCGGCTTCAGCTTTCGGACTGGGTCGATCGAAACCTGGTCGATCGCTTCTCCTCGCTGGACGGCGTTGCCCGGGTGTTCGTCGCCGGCGATGCCCGGCCGGCAATGCGCGTCTGGCTCCAGCCGGCAAGGCTCGTCGCCTTCGGGCTGACTCCGGCCGATATCGAATCCGCGCTCAGAAGCCAGAATGTCGAGCTTCCTGCCGGCCGGCTTGAATCGGCGCAGCAGAATGTCACCCTTCGAGTCGACCGGCCCTTTTCGACGAGCGACCAGTTCGCCCAGTTGATCGTCGGTCGAGGCGCCGATGGCTATACGGTGAAGCTTGGCGACGTCGCCCGGATCGAGGAAGGCCCCGAAAATCCCTACAGCGCCTTCCGGATGAACGGCAGCCCGGCGGTCGGGCTCGCGATCATCCGCCAGTCGGGCGCCAATACGCTTGCCGTGGCCCAGTCGGCCAAGGACGAGATGGAGTCGCTTCGGCCCACTCTCCCCGAAGGCATGGACATGACCGTCGGGTCGGATGACAGCCTGTTCATCGATCGCGCCATCGACAAGGTCTGGGTCACCCTTGCCGAGGCGGCCGTTCTTGTCGTCCTCGTCATCTATCTCTTCCTGGGCAGCTGGCGGGCGACTCTCATTCCCGCCATCACCGTGCCCTTGTGCATGCTTGCAAGCTTCGGCCTGCTCTGGATGCTCGGCTTTTCGATCAACCTGCTCACCTTGCTTGCGATGGTGCTGTCGATCGGGATCGTCGTCGACGATGCCATCGTCGTCCTCGAGAACGCCTATCACCGGATCGAGGAGGGGGAGCCGCCGCTTGCCGCCGCCTTCAACGGCACCCGCCAGGTCGCCTTCGCCATCGTTTCGACCACCCTCGTCGTGTGCGCGGTGTTCGTGCCGATCATGTTCATTGCCGGCCAGACCGGTCTTCTCTTCCGCGAGCTTGCAGCCGCGATGATCGGTTCGCTCGCCTTTTCCGGCTTCTTCGCTCTCAGCCTTGCGCCGATGCTCTGTTCCAAGCTCCTGAAGCGCGAGGAAAGGAAGGGGCTCGCAGCCTTTGTCGATCGCCATTTCCGCCGCCTCGAAACGGCCTATGGCCGGTTCCTCGACCGGGTCCTCGTCAGGCCGATCGTTCCGCTCATTCTCGTCGGCCTGTTTCTCGCCGGTGCCGGCTTCCTCTTCTCGACCCTTCGCTCCGAACTCGTCCCTGCCGAGGATGTCGGGATATTGAGTGCCAATGTCTCGGCCCCGGAAGGCACCGGCTATGCCGAGATGGACCGCTACATGCTCGAGGTCCAGGCCCGGCTTCTCCAGCTCGTCGGTCAGCCCGGCGAAGCCGCGGTGAGGACCATCATCGCCAGAACGCCCGGCGGGTTCGGCGCTAGCGACGATTTCAACAGCGGCGCCGTGACCATCTTTCTCCACAATTGGGAAAATCGCGAACAGTCCACCGCCGACGTCGTCACCGAGGTCAACAAGATCCTCGCCGAGGTGCCGGCGGTTCGCGGCAATGCCCAGGTCCGCTCCTCGATCGGACGCGGCCGGGGCCAGCCGGTCAATTTCGTCCTTGCCGGCGCCACCTATGAAGGCCTTGCGGCCGCCCGCGACCGGATCATCGCCGCCGGCGCCGAAAATCCCGGCCTCGTCAATCTCGACAGCGACTATAAGGAAACCAAGCCCCAGCTTCGGATCGACGTGGACACGAACCGGGCCGGCGATCTCGGAGTCTCAGTCGCCCAGGTCAGCCAGGCGCTCCAGAGCCTGCTCGGATCGCGCCGGGTTTCGACCTATGTCGATCGCGGCGAGGAATATCGCGTCATCGTCCAGGCCGAACAGGATGCGCGCGCGACCGAGGCCAATCTCGCCCAGATCCACGTTCGAAGCCGGACCGGGGCACTCGTTCCCCTGTCCAACCTGGTCACCGTCCGCGAGGCCGCCGGGGCACGCGATCTCGGCCGTTACAACAAGCTTCGGGCAATCACCTTGTCGGCCGGCCTTGCGCCCGGCTATTCGCTCAGCGAGGCGCTCGAATTCCTCGAGGCCCAGGCTCGCCAGGCGCCCGAGGTCGTTGCGGTCGGCTATCGCGGCGAAAGCCAGGCCTTCCGGGAAACCGGCGGATCGATCTATCTCGTCTTCGTCCTCACCATCCTCATCGTCTATCTTCTGCTCGCGGCCCAGTTCGAAAGCTTCGTCCACCCCGGGGTCATCATCGCCACCGTTCCGCTCGCCATAGCGGGCGGAGTGATCGGCCTTGCGCTGAGCGGCCTGACCATGAACCTCTACAGCCAGGTCGGACTGGTCATGCTCGTCGGCCTGGCGTCGAAGAACGGAATCCTGATCGTCGAATTCGCGAACCAGCTTCGCGATTCGGGACGGGATATCGGAACCGCGATCCGCGAAGCCTCGAAGCGCCGGCTTCGGCCCATCCTGATGACTTCGATCGCGACTGCGGCCGGCGCGGTTCCGCTGATGATCGCAAGCGGCGCCGGCGCCGCTGCACGAAGCACGATCGGCACCGTCATCGTCTTCGGGGTCTCGATCGCGACGATCATCACCCTGTTCCTGATCCCGCTTCTTTATTCCCGCCTCGCCCGCTTCACCGG
>CAYOJN010000113.1:0-6780 GCA_964404245.1 uncultured Sphingosinicella sp. | reverse complement strand
CGCGCACTGCTGGAACCATCGTGGGAGTTTTTTGTTTCAATCGCCGTGCAGGCCCGTTAATCGGGTCCACCAGCACATGAGCGATACGTGAGCGAAACGAAGGGTTCGACAGAGCTCTTCTGCGGGGACGGCTGCGCAGCAGTGACTCCGGCAGGATCAACAGCCGCTGCGGGCGGGGCAGGCCGTGAGGGGTGAAAATTTTGAATTTCGAAATCGATCGAGAAGACAAGGCGCGGCGCGCCAACCGGGATGACGATGCGCAAGGCACCGGAGGGAAGGGGCGCTCTTCGAAGAAGCCGCAGGGACATGGCAAATCGGCCGCGGGTTCCGGAAAGGCCGGAGCGCCTGCCAAGGATATCGGCGAGACCTTGAAGACCGTCTATCAGCGCACGGTCAGCGAAGACATTCCGCCCGAAATGCTCGATCTGCTCGGCAAGCTGGGCTAGTTCGTCCTGTTGTCATCGAACCAGGGGCGAATTCGAACCGCTGAGACTGACCCAGTTTACACGATCGACATGAAAATGGCCTCAAGTTGACCGCCCCCCCGAGCCGCTTCGGAGCCCGCTGGGATAGTCTGTCGACCGGGCTGAAGATGTTCCTCATCATGAGCCTGGGACTGCTCCCGCTCGGCCTGATCGCGGTGTGGACCTCGCTTTACAGCGCCACGGAGAATAGCGAGCAGAGGATCGAGCAGACGCTGACTCGGCTCGATACGAAGGCGCAGCGGTTGAACGAGCTGCTGTCCCGGACCACCGGCACCGTCCGAGCGGCTTCGGCCGCTATCGGCGCCGCCCCGCGCGGAAGCCCGGTCTGCGAAAGGATCCTTCAGCGCCTCGCCTCGATCCGGTTCGGTGCGGCGCGCTATGCTTTCTTCGATTCCAGCGGGCAATTGAAATGCTCTACGGAGGGCTATGCGCCCGAGCCGGTCGCGGGTGCCCGCGCCGAGCAGCTGGAAATAAGGCCAGGTGGGCGCGCACTGCAGTTGAGCCTGTTCGACGGCGAAGGAGCCTTGGAGGCGATCGTCGAATTCGACCGCGAGACCATCGCGGATGTCACCTACATTCCTGGGACAACGATGGACTTCAACCTGGCCTTGTCGGGGAACGGCCAGGGGATGATGCTTCAAAGCGGTCACCGCCGGGTTCCCTTCGGCCGCTCGGTGACCGAAAACGCCCCGGTCGCGGACGGCCGCTACCGCCTCCATATCGAGCTTGCAGCCATTCCGATCCGGCCGATCGACATGTTCGTCATCCTTCTTCCGGTGATCATGTGGGTGGCCGCCGCGACCATCGCCTGGCTCCTGGTCAACCGACTGCTCCTTAGACCGCTCGGACGGATGCATCGGGTCGTGGCCAACTACAAGCCGGGCGAGATGCCGCTGGCCCTGCCGACGGTTCGAAGCCCGGCGCGGGAAATCGCCGCTCTTGGCGATGCCTTCGATCAGGCGACCCGGACCGTCGCCCGCCACGAAGCGGACCTCGAAGCCGCGGTCGAGCGCCAGACGAAACTCGTTCGCGAAGTGCACCACCGGGTGAAGAACAATCTCCAGGTGGTCGCCTCGCTTCTCAATCTTCACTCGCGGGGAGCCGCGAGCGAAGAAGTGGCCGCCGCTTATGCCTCGATCCAGCGGCGGGTCGACGCGCTCGCCGTCGTCCATCGCAATCATTATGCCGAACTGGAGGAAAATCGCGGCGTCGCACTGAAGCCGCTCCTTTCCGAACTTGCAGCCAATCTGAGGGCCACCGCTCCAACGAGCGCCGCCGGAATGCAGATCAGGCTCGACATCGCCGCCGTCCATGTCGGCCAGGATACCGCTGTCTCGGTCGCCTTCCTGGTCACGGAGATCGTCGAGGTCGGGATGCTGGAAGGGGCAAGCCTGGTGTCGATCGTCCTGGAGCGCACCGGACCGGGAATGGCCAGGCTGTCGGTCGAGGTCGACAGCCTGGCCAACGGCGCAGAACGGGACGAGGGGCTGAAGGAACGGTTCGACCGAATCATCATCGGCCTCGCAAGGCAGCTTCGATCGCCACTTGAGCGCGAGCCGAACCGGGGCCGCTACTCGGTCGTCATCGCCGTCACCGACAGCACGGACTGACCGCTTGCGGCTCTAGCAGGATGGCACTTCAGGACGACCGATCGTCGGAACTTTCCTCGTCGGAATATTTCGGCTTTCCGGCGGATTCGCGCCGGGCGCGCTCGAGATCGGCTGAATCCTGCCCGGCTTCGATCGCTGCATCGGTGTTTCGAACTTCGTCCTCGTCGACGCCGTCGAGATCGGAACTGGGCGGTGTGGCAGGGGGCCTGGGCATGAGCATCTCCTTCACGAGTCAAACCGGCGGCGATGCCGCTGGTGCCGGACAATCGGACCCTTGCGCAAAGATTTTTTGACCGGCTTGCCAGCCGCAGTGCCCTTTCTTGTCCCTTTCGGGCAAAAATTTTGAAACGGCCGGGAACCCCCTCCCTTTTGCCTCGTTGAGCAGTCCGGATAGTGACCTTTTGCCCCCCCGCTCTCGCTATCCAGAACATGGGCCCGGACGCGCTAACCTCCCCCCCCCCCGGTAGCGCATCCGGGCTCAACATTTTTGGGGCCGACGCCCCCTCTTTCGCCGCTTGGAGCCTCTGCTCAAATTGCGGAACCGAAATCATCGCCTGAGCTTTTATGACCATCGCCCCCGGCCCGCGTCCGCGGTTCGGGCGCTGGTTCAGGAGATGGAAGATGAAGAAGCTGATGATCGCTCTGGCCCTGTCGGGCGGACTCGTGCTTTCCGCCTGCAATACCATTCGGGGTGCCGCCGACGATGTCGACTCGGTCACCGATTGCGCCGATGGCGTCGATGGCAACTGCTGAACGGCAGACAATCCAGGATCGGGCGCCGCCTTCGGGCGGCGCCTTTTTCATTCCGTCTGGCCAGCCTGGCGTGCCCGCCGACGCTCTGTGAACCAGATGGCGACAAGCGAAAATTCGTAGAGAAACACCAGCGGGATCGCCAGCAGCAGCTGCGAGATGACATCGGGCGGAGTGAGAATGGCGGCGATGACGAAGGCAATGACGATGGCGTAACGGCGCCCCGATTTCAGCTGCGAGCGGGTGACCAGGCCGGCCTTTTCCAGAAGCATCAGAAGGACCGGTAGCAGGAACGCGACGCCGAATCCGAAGATGAAGCGGGTCACGAAGGAAAGATAATTTCCGACTCCAGGCAAGGCATCCTGCTGAACGCCGGCGATATTCCCTTCATATCCAAGGAGAAAATGAAGGGCGACAGGCATTGCGACATAATAAGCGAGTGCTGCTCCGGCCAGGAACAGGAAGGGCGTCAGCAACAGGAAGGGCAGGAACGCCTTTTTCTCCCTTGAGTAGAGGCCCGGCGCGACGAATTGCCACAACTGGTTGGAGATGAAGGGAAAGGCCACCATCAGGGCGGCGAAGAAGGCCACCTTTATCTCGACGAAGAAGGCCTCGAACACGGCTGTGTAGATCAGCCGGTCCTGCCCTGCCGCAAGCAGTGGCTGAACGAGGAAGCCGAAGATGGGGCGGGCGAAATAGAGGCAGACGGCGAAAGCGACTCCGATCGCGACGAAGCTCCACAGCAGCCGGCGGCGAAGTTCGATCAGATGGTCGAGCAGGGGCGCCTTGCTGGAATCGAGTTCCGGGGACCCGTCTCCGCGGCCAAAAGCCGTCACGATCGGTCCTCCGGGGAGGGGCTGGACGGGGCTGGCGGAGCGGGCGGCGGCGACGACGAAGACGGGTCTTCGGGATTTACCGGCCCGGCCCCTTCCTCCGGGGAGCCGGATCCCATCTCCGGAACCGGCCGACCCCATTCACTATCCGCTGAACCGATCGGATGCTCGCGCATGATCCGTTCATTTTCTGACTGCCACTTCTTTTCCATTTCCTCGAGTTCGGCCTCCCGCATCATCGTGTCGAGACCGGAACGGAAATGGCGCGCCATGCCTTTGGCCCGACCAACATAATGGCCGATCGTCCGCATCACCCGAGGCAGGTCCTTCGGCCCGATCACGACCAGCGCGATCACCGCGATGATCAGTATTTCGCCGGAATCGATCCCGAACATCAGGTCGTGCCTGGATGATCAGTGCAGCGGATCAGTGACGGTCGGCTTCTGGGGCCGGACCGCGCTCCACTGGCGCCGCCTCGCCCGGGGTACGAGGCGGCACCGAAGGTTCGACCGGATCGCGGCTGAGCCGACGGGCTTCCGCCTCCTCGTCCTCGCTCATGCCCTTCTTGAAGCTCTTCAGACCCTTCGCGACGTCCCCCATCATTTCGGAAAAGCGTCCTTTGCCGAACAGCAAGAGTATGACCAGGCCGACGACGAGCCAGTGCCAGAGGCTGAAACCACCCATTGAAAATCTCCCGATATGTGTGGAACCTAAGAGTTGTCGGCCACGCCCGCAATGGCCGTGCCCCTGTTGGAAAGCCACGGAGCGCTTCAGTCCGCTTCGTCGGGCTCCACTTCACTGCCGCTCATTTCGTCAAATCCCATGCGTTCCAGAGCGACATCCACCGGATCGAGGAGCCCGGCTGCCCGCAGATCGTCGACACCGGGAAGGTCCCGACGGCTCGAAAGACCGAAATGGGCAAGAAATTCCTGGGTCGTTGCAAAGGTCAGTGGGCGTCCCGGGACTTCGCGGCGGCCGGCGGGCCGAACCCAGCCCGCCTCCATCAGCACGTCGAGGGTCCCCCTGGAGATCTGAACGCCGCGAATGGCCTCGATTTCTGCCCTGCTGACCGGTTCATGATAGGCGATGATGGCCAGGGTCTCGACGGCGGCGCGGCTTAGCTTTCGGCTTTCCTCCCGCTCCCGGCGAAGAATGTGGGCCAGATCGGCCGCGGTCTGGAAATGCCAGCGCTTGCCGCGCTGGACCAGTTCGATACCGCGCCCGGCATGATGTTGAGAGATCGCCTCGAGAGCGGCACGAACGTCGATCCCGCTTCCGACATGGTCGGCGATCTCGTCGATCGCGAGCGGCGTTTCGGAAGCGAAGAGGACCGCTTCGACCGCGCGTTCCGAATCGGAAACGGGATTCATGCGGTCCTCACGTAAAGGGTCTCGAAAATGCCGGCCTGATCGATCTCGATCCGGCCGAGCCGGGCGAGTTCCAGCGTCGCGACGAAGCTCGAGGCAAGAGCCGATTTTCGAAATTCGGGATCCTGGGTCTCGGGCAGAAAGGTTTCGAGCGCGGTCCATTCCATTCGGGCGCCGACCAACTGCTCGAGCCGGTGAATCGCCTCGTCCAGGGTCATGACCGGGCGGCGGGAGACGATATGGATAGCAGGCTCGGTCCGGGCCCGAACGATCCCGTAAGCGGCAATGAGGTCGTAAAGATCGGTCCGCCAGGCCGCCCTTCGGACGACCTTCAGCCCCTCCGGGGAACCGCGAAGGAACACGTCGCGACCAATCCGGTCGCCGCCGACCAGCCGGGCACCGGCCTCGCGCATGGCCTGCAGCCGCTGAAGCCGGAGCTGAAGCCGCATCGCCAGTTCCTCCGGCGAAGGATCGACCGTCGGGTCCTTGGGAAGCAAAAGGCAGGATTTGAGGTAAGCAAGCCAGGCGGCCATGACGAGATAGTCGGCTGCGATCTCGAGCCTTAGCTTGCGGGCATCGGCGATGAAGGCGAGATATTGTTCGACCAGAGCGAGAATCGAAATCCTTGCAAGGTCGACTTTTTGTGCCCGTGCCAGGGTCAGCAGGAGATCCAGCGGCCCTTCCCAACCGTCGAGATCGAGCGTCAGTCGGTCATCATCGCGCGTCGGCGGTGTCTCGACAGTGAAGGCATCCTCGTCGGTCACTGGCAAAAGCTAGGGCCAAGTCGCAGGCTTGTCGAAGGTCGAGTCCGGTTTTTCCACAGCTTTCGCCGCTGGACGGTCAGGCTGCCAGCCTGAGAAAGGGGACCGGAGCGGTCGGTCGAAGGACGATCGGGCGGCCGGCCATGGTCTTGAACAGCTCGCCGTCCAGGATGATGTTGGAATGATCCCCCTCGATCCGAATCTCGTCACCGCGCTGCAGGTGAACCCCAACGAGGCGGTGGCGGCCAAGCCGGCCGCGGATAGAGGCGACGAGCGCCCTTACCAGAGCGGGGACGCTTCGTTCAATGACGAGCAGCTGCATCGCTCCCGAGCGCTGGTCCGTAAGCGGCATGTGGCTGCTGAACAGCAGGCGCTGGAGAGTCGTCACCATCAGGAAGGCGAAGGCACCCTGAAGAACGCCTTGCTGGAGGATAGAGACCTTGAGCGGCTTCGGAGACAGGGGAAGGAAACGGGCCCAGCGGCCGAGAAGGATGGACGCGAGTCCGATCACCAGCGCCAGAGCATGAGCAAGACCCGTCGGAAGCAGTGGATAGAGCCTGTGTCTGCAATAGAGCATGGTGTCGGCGAGAGCAGCGCCGCCCAGGAACATTCCGAGCACCGGCCGGCGATCGGGATCGCCATCGCTGAGCGAGATCAGCTCGCGCTGGACGATGTTCGGGCTCATGTCGGTACGGGCAAGTTCAAGCACGCGTTCGAGCACCCGGATCGGATCGCCATCCGCGCCCAGATCATGGGCAATGAGATTGGTCTTGCCGTTGGGAAGGACTGCCACCGGGGGTGGATCGCCGGCAAATTGCCCCCCCTGGTAAAGCTCCGTCAGCGCTGACTGGACGGTGCCGTCGCCACCGTTGATGATCAGCACCTTGGGCTTCACCCGGGCGATGGTTTTCAGCGCCGCCCCGATCTGGTCCGCATGCTCCACTTCATAATGGAAGATGTCGTCATGGGCGGCG
>CAYOJN010000112.1:0-6835 GCA_964404245.1 uncultured Sphingosinicella sp. | reverse complement strand
TCTTATTGAGTGGAAGCTCGTAGGTGAGCTGGGCTCGGCCGGCGACATAGGTCAGGTTCTTCTGGATCCCGCGCCGATCCTGGCAAAGCTTGAGGATCGCGCCGAGATGCTCGTCGGGGACGTAGATCACCGCTTCGATCCAGGGTTCTTCAACCAGCTCGATATGATTGGGGTCCGGCCAGTCGGCTGGATTGTGGATCTCCCTGGTCTTTCCGTCGCCAAGAACGACGTTGTAGACGACGCTCGGAGCGGTCGTGATCAGGTCAAGATCATATTCTCGCGACAGGCGCTCCTGGATGATTTCCAGGTGAAGAAGCCCGAGAAAGCCACAGCGAAAGCCGAAGCCAAGGGCCGCGCTCGTCTCCATTTCGAAGGAGAAGCTGGCGTCGTTGAGCCGAAGCTTGTGGAGGCTCTCTCGAAGCTTCTCGAAATCATTCGCGTCTTCCGGAAACAGACCGCAGAAGACGACAGGCTGGACCTCCTTGAAGCCTGGCAGAGGCGTCTTGGCCGGCTTTCGACTATCGGTGATCGTGTCACCGACCCGGGTTTCGGCCACGTCCTTGATCTGGGCCGTGATGAAACCGATTTCACCGGGCCCCAGTTCAGGCATCTGCTCGATCTTTGGCCGGAAAACTCCGACGCGGTCGACGAGGTGGGTGGTTCCGGCGGCCATGAACTTGACCTGCTGGCCCTTGCGTATGGAGCCGTCGATGACCCTGATCAGGATGACGACACCAAGATAGGGGTCATACCAGCTGTCGACGAGCATGGCCTTGAGCGGCTCGTCGCGATCGCCCCTGGGCGGTGGAATTCGCTTCACCAGGGCCTCGAGCACCTCAGCGATTCCGATCCCGGTCTTGGCCGAGGTCAGAACTGCGTCGTCGGCCGGAAGCCCGATGATGTCCTCAATCTCCTTCTTGACCTTGTCGACGTCGGCGGCCGGAAGGTCGATCTTGTTGATCACGGGAACGATCTCGTGATCATGCTCGATCGACTGGTAGACATTGGCCAGGGTCTGGGCTTCCACCCCCTGGGCGGCGTCGACGACCAGAAGGGCGCCTTCGCAGGCGGCAAGGCTTCGACTCACCTCGTAGGCGAAGTCGACATGGCCCGGCGTGTCCATCAGGTTCAATATATAGGTCTCGCCGTCGGAGGCGCGATAATCGAGCCGGACCGTCTGGGCCTTGATGGTGATCCCCCGCTCCTGCTCGATATCCATATTGTCGAGCACCTGGCTGGTCATCTCGCGCTGGGACAGGCCGCCGCAGGCCAGGATCAGCCGATCGGCCAGGGTCGACTTGCCATGGTCGATGTGAGCGATGATGGAGAAATTCCGGATCTTGGAAAGGTGGTTCATCTTGTTCTTCTGGATAGGATCGCGGGCGCCCTAGCATCGGGGCGCGAAAAGCCAAAGCCGAAGCATCGCGCCAGGCGTATCCCGGAGACTCTTGGTCATGTCGATCACGAAGGATTTGTTCGGCGCGACGACAGGCGGGCCGGAAGGACTGCTCTATACGCCAGACCTGGTGACTCCCTCGGAGGAGAAGGCACTGATCAGCCGGCTGAAGTCGCTGCCATTCCGGCCGTTCGAATTCCAGGGCTGGATCGGGAAGAGGGAAACCCTCTCGTTCGGCCATTCCTACCGATTCGACGGACGCGGCCTTGAACCGGCGGAGCCGATTCCGGAGTGGCTCCTGCCGTTGCGCGCAAGGGCCGCTTCGTTCGCCGGGTTGGAGGAGGGAGCGCTCGAACATGCGCTTCTGATCCATTACCCGGAAGGGGCAGGCCTCGGATGGCACCGCGACCGGCCGGTCTTCGGGGATGTGATCGGGATTTCCCTGCGATCGCCGGCACCGCTGAGATTCCGCCGCAAGCAGGGCACGAAATGGCAAAGGTTCACCCTACAGGCTGAGCCCCGCTCCATCTATCTGCTCCGCGGCCCTGCCCGAACCGAGTGGGAGCACAGCCTCCCGCCGGTCGAAGCCCCTCGCTATTCGATCACCTTGCGGACCCTGAATCGAAACGATTGAGGTGAACTGGAAGACATCCTGCCTGAGCGGCAGAATTCGATCAGGAATAGAAGATGTGGAGCCCGATCTTGGTATTGCGGGCAAGCCGTCGGCCCCAGCTCGGCGCCACATAATCGGCATGATACCAGAGCACTTCGGGTGAAAGCAGCCGGCTGGCGCCGCGGTCGGCGATCCGGGCAATCGCGACAGCGCGCTGCCATGCCTGCGAAGAACGGTCGGCGGGAGGGATTCGCCCGGTGCGGTTGACGAAGGAAAACTGCCAGGGTTGAATGACCACCTCGCAGACCCCGGCCGGGTAGCGGCCGGAGGCGGCACGGTTCAGGACGACTTCAGCAACCGCCAGCTGGCCCTCGATCGGCTCTCCGCGGGCTTCGAAATAGACGGCGCTCGCAAGGCAATCCAGCTCGCCGTCATCGGGCTCGCCGCCGGCATAGACGCTGACCAGCTCGGGAAGGGAGCGCGGCCGGGGAAGAACGGCATCGGCACGCTCGACCATATGGCTCGCGAGCTGGACAAGGCCGGCATGGCTGCTGTTGGACGCATCACTCGGCGCGTCTGCCCAATCGCCGTCGTTGAGACCCAGATCGCTTGCGCCGACGCTGGCGGTCATGTGATCATGATAGGACGTGGTGGCAGGAACTCCGCCGACCTGGTCGGCCTGGAGTGGATTGCCCCAGCCAGCAACAGCCGCGACAAGAAAGGCTGCCGCGGCAAAGCCGGCGGCGCGAACCGTCTTGATCATCTAGTCCCATTTCACATGCGGTTGGCCGGCCCGGCGGATGCAAATCGCATCCGGGGTCACTGGCCTCCCCGTCTTGCCCCGGCCACCAGCTCATCGGCTGGCGGCACTCGCTCTCTTTCGATGAGGGGCAGATGATTGAAAGAACTAAGGATTTCAATAAAATGTGGCGTTTATCGCGGTGGATCGGTCGCGACTTACGACAAGCTGCGGAACCGCTTACTCACTCCGCCTTCGACTCTGAGGGAATTTCGTTTCGAGCGCCCGAAATCAACCGCGTGGCGGTGCTCGACACCCAGCCTGCGGCGCAGGGGCCACGATAATATTGGCGGGACGGCACCGGATCCGAAACCCCGCAGCGCTCCGCCGCTTCGCCACCTTCGTCATAAACGACCCCGAACCAGCGCTGGTCGTTGGTCCGGGAACAGATGAAGAAGCGCGCGCCTGCGGCGAGTTCGTCTATGGCCATCGCCTGTTCGAAAGGCGCGGCCCGGACCGGCATCGGCGCTGTCGTTACCCGATCGCGAGTGGTTCCGATCGAATTGCAGGCGGCAAAGCCGGGACCAAGCTCGCCGATCCGGACAGGAGTCACCGTATCGGAGAAGAGTGATTCGCTCTCCACTCGCTCATAAGCCGGAGTCGTCGAGCCCTGGGGATCCAGATCGCCCGGAGCCCGTTCGCCGCAGCCGGAAAGGGCTGCGACGGAAGTGACAGCAAGGAGAAGCACGCGTTGAGCCTTCATGACTCCTGATCTAGGGCCGTCTTCGCTCAATGGCGAGAGGTGCGTTGATGGCTTATTGGTTGATGAAGTCGGAACCCGATGTCTACAGTTGGTCCGATCTGGTTCGGGACGGCTCGACCGAATGGGATGGCGTGAGGAACAATGCCGCTCGTCTCCATCTGCGGGCGATGAAGCCGGGCGACCTGGCCTTTTTCTACCACAGCAACAAGGAGCGGGCCATTGTCGGGGTCATGCGCATTGCCGGACCGCAAAGGCCGGACGGGGAAGATGGCTCCTGGGTGAAGCTTCCGGTCGAACCGATCGAGGCGATTCCCCCGATATCGCTCGCCCAAATCAAGAATGAGCCCGATTTGGCGGCAATGGAGCTGGTCAGGCAGTCTCGTCTTTCCGTCTCGCCGGTACGGGACGAAGAATGGTTTCGAATCCTGGAGATGGCGAAAATGGAAGGTCGCTGAAGAAGGCCGCTTCCGCTTTTGTCGGTCGACCGGGATCTTCTACTCGAACTTCCTCACTGGCTGTTGGTCTCGCTGGACATCGGCGCGTTCAGATTGCCACCGTCGGGCACCGGGCCCGCCGAACCCGGCGATGGCGCCGCGGGCTGGAAGTCATTCGAAAGCGCTTCCTCGGCCTCGGTAACCTCGGTCTGGCCGCCACCGCCACAAGCGCTCAACATGAAAGCGGCGACCAGCGCCCCCGTCAATTTCCTGTCCATTCGTGCCTCCTGACTCTTCCTCGAAACGAGAAACGAAAGGCCGCGTTCCGTCACCAACTTCAGCTTCACCCATTCAACGGTCCGCATTCAGGATTTTCGGGTGCCTTCGGCCCGCCGTTGCTGAGCTCGCCGGGACAGGATGTTGAGCCCTTCCACGAGGACTGAGAAGCTCATCGCCGCATAGATATAGCCCTTGGGGACATGGACCCCGAACCCATCCGCGATCAGGACCGCACCGATCATCAGCAGGAAGCCCAAAGCGAGCATGACGACGGTCGGGTTGCGGTTGATGAAGTTGGCGAGCGGATCGGCGGCGGCAAGCATCACGGCAATCGAGACGAGGACCGCGATCACCATCACCGCCAGATTGTCGGTCATCCCGACCGCGGTGAGGATCGAATCCACCGAGAAGACCATGTCGAGAAGGATGATCTGGATGATTGCCGAGCCGAAGGTGACCGCAGCCGCCGCTTTCTTGTCGAGCAGATCACCGCTTGGGACGGGATCCACATTGTGATGAATCTCCTTCGTGGCCTTCCAGATCAGGAAGAGCCCGCCGACGATGAGAATCAGATCGCGCCAGGAGAAGTCGGTCTCGAAGGTTGGCTCGCCATGGGAGCCAGGCGGGCCTGAAATGCCAAGGTCGACGACCGTCGCCGTCAAGCCGACCAACCAGGCGATCATCGACAGAAGAATCAGCCGCATCACGAGAGCGAGCCCGATTCCCAGGCGGCGGGCGCGCCGACGCTGCTCTTCCGGGAGCTTGTTCGACAGGATCGAGATGAAGATCAGATTGTCGATCCCGAGCACGATCTCCATCACGATGAGGGCGAGCAGGGCCGCCCAGGCACCAGGATCGGAGAGGAGCGCGTTCAGACTTTCCATCGCGCCTGTCTTAGCGTCGAGCGGAACTCCGGCAATGGAAAATTTGGCCACCGCGGCGGGAATTCACCGCGCCGTTGGCCGGCTGCTCCAGACCGGCGGGGGAGGAAGATGGATCGGCGGCGCTGATGACCGATGATCCAGTCTGCCTCATCGACCACGCGCCCGGGGACTCCCGATACGGTCCGACAATGAAGGCCTGCCAGCCAAGCGATGAACGAGTCTTCGGCGGCGGCGTCTGTCAGGCGGCCTCGACCTTGCGGGATTGGCGCTTGCGCTCGTGCGGGTCGAGGAAGCGTTTGCGGATCCGGATTACCTTGGGGGTAACCTCGACCAGTTCATCATCCTGGATATAGGCGATGGCCTGTTCCAGAGTCATTCGCTTCGGAGGGGTGAGCCGGATGGCATCGTCCTTGCCGCCGCTCGCGCGGAAATTGGTCAGCTGCTTCGACTTGAGCGGATTGACCTCAAGATCCTGAGGCTTGGCATTTTCCCCGATCACCATGCCTTGGTACAGCTTCTCGCCCGGAGCGATGAACAGGATTCCCCGCTCCTCCAGGGCATTCAGGGCGTAGGCCACCGCTTCGCCCTGTTCCATCGATATGAGGACACCGTTCTGCCGGCCCTGGATCGGCCCCTTGTAGGGACCATATTTCTCGAACAACCGGTTCATGATTCCAGTGCCACGAGTGTCCGAGAGGAACTCGCCATGATAGCCAATCAGGCCTCGTGACGGTGCGGAAAAGGTCAGGCGGGTCTTGCCTCCGCCCGACGGCCGCATGTCCGTCATCTCGCCCTTGCGCTGAGCCATCTTTTCCACGACCGTCCCCGAATGCTCGTCGTCGACGTCGATGACTACCGTCTCATAGGGCTCTTCGCGGCCGTCCGGACCGTTGCGGAAGAGCACCCGCGGCCGGCTGATCGACAGTTCGAATCCTTCGCGGCGCATGGTTTCGATCAGGACTCCGAGCTGAAGCTCACCCCGCCCGGCCACTTCGAAGGCGTCCTTGTCGGCGCTTTCGCTGATCCGGATCGCGACATTCCCTTCCGCCTCGCGCAACAGTCGCTCGCGAATGACCCGGCTCTGCACCTTGTCGCCATCGCGCCCCGCATAGGGACTGTCATTGACTGCAAAACTCATCGCCAGGGTCGGTGGATCGATCGGGCGCGCCTTGAGCGGCTCGGTCACGGCAGGGTCCGCGATGGTGTTGGAAACGGTGGCATTGGTCAGACCCGCAATGGCGACGATGTCGCCTGCCCGGGCGCTTTCAACCGGCACCCGGTCCAGGCCACGGAAGGCGAAGACCTTCGTTGCCCTACCGTCCTCGACCGACTTGCCGTCGACGTCGATCGCACGGATCGGCATGTTGACCTGCAATTGTCCGCTTTCGATCCGCCCGGTGAGAATCCGTCCCAGGAACGGGTCTCGATCGAGCAGGGTCACGAGCATCTTGAAGGGACCGTTCGTGTCGAGGTCCGGCGAAGGCACGTGGGAGACGATGGTTTCGAACAAGGGCGTCAGATCGCCGGAGCGAACCTCGTCGCTCTGCCCTGCATAGCCGGAGCGGCCGCTTGCATAGAGGGTCGGGAAATCCAGCTGCTCATCGGTGGCATCGAGGCTCAGGAAGAGTTCGAACACCTCGTCCAGTACCTCGGCCGGACGCGCATCGGGCCGATCGATCTTGTTGACCACGACGATCGGGCGAAGACCGAGAGCGAGCGCCTTGCCG
>CAYOJN010000111.1:0-6872 GCA_964404245.1 uncultured Sphingosinicella sp. | reverse complement strand
ATCGCCAAGCGCGGCACCGGGCTGCAGCTTCTGAGCGTCTTCGAGGCTCACCTGCTTGAAATAATCCTCGACCTCCTCGACCACTTCGACGACCCGCCAGAGGCGAAGATCACCACTGGTCGGATCGAGCTTGGCGCGAATGTCGTTCTCGGCGCCATAACGGGCACGGGCCGCGCGCTGGATCGCATCTTCCATCGCCTCGATGACGATCAACCGGTCGATCAGCTTCTCGCGCGCGACAGCATCGGCAATCGCGATCAGCTCCGCCTTGTTTGCGGAAACGGCGCCGGGAGCGCCCGGATTTGCGGCACTGGCCATGATTTTCAGTCCTGTCCTTCCAAAATATCGTCTGCGCCTTCCGCCGATAGCGGTGCGGTCTGCTGAATAAGCCGGTCCGTCAGGAGCAGCTTGGCCGAGTGGATCCGGTCGAAGGGCAACCGTGTCTCACCGAGACCGGCCACATCGATCAGAACCTCGTCCCCCTCGCTCCCGATCAGGACGCCCTTGAACTCGCGCCGGCCATTCAGCTTGTCGGCGAGGCTGATCCGGGCCTCGTGGCCCTTCCAATCCTCAAAATCTCTCTTCCGAGTGAGCGGCCGGTCGATTCCGGGAGAGCTGACCTCAAGCCGATAGGCTCCCTCGATCGGGTCCTTGCCTTCTGCCTCGAGGGCGTCGAGCCGTTCGGACAGCCGTCTCGACAGCCGTTCGCAATCACCGAGATCGAGCTGCCTCGTGTCCGGACGCTCGGCCATCACCTGAAGCGTCGGATCGTCGCGTCCGCCGATCATCATCACCCGAACGAGCGCCAGGCCTTCGGCTTTCGCCTCGGAATCGATCAGCTCGGTCAGTCGCTTCAAATCGGCCATTTCACCCATGCCCAAGTAAAAGCCTTCTGTGCCGGCCCCGCCCCCGGGACCAGCCTCAACGTCGTTACCGATGTCAAGAAAGGCGACAGCCATATAGGCACAGCCGCAAACGGGAGCAAGCGACGATATCTGTTTCGGCCGAGATAGTTAACGCCTCCATCGGCAATTCCACAGTGTCCAGGCCCTTCGCGGGTCGCAATTTGGTAAGGAATTGGCGCTAACAGACATTAACCGTGCAACCAAAACCGAGAGCCTGACTTGAAATTTCGAGCGATCCTTGCCTCTGCGCCCTGGAAAGCGCTTATCATGGCGCTGGTCATCGGGCTCGTCTTTGGCATCGGGCAGGTCGGCGAGCCGGTCGAAAATGCCATGCAAATGGCGCGAAACAAGCTTCGCAGCCATTCCGCGACCGGGTCGATCGTTCTGGTCGCTATCGACGACAGCAGCCTCAGGAACATCGGTCCGGCGCCCTGGAGCGCAGGCCGAATGGCCGAACTCCTTCAGCGAGTCGATTCCGCCGGTGCCCGGAGAATTCATCTCGACGTCGATGTCGGTCCTGGCGGTCCGGCCGCAGAAGCTGCGCACCTGGAAAGGACACTTGCCGGTCTCCGCTCCGAACTGCTGCTTCCGGCGCGTTTCTCCACCGACGCGGTCTCTAGCGCGCGTTCCGAAATCCTGCCAGCGGCCCGATACGCCCGCCATGGTCAACTGGTGAATACCAATTTCTACGTCTGGTGGGATGGCGCCGTCTGGTTTCACCCCCTTGGAGCCCAGGTCGGCGACCAGATGCTGCCGTCGCTCAGCACTGTGCTGGCTGACCGGGGTCAGGCAATCGAGAGCTTTTTCCCGATCGACTATGGGATCGACATCCGGTCGATCCCCGTCGTCAGCGCACAAGACGTTCTGACCGGACGGATCCTGCCGGGCCAACTCGCCGGAAAGCAGGTCGTGATTGCCCGCACCGACGATGACGTCGAGCGCTTCAAGGCCCCAGGCTATACCCTGGTTCCAGCCGTCATTTTCCACCTGATCGGAGCCGAGACTCTGATTGCCGGTGAGCCGATCCACGTCGGCTGGCTGATTCCGGCCATCCTGGCGCTTCTGATCGCCACCATACTCCTGTGCGTCCGCCGCCGATCGACCGCTGCAATCATCCTTGCCGGATCGTTCGGAGCAGCGATTATCGGACCTTTGTTGCTGGAAATGTACCAGGTCCACGCCGATGTCGTTCCAGCCCTGGTCATGATCCTCTCGGTCAGCGTGGTTCGAAGCGCGGGCCACCTTCGGCGCGCCTTCAAGGAGCGCGGCACTACCAATCTCGTCACCGGGATGCCCAATCTCCAGGCGCTTCGCCAGTCCGGCGGGAGGGAAGGAACGGTCGTCGCCGCCCGGGTCAAGAATTATGCGCAGATCATGTCGAACCTGTCGGCTACGCATGAAAAGGAGCTGGTCGAGCAGATTGTCAGCCGGCTGGAATTCGGCGCTGCCCGCTCGATCGTCTACCAGGCCGATGACGGCGTATTCGTGTGGCTGACCGGAGCCGCGGACGACAATATCGTTCAGCAGCTCGAAGGGCTTCAGGGCCTGTTCCGAAGCCCGATCGTCGTCGCCACGAAACTGATCGACGTCGTCATCACGTTCGGCCTCGATGTCGACCATTCGCGACCGCTGACCCAGCGCGTATCGAGCGCCCTGGTGGCGGCAGATGAAGCCGCCCGCGGCGGCAAGGGCTGGGCGAGTTTCAACCCGTCCAGTGTCGAGGATGCAGACTGGCAGATGTCCCTTCTGGCCCGGCTCGATCAGGCCATCGACAAGCGCGAACTGTGGCTCGCTTATCAGCCCAAGATCGACTGCCGCACCGGGAAGCTGCTGGGCGCGGAAGCCCTGGTCCGCTGGACCCACCCGGAAAAGGGACAAGTCTATCCAGACCAGTTCATCGGCGCCGCCGAGCAGGGAGGACGGATCGAGCGGCTGACCTATTTCGTCCTCGACGAGGCCATCGCCGCCTTGACCCGGATCAACCATGGCGGCGACCGCTACTCGATCGCAGTCAATCTCTCGGTGCTGCTGCTCGACAGCGAAAGCCTTGTCCCGACGGTGGAGGCGCTGCTCAGCAAGCATGGGGTCGAGCCGTCCCTCCTGACGCTCGAAGTGACGGAAACCTCCACGCTGGGAAGTGCGGCCAGTCAGATCGCCAATCTGCATTCACTCAGCGAGATGGGCGTGCAGCTGTCGATCGACGATTACGGGACTGGCTTCTCGACTCTGGAATATCTGCGCCGGATCCCGGCCTCGGAGATCAAGATCGACCGCAGCTTCGTCAGCATGTTGAGCAGCAGCCAGAGCGACCGGATCATGGTCAATTCGACGATCCAGCTGGCCCATTCGCTCGGCCGCAAGGTCGTTGCCGAAGGGGTCGAGAATCAGGAAATACTCGAGGCCCTGAAGGGGATGCATTGCGACATCATCCAGGGCTATCACACCGGCCGGCCGGCTCCGCTGAGTGAGCTTCTGGCCCGGGTCGATCTCGAGCGGAGCGACAGGGCCGCCTGAGGGCGCAAATCGCCGTTCAGTCGCCGCGGCACCGAAGGCCCGGCTCCGAGGTCCCCCTATCGTTTACCTCCCCGCTGCGAATGCGAGGCTTCGAGCCCGTCTTCGTGACCGTAAATCCGCAAAGTTTTGATCCATGGTAAATTTTTTTTTAACCATGCGACATATTCTCGGTTCCGGTCAGACTATGGATCCTGAGAAAGGATTGGATGCCGTCCCGGTGGACCGGTTCAACCAGCGATCTGAGTGAGCTGGAGCGACTGGATCAATCCCCGGCAGCTTTTGGCCAAGCTGTAGGCGAACCTCTTTCTCGTTTTGGATCCGTCTCTCAGAGGGAGGTAATTATGTGGAATTGGCTCTTCGGCTCCGGCTGGCGCTGAGACAAACAGCGACACGCTGAGTTGGAAAAGGCCCCGTTTCGGCGGGGCCTTTTTTTCGTCTGGACGGATCGGGCGGCCGGGCCCGGAAAGGGTCAGCTGCCCCAGGGCGCAGGCGGCGGCGGGACCGGACGGCTGAGATCGAACTCCACTCTCAGAAACCGGTTGGGCCGTCGAAGCTCGTAAGCGAACAGCTGACCCGAAGCGACTTCGACCGCCCAGATATTGGTCACCGAGGCGGCACTGCCTTCGCGCAGGAACAGGTCCTTTGAATAAGGATCGGCCGGAAATTCCTGCCTGCGGGCCGTCCCGATCGACACCGTGTCGCCCCCATATTGGGTGAGGACATCCTCGGACCCGTCCTCGTGACGATGATCATGCTTCAGCCTCAGCCCGCTGGTCGTTCGGCTGATTACCCAGGTCCGCGACCGATCATGGCCGACATGGAACGGGATCCGGATTTCGTCAGCAGTGCAGCTTCGAACGTGCATGACAAGTCGGCTCGCCGCGAAATCGCGATCGGCCTCGTCCGTCGTCACCACCCGGCCCTCGAAAGCCGAGCCGCACAGTCTGAGAAGCCTGTCGTAAAAGGCCTGTTGGGGGCCGTTGGTGTCGGGAACCATCGCGCAGCCCGACAGGAGCACGACGAAAGCGAACAGGCTAGCGGGTGATTTCATGAGCGGAACAATAGGCGGACCGGCACGCTCGGGCAAGGAAGGAGAAAAGGACTCGCTTTTCGTGCTGCGGTTGCCGGTTTATGCAGCTCTTTCCTGTTTCGGTCGAAGGAGTTTCAAATGGGCCCGCTTGGCAAAGTCCTGCTGCCACTGACCATCCTTGCCGGCTGCACGGCTGCCACCGACGCACCCGAGGCCTCCAATGCGGCCCACGTCAGGCCATCCGACGACCAGCAGGGGAAGCCTTTCCAGGTCGAAGCGATCGCCCAGTTCGAGGAACCCTGGGCGATGACCTTCCTTCCTGGAGGGTTGCTACTGATCAGCGAAAAGAAGGGCGCTCTGCGCTTCGTCGATTTCCTCGGCCAGGATTCGCCAGGCCGCCTGGGATCGATCTCTGGTGTTCCGAGCGTCGATTATGGCGGCCAGGGCGGCTTTGGCGACATCGCCCCTCATCCAGACTTCGCTCGCAACAACCTTCTGTACCTGAGCTATGTCGAAGCCGGAGCGAATGGCACTCGCGGCGCCGTGGTTGCCCGGGCTCGGCTTGTCCTCGACGAAGCCGACGGAGGGCGGCTCGAAGACCTGCAGATAGTCTGGCGACAAGTACCAAAGATGAGCGGCCGCGGCCATTATGCTCACCGGATTCTCTTCTCGCCCGATGGGCGCCATCTGTTCATCAGTTCGGGCGACCGGCAAGAATTCACCCCGGCGCAGGATTTGGAAAGCAATGTCGGCAAGATCCTTCGGCTGAATCCGGACGGTTCGGTGCCGCAGGACAATCCCTTCGCGGCAAGGGGTGGAGTGACTGCGCAGATCTGGTCGCTGGGGCACCGCAACCCGCTTGGGATCGCCTTTGCTCCGGACGGCCGGCTCTGGGAGCATGAAATGGGACCACGCGGCGGCGACGAATTCAACCTCATCGAACGCGGCGCCAATTACGGTTATCCGATCGTCTCGAATGGCGTCCATTATGACGGCCGGGAAATTCCGGATCATGACACCAGGCCCGAATTCAAGGCGCCCGCAATCAGCTGGACCCCGGTCATCTCGCCATCCGGCCTGATCTTCTACAGCGGATCCCTCTTCCCCCGGTGGCGCGGAAGTGCCTTGATCGGCGCACTGTCGGGCGAAGCCCTGGTTCGGGTAACGATCGACGGCGAGAGCGCCCGCGAGGCCGAGCGCTGGCCGATGAATGCCCGAATCCGCGAAGTGGAGGAAGGGCCGGACGGCGCCGTCTATCTGCTCGAGGACCAGCGCCAGGGAAGTGGCGGCCGTCTGCTCAGGCTGAGCCCGGCGCGATGACGGCTCGGCCGGAAGGCGATCTTCAGACGCGCCGGTAACGGAAGTACCAGACTTCGTGACCAAGCCGGCGCGCCTTGGCTTCATAGCGAGTCTCGGGCCAGCCACCGGGCCGCTCCAGAAAATCACGCGACTCTTGCGCAAGCCATTCGAAGTCGCGGCGAGGCGTCATCACCATCATCGCCCAGCGGCAATAGCCAGAATGATCGGTGCTGAACCGGAATTCACCTCCCGGCGCCAGCTTGGCAGCAATTCGGTCGAGCGGCCCATGGTTCATCATTCGCCGCTTGGCATGGCGCGCCTTCGGCCAGGGGTCAGGATGGAGGAGATAGACGAAGCGCAGCGACCGGTCCGGAAGCCGGTCGAGTATTTTCAGTGCATCCCCCATATGGATCCGGACATTGGTCAGGTGGTAATCGCGAATATGCCCGAGAGCGCCCGCCACTCCGTTGAGGAAGGGCTCGCAACCGATAAAGCCATGATCGGGAAGGAGGTCGGCACGATAAGCGAGATGCTCGCCGGCGCCGAAGCCGATTTCCAGGTGAAGCGGACGGTCGCTTCCGAACAGCCGGACGCTGTCGATCGGTCCCTCGCCCGGGACGCTGACGGCAGGGAGCAAGGTCTCCACCAGCTGCGCCTGACCGGCGCGAAGCCTGTGGCCGGATCGCCGGCCATAGAGACGGTTGAGGGTCGTCGGATCGCCCATGATCGCGCCTATCGCCAATAATGAGCGAGCGGCCAAGCCGACATCATCGCCCCGGTGCGGAGGAAAGTCGGCAATCCCCGACGATCCTCATTGGGAAAAGCCGCTCAGATCGCCTGCTTCAGCTGATCGACCAGGTCCGTCTTTTCCCAGCTGAACCGGTCGCCTTCCGGGCGGCGGCCGAAATGACCATAGGCCGCGGTCGGAAGGTAGATCGGCCGATTCAGCTCGAGATGGGTCCGGATTCCCTTCGGCGTCAGGCGTACCAACTGCGGAAGCAGTTCCTCGAGCCTCGATGCGCTGACCCCTTCTGACTCGGTGCCGTGCAGGTCGACATAGACGGACAGCGGTTCGGCGACTCCGATCGCATAGCTGAGCTGGATCGTGCAGCGCCGGGCGAGGC
>CAYOJN010000110.1:0-6876 GCA_964404245.1 uncultured Sphingosinicella sp. | reverse complement strand
AGGCCGAACCCGCCCGCGCAGATCGTCATGCCGTCAAACAGCAGGCCTTCGAGCGCCGCCGCCGAATCCGGATAGGTTTTCTTCATCAAAGGCTCCCTCGGAACAGGAGCCCGATTAGTCCCCGCGGCCCTGCCGGGTCAAGGGAAGTTGAACCGGCTTTCAACTTCCCTCAAGGCGAGACACGCCTATTGGCGAAGCTTTGAGAGGACACCCTGGAGCTGCATCGCGTTGGACATGTCTCCTTCGACCCTGAGCTTGCCCTGCATGAAGGCCGTCATCCCGTCGAGCGAGCCATCGGCCATGGACTGCCAGTCCTGCCAGCTGACCTTGATCGTCGTATCGGCCTCGCCATCCTCTTCGGTCACCTGCTGGGCGTTACCGTCGAGCATCACCACGCCTTCGTCGCCGAAGTCGACTTTCACTCGCTTGCCGGGAAGGAAGGCCTGGGCCTCGTTCAACCTCGTGGCCATTTCGCTCTTGGTCATCTCTTGCTCCTGCGTTTGGCGGTGATCCCCGGTAAAACGACCGGTGCGATAGTCAAGCTACACCCTTGTCAATAACGCCGCCTTCCATTGGCCCGGGAACGGCATTAGGTCGCGCTCCAGACCATCGCGATTGTCAGGATCATCATGGACGCGGCTGAGGCCATTCACGAAAAATTCGTCACCAGAGTCAGCAGCGGCCGGTTGCCCCGCCGGGGCAACACCGTTCAGCCGGACTCCGTCGGGCTGTCGGGTGAGACGATGGTCGGCCTGTTCTACAGTCAGGTCACCAGCCGCCAGATGGACCGGCTGTCGCGCCGGCTCCAGGCGCGGGGCGAAGGCTTCTATACGATCGGAAGCTCCGGCCACGAGAATAATGCCGCGGTCGCCGAGGCCTTCCGGATCGATGACCTGGCGTTTCTCCATTATCGTTCCAACGCCTTCCAGATCCACCGGTCGACCCGGCTTCCCGGGCAGACCCCTTGCTGGGACATGTTGTTGAGCTTCGCGGCTTCGGCCGAGGATCCGATCTCGGGCGGGCGCCACAAGGTGATCGGGTCCAGGCCGCTTGCGATCCCGCCCCAGACCAGCACCATCGCGTCCCACCTCCCCAAGGCCGTCGGCGCCGCCTTCAGCCTCGGGATCGCTCGCACCCTGAAGCTGGAAGACCTTCAGGCGCCGGCCGATTCCGTCGTCCTGTGCAGTTTCGGCGATGCGTCCGCCAATCATTCGACGGCCCAGGGCGCTTTCAACACCGCCCAGTGGACTGCCTATCAGGGAAGTCCGATGCCGCTGGTCTTCCTATGCGAAGACAATGGAATCGGGATTTCGACCCGGACTCCATCCGGATGGATCAGGGCCGCGTTCCAGGATCGGCCCACGCTTCGCTACATCCATTGCAGCGGCCTCGATATGGTCGACACCTATCGGGGTGCGCAGGAGGCGGCCCGCCATGCGCGAACGAAGCGCCAGCCGGTCTTCCTCCACATGGATTGCATCCGCCTCTACGGCCATGCCGGTTCCGACGTTCAATCCACCTATCTGACCAGGGCGCAGATCGAACAGGACGAGGACCGCGATCCCCTCGTCCACAGCGCCGCTCTGATGATCGAGCAGGGCCTTCTGACTCCCAGTGAAATCCTCGACATCTATCGCGAAACGGAAATCCGGCTCGATCGGATCGCGCAGCAGGCGATCACCCGACCGAAGCTCACTAGCAGCATGGCTGTCATGGACTCAATCGTTCCGCCCACTCGACCTGCCCGCCTCGACAATCTTCCCGCTTCCGACGACAGAAAGGCTCTCTTCGCCCGCGATCTCAACATGATGGACAAGCCGCAGCATATGGCCCGGCTGCTCAGCTGGGCGCTTGCGGACCTGATGCTCGCCCACCGCCAGATCATCGTTGCCGGCGAGGATGTCGGGCCCAAAGGCGGGGTCTATAACGTCACCGCCAAGCTTCACGAGCGCTTCGGCCCGGTCCGGGTGATCAACACCCTGCTGGACGAGCAGGCCATCTTGGGTCTCGGGATCGGCGCCGCTCATGTCGGCCTGCTCGCAATCCCGGAAATCCAGTTCCTCGCTTATGTCCACAATGCGGAGGACCAGCTTCGCGGCGAGGCAGCGACCCTGAGCTTCTTTTCCAACGGCCAGTACAGCAATCCGATGGTCGTCCGGATCGCCGGCCTTGGCTATCAGAAGGGTTTTGGAGGGCATTTCCACAACGACAACAGCCTGGCCGTCTTCCGCGACATTCCCGGGCTCATCCTGGCCTGCCCGAGCAACGGGGCCGATGCCGTCGCAATGCTTCGCGAATGCGTCCGGCTCGCGCTGGAAGAGCAAAGGGTGGTCGTCTTCATCGAGCCTATCGCTCTCTACATGACCCGCGATCTCCACGAGGAGGGCGACTCCCTGTGGACGTCGACCTATTCGCCGCCGGGTCAGTCGGCGCCGGTCCGGCTCGGCGAGCCCGCAATCCATGGCACTGGCCGCGACCTTGCCATCGTCAGCTATGGCAATGGATATTATCTTTCGCGCCAGGCCGAGCGGATCCTGGCCGAAGGGCATCAGATCGAATCGCGGGTGATCGACCTTCGCTGGCTTGCACCACTCGACGAACAGGCTCTGCTCGGCGCCGTCGAGGGCTGCCGGAAGATCCTCATCGTCGATGAATGCCGGAAGACCGGATCGCAAAGCGAGGCCCTGATGGCGCTGTTCGCCGAACAGCTGCCCGAAATCCCCTGCAGGAGGATAACGGCCGAGGACAGTTTCATCCCGCTTGGCCGTGCAGCGACCCTCACTCTTCCGAGCCGCGACGGGATTGTCGCCACCGCATTGGAGATGGTCCGTGACTGAAAGATCCGCAGCCCTGATCGTCTGTCCCGGCCGGGGCACCTATGGAAAGAACGAGCTCGGCTATCTGAAGCGCCACCATTCGGACAAGGCGGCGCTGATCGCGGCGTTCGACCGGATCCGGTCCGAGCGGGGCCAGCCGACCCTGTCCGAACTGGACGGCGCCGATCGCTACAAGGTATCGCTCCACAGCCGCGGCGACATCGCCTCGCCGCTCATCTACGCCTCATCCTACGCCGATTTCCTGGCCATCGATCCCGACCGGTTCGACATTGCGGCCGTCACCGGCAATTCCATGGGCTGGTATACCAGCCTTGCCTGCGGCGGCGCAGTCAGCGGTGAGGACGGTTTCCGGATCGTCGACGCGATGGGCGAGAACAGCCAGGCAGGCGAAGCAGGCGGGCAGATTCTCCTCACCCTCGTCGACGATGACTGGAAGGACGTGGCTGGGCTTCGGGACCAGGTCTTCGCCCTCGTCTCCGATATTCGTTCAAGGCCCGGATGCGCGCTCTACCCGTCGATCGAACTGGGCGGGATGATCGTGATTGCCGGCAACGAGAAGGGCCTTGAGGCCCTGCTTTCCGAAGCACCCCCGACGCCCGGACGCGAGCCGTTGAGGCTGGTCAATCACGGGCCGTTCCACACCCCGCTCATGAAGGGCTCGTCCGATCGCGCTCTTGAGCTTCCCGAAGACTGGATCCGTTCGCCTGAGCGGCCGATGATCGACGGCCACGGAACGATCTGGCGGCCTCACTCGACGAAGCCGGACCGGCTCCGGGAATATACCTTCATCACCCAGATCCTCGAAACCTACAGCTTCACTCGATCGATCCAGGTCGCCGTGAAGGAATATGCGCCCGACCGGATCATCCTTCTGGGACCCGGCGACACGCTTGGGGGCGCCATCGCCCAGGCGCTGATCGCCATCCAGTGGCTGGGGCTAAGGTCGAAACAGGATTTTCAGGACCTTCAGCGCAGCTCGCCCTTCCTTCTCTCCATGGGCCGTGAGGATCAGCGCGCGCTGGTCACGGGCTGAGGCTGAGCGTCAGCCGCGCTCTCCGGCGCGCTTCACCCGCATCGACACCTGGCGGCCGGGCTTCGACACGCGTTGCGGCTGCCGGCAGCGATCGGTGACTCCGGCCCGACAGACCGGATAAGCGGAAGCTTGGGCGGGTTCGGCGGCAAGCCGGGCCACCTGCACGGAATGCGCCCGATGCGGCCGGCGCGGCGCTTCGGCTCGGCGCAGAGGCTGAGGGGCGACATTCGGTGCGGCCGGCGGTTCGGGCCGAGCAGCCGAGGCCGAAGGCGCTCGAAGGTCGCCGGCATATGTCACGTCGATATCGTCGGGCGCCGGCCGAACGACTTTCGCGGGCCGCCCTGACGGCGAATTGAGGGCAAGATTGGCGGGTGCTCGAACCCCGCGCTCGTGAAGCTGGATGCAGCGATCGGTCACCGCCTTCGAACAGGGTGGATAGCCCGTTGCGGTCCCGGCCGTGCCCCGCCCAATGTCCTGCGATTGCGGCGGATGCGCGCTGACCAGAGTCAAACCTGCAGCGGCCGCGAAGAAAAGCTGTTTCCTCATCCTTGAATCCTCCCTTCGCCCGATCGGATTGGTTCGAGTCGGTTAACCATATTCCGATTGCCGCTAAAGCCCAAACGGATAGGTTTCCTCCTCGCCCGGCCGGACCGGCCCGGCGATTGGAGTGACGGCGCGGGTTCGATCGAACCAGGCCCAGCCGTCATATTGTCCGGGAAGGATTGCCTCGGCATAATGGCTCCACCGCTCTGTCTCGGGGCGATAAATGACCCCGATGAAGCGCTGGAGCCTCGGCTTCATCAGTGCCTCGCGAAGGCCGTCCTCCTTCCCCTCGCGAAGGTCGAGCAGGAAGCGATCGAGACCGCTGTCGTGCGAAAGCCGCTCATGGCTTCCGGGAAGCGATGGCCGAACCGTCTTCACCTCCATCTCGCCGTCCCAGTCCGTGGCGGCAGCGACCGTACCCTCATGGGTTCCGAAGCCGATCAGCCGGGCCTCGTCGCCGAACCTCTCCTTGCACAGCTGCCCGATATTGAGCTCGCCGCGCTCGCGGCCCATTCCCGTGAAGGCCGCATTGCCGATATGGCTGTTATGCGCCCACACCACGGCCTTCGATCGCTCGCCCCTGGACTCAAGGATCTGGCAGAGCGTCTCGAACATGTGGGTATCGCGCAGGTTCCAGCTTTTCGCTGCGCCGTGATACATGGCCCGGTAATAGGCCTCCGCATTCTTGACGAGCCGCGCATTGGCGGCCGCATCGAGCCATTCGTCGCCATCTTCGGCGGCATAGGCCATCTGCTTCGACTGGAGGGTCTTAAGCATCTGGAGAACGCCGGCCTCGCAGCGGGCATAGCCTTCCGTGATCGCCAGTCGGCCATAAAGCTGCGGATCGCCGCTATAGGGTTGAAGGCAGCCATAGAGCTTGCGGGCAACCTGCCCCGCATCCGGATCCACATCGTCGAGATAGTCGATCACCGCCCGGATCGAACCCCGCAGATTGTAGAGATCGAGGCCATAGAGACCAACCCGCTCTTCGGTGGCCCTTTCCTGGTTATGGTCCCTCAGCCAGCGGACGAAGGCCTCCACATCCGTGTTTTTCCACATCCAGGCCGGAAAGCGTTGAAAGGGGGAGTCCTCCCCCTCGCGAATCGGCCTGTTGCGGACATGGCGGTCGAGCGCCGCCGCATCGGGCCAGTCGGCTTCGACGGCGACGATCGAAAAGCCATGGCGCTCGATCAGGTGCCGGGTGATTGCGGAACGGGCCCGGTAGAATTCGCTGGTCCCGTGACTGGCTTCACCGAGAAGGATGATCCGGGCATCGGCATAGCGATCGAAGAATGGGCCGAAGGCCGGATCGTCGATTTCGGGCAGGATCTCAGCCGCCTGCGCGAGCCGAACAGAGAGCGCCTCGTCACTCACCGCTTTTCCCCTCCTCCTCCGCCATCGTCCAGCCATGAGCGCCGATCAGCGGGACGAAGCGCACGTGCCCCAGATCCTCCTGCTCGAAATCCTCCTCGCCGAGACGGATGACCCTGACCAGCTTCTGGGCCTGGCCGGGTTCGCCGACAGGCATGACCAGGATTCCGTGAACCGCCAGCTGGCGAAGCAGGGCTTCGGGCACATGGCTTCCGCTTGCGGCTGCAAGGATCGCGTCGAACGGCTCTTCATCCGGGACTCCGCTGGTGCCGTCGCCATGGAGGATGGTGACATTGTCATAGCCCAACCGGTCCATCCGCTCCCGGGCAAGGCTTGCAAGCGCGCCGTGCCGCTCGATCGCGAAGACCTCGTCGGCAATCCGGCTCATGACCGCTGCGGCATAGCCGGAGCCGGCCCCGATCTCGAGCACCTTGTCCCCCGGGGCCACTTCGGCCGCATCGATCATCAGGGCGACGATATAGGGCTGGGAAATGGTCTGGCCGGATTCGATCGGAAGCGGATTGTCGTCATAGGCCTGGTCGGCGAGATGTTCGGGAACGAAGGCTTCCCGCGGAACCTGGCGGATCGCGGCGAGCAGCCTGGGATTGTCGATGTCCCGTGCCTCGATCTGGCGCTTGACCATGTCTTCACGGGCGCGGAGAAAATCGGGCATCGGAACGGGCCTTTCGGTTCAGGTGAGTCAACCGAAAGGCCGGCCCGCTGTTCCCGGCCGGCATCTCCTGGAGGTGATCGTCAGATCAGGCCGGCAAGCGGGCTCGAAGGATCGGCATAGCGGCGCTGCCCCATCCGGCCCGCCAGATAGGCATGGCGCCCGCTTTCAACCGCGAGCCTCATCGCCTGGGCCATCCTCACCGGGTCCTTCGCCTCCGCGATGGCGGTGTTCATCAATACCCCGTCACAGCCCAGTTCCATGGCAACGCTCGCGTCCGAGGCGGTTCCGACACCGGCATCGACGAGCACCGGAACTCCGGCCCCTTCGACGATGAGCCGGATCGTCACCCGGTTCTGGATTCCGAGGCCGGATCCGATCGGTGCGCCAAGCGGCATGATCGCAACGGCGCCGGCGTCTTC
>CAYOJN010000109.1:0-6924 GCA_964404245.1 uncultured Sphingosinicella sp. | reverse complement strand
GCCGGTATCGCCACCCATCGCGTCGATTGCGATCCGTGGCCCGCTGCCCACCTGTAACCGTCTCCCCTTGAGTCGTCCCGAGGGCCTTACGCCTCGGACTTCAGGATTTCACGTCCCTTGTAGTGGCCGCAACCCTGGCACAGATTGTGCGGAAGGCGAAGTTCGCCGCAATTCGGGCATTCCTGATACTGGGTCACCTTCAGCGCATCATGACTGCGGCGCATGTTCCGCTTGGAGGGCGACGTTTTTCTCTTGGGGACGGCCATGTTGGCACCTGTTCCATGCAAATCGGTTGAATGATGTGGCGAGCGCAGGACCAAGGATCAACGGCAGGAATTCAGCCGCTGGCCTTGCGGCCGATACTCTCGTGTGAAGGCGCCGCCTATAGCGATTTCAACACATGTTGCAAGCCGTTGCCGGCCGTGCGACTCTTGCCGGACAGAAGGAAGATCTCATGATCCTGCCGATCACGCTTACCATAGCCGGCGCCGCGGCGATACTCCATGTCTGGCTCAGCCTGAGGGTCAGCCTGCTGAGGCGGCCGCTCAAGATCGTGATCGGTGACGGCGGCAACCCGCTGCTGGCGGCCCGGATGCGCGCCCATTCCAATTTCGCGGAAAACACGCCCTTGTTCCTGATCCTGCTCGGGATCCTCGAGGTCGGCACCGGGGGCAATCTGTGGCTGTGGGGAGCGGCGATCCTGTTCATTCTGGCCCGCATCGCTCATGCGTTCGGAATGGACCGCCCGGGCGCCAATCCGCTTCGCGTTGGCGGGATATTGATCAGCTGGGTCATACTCCTGGCCCTCGGCGCCCATGCCATCGCTCTGGCTTATCAGAGCCCCCCGCTGAAGGGCGGAATCGAAATCTCACCGGGCCGGAGCGCTTCACTCACCACCAGCTGAAGGCTGCCGGGTCCGGGCGAGAACCTGATCAGCGACGAAGGGATTGGTTTTTCGCTCGTGGCCGAAAGTGCTCATCGGTCCATGCCCCGGAACGAAGGCGGTATCGTCGCCAAGCGCCCAGAGCCGGCCGGTGATCGAATCGATCAGGTCCTGATGATTGCCCATCGGGAAGTCGGTTCGCCCGATCGAACCCTGGAACAGGACATCGCCGACGATCGCAAGCTTCGAGGCAGGATGGTGAAAGACGACATGACCGGGCGTGTGGCCGGGGCAATGATAGACGTCGAGGACGAGATTGCCCACCGTCACCTGATCGCCATTGACGAGCCAGCGGCCTGATTCGAAGCTCTTGCCCGTAATCCCGTAGGCCCGGCCATCATCCTCGAGCCTCGAGATCCAGAACCGGTCGGCCTCATGCGGTCCCTCGATCGGAACGCCAAGGTCGTCGGCAAGAATTTTGGCCGAACCGCAATGATCGATATGGCCGTGGGTGAGGAGAAGCTTCTCGATCGCCACGCCCTGGGCCGAAGCCGCCGACTTCAGTCGGTCCAGGTCGCCTCCAGGGTCGGTGAAGGCGCCCTTCATGGTCTGAGTACACCAGATCAGGCAGCAATTCTGCTGCAGCGGGGTGACCGGGATGATCATGGCCTTGAGCGGGGGCGTCGTCATGGCGCCGCAGATGGCGGCGGCAGGCCATGGATGCAAGCATTGCCGGCCGCTGCTATCGTCGGTGCGATGACCGTCCTCTTCGATCGCCGTGAGATTCTGGCCGGGACCGGGGCGCTTGCTGCCTTTCCGGCAGCGGCCGGCCACCGGGCCAATGACGTGCCGTTCGTCGCGACTCCGCATGCGCTGGTGGAACGAATGCTTGACCTCGCCGCGATCAGCCCCGGCGACTATCTGATCGACCTCGGTTGCGGCGACGGCCGGATCGCCGTTGCGGCGGCCAAGCGCGGTGCACGCTCGCTGGGCGTCGACATCGACAGGCTCCGGATCGAGGAAGCCACTGCTGCGGCCCGTATTGCCGGAGTGGAGCGACGGGCCCGCTTTCGAAACCAGGATCTTTTCCGGACCCCGATCTTCGATGCGACCGTGATCGCGCTCTATCTGCTTCCCGAAGTCAATCTTGCGCTGAGGCCGCGCCTTCTGACCGAACTCAAGCCAGGCGCGCGGATCGTCAGCCACGCTTTCGACATGGGCGACTGGCGGCCTGACAGCGAAGAAAAGCATGACCTTCGACGCATTTTCCTGTGGATCGTCCCGGCGGTCGCCGGCGGCGACTGGGCCCTGACCGATGGCTCGGGGAGGCAGGCATTTCTTCGGATCCAGCAGAGATTTCAGTCGGTCGAGGGCACTTTGGAGGACGGTGACCGGACCTGGAGGCTCCGCGACACGGCGCTTCGCGGGACCAGGCTGGACTTCGCTGTCGATACGGAAGCCGGCCCCAAATCCTATCGCGGAATCGTCGAGGGCAATCTGATCAGGCCGGCGCCGGAGCAAGCGGTCGACGGGACGGGCTGGCAGGCTCGGAGGATCGGCTGATGCGGATCGGAACCGGAACCGGCCGGATCATCGCAGCGCTCGCGATCGCCCTTGGCGGGATCGGTCTGGCCGTCTGGGCCGGTGCCGGCCTGACCGGCGCCCTTCTGGCCTGTCTTGCGGGCATGGCGGCCCTGGCAATTGCACTGAGACCGCAGCCCATGCACACTCCGGAACCCCCCGCCCGCGGCGAAGGCGCGGGCCTGCCGCATATCTCCGACCTTCTCGACGCGGTTTCGACCCCGCTCCTGATCGTTCGCAACGGGCATGTCCGGCTGGCCAACCACGCTGCCCGGACCCTCCTCGGTCAGCATATCGAAGGCGGCGACATCCGGCTCGCAATCAGGCACCCAGCCGCTGCCGAGCGGCTGACCGCTGCGGAAGCCGAGGCGATCAGCGAGGAAGTCGAACTGGCCGGGATCGGCAGTGTCGACAGCCTTTGGTCGATGAACGTGTCACCCGTCCCGCCCGACAGCCTGCTGGTTCGGCTGACGGACCTTAGCACTGCCCGCGCAGTGGAGAAGATGCGAGCCGACTTCGTCGCCAATGCGAGCCACGAACTGAGGACTCCGCTGGCGACACTGCTCGGCTTTCTTGAGACGCTCGAGGACGAGGCGGCAGCTGGCGACCACAAGACCCGGCGGCGGTTCCTGACTATCATGTCGGAAGAAGCGGCGCGAATGCGGAACCTGATCGACGACCTGATGTCGCTTTCGAGGATCGAAGCGGATCGATTCACGGCTCCCGCCGAGACGGTTGACCTCCTTCCGTTGCTCGAATCGGTCTTCAATGCGTGCCGAGGCTTCGCCGAGTCCCGCGGATCTGCACTGACGATCGAGAACCGGTCGTCGAGGACAATCGTGTCCGGCGACCGCGCGCAGCTTGCCCAGCTGTTCAACAATCTCGTCACCAACGCGCTCAAATATGGCCGCCCCGGAACGCCTGTTCGAGTGCAGCTGACGGAAACGGGCACAGGGCTGATCCGGGCCAGGGTGATCGACGAAGGGGAAGGCATTGCGGCCGAACATCTTCCGCGCCTGACCGAACGTTTCTACCGGGTCGACCCGGGGCGAAGCCGAGCCGGCGGCGGCACCGGCCTTGGCCTTGCCATTGCCCGGCACATTGCACTGCGCCACCGAGGACAGCTGGAAATTGCCAGCGAACCAGGCAAGGGGACCAGTGTCAGCGTCTGCCTGCCGCTCAGCGAGGCTTCAGGGCCACGCCCAGGTCCATCGTCATAAAAGAGTCATCCCGCTGTCGCAAAAGACTCGCCGAGCCGGCCTATCGCCCAACTGAACTCCAGGCAGGAGGGGCAGATGGAGAAGACCTTGAAGAATTCCCTGTTCACATTGGCGGCGGCAGCGCTCACCCTTGCCGGCTGCGGGTCCGGAGCGACTGGCGACGGAACGGCTGGCGCCCGTCAGGAGATACGGATCGTCGGCTCCTCGACAGTCTATCCCTTCACCCAGACGGTAGCCGAGCGGTTTCAGCAGTCCGAGGCTGGAATGCGGGTTGTTGTCGAATCAACCGGCACCGGCGGCGGGATCAGTCTGTTCTGCGGCGGCGTCGGGACCGCTTTTCCGGATGTCGTCAACGCCTCGCGCCGGATCAAGGCGAGTGAGATCGAGCTGTGCAACCGGAACGGGGTAAACCAGATCATCGAGGTGCCCGTCGGCATTGACGGCCTCGCTCTGGTTGAATCCGCTACCCGTTCAACCGGATTCCAGCTGACCGCCCGCGACGTCTATGTCGCCGTCGCAGCCAATCCGTTCGGAAAACCACAGTCGGCGCGAACCTGGAGGGACGTCAATCCGGCGCTTCCGGCGGTTGCGATCCGGGTCTACGGGCCTCCTCCAACCTCGGGCACCCGGGACAGCTTCGCCGAACTGATCCTCGACAAGGGCTGCAACAGCGACCCTGCGATGACGGCGCTGAAGGAAAATGACGAGGATCGCCACAAGCAGCTCTGCACCCAGGTTCGCGAAGATGGCGCCTTCATCGAGGCGGGCGAGAATGACAATCTCCTCGTCCAGCGTGTCTCCGAGAATCAGGGCGCGGTCGGAATCCTGGGTTACTCCTATCTGGAAGAAAACAGGAACCGGGTTCAGGGAATCCCGCTTGCCGGAATTGCCCCGACCGCGGAGACGATCGGCAACTTCACCTATCCCGGTGCACGGATGCTCTACATCTACGCCAAGGGCGAACATCTGGACGCCATTCCCGGCCTCCGCCAGTTCCTCGCGGCCTATGGCGCCGCCTGGGGGCCAGGCGGCTATCTCGAACAGCGTGGTCTGATCCCTCTTGGCGAGGAAGAGCGGAAGGCGGCGCTTCAGTCCATCCAGAATCCGCGGCCACTGACCGCAGCCGACCTCCAGTAGAGGTTCGAACCGGGCCGGCCGTCCTTGCGGGCGACCGGCCTTTTGGAGAATGAGAACAAGGTGCCGATTGCCGCCATCGTCATACTGATCATCGGGCTTGGCTTCGTCGCCTGGCTGATGGGGCGTGCGCGAGCTGCGGCCTTTTCGGGCACGGGCAAGGCCCGGCCCCATTCGCTGCCCGGGCAACATGGCTGGTACGTGGCCCTCTGGACGGTTGCTCCGGCGCTACTCTTCCTGATTTTCTGGAACGATCTTTCCGGCAGCCTTATCTACGACGAGGTCATCAACAGCCCTGAGGCCGCTTCGCTTCCGCCTTTCGGAATGCAGCGTTCCGCGATCCTGGGCGAAGCCTATGGCCTCGCCACCGGGAGCCTGGGGCAGGCCTTCAACCCCGAAGCGGCCAAACTCGCACCTGTCTACGAATCGGCAATATTTCTCTATTCCGGGATCGGCCTTGCCCTTGCGCTCCTGATCGCCTTCGCCGGCGGAGCCTGGTCCTACAGCCGGGTGTCCCCCGCCTTCCGCGCCCGTACCCGCGTCGAGCGAATCATCATGGCAGTCCTCATGATCGCCTCGTCGATCGCGATCCTGACCACGTTCGGAATCGTCCTTTCCCTGCTGTTCGAATCGCTGCGCTTCTTCAGCATGGTCAATCCGATCGAATTCCTGTTCGGTCTGAACTGGAGCCCGCAGATCGCCATTCGGGCCGACCAGGCGGGCTCGTCCGGGGCCTTCGGCGCCATTCCCCTGTTCTGGGGAACGATCTTCATCGGAGCCATCATCGCCATGATCGTGGCGATCCCGCTCGGTTTGATGAGCGCCATTTACCTTACCCAATATGCAAGCCGCCGGGTCCGAACCTGGATGAAGCCTACCCTGGAGATGCTCGCCGGGGTGCCGACGGTCGTTTACGGGTATTTCGCCGCGATGACGGTAGCTCCGGCCATTCGTGACCTTGGCCTTTCGCTCGGAATTCCGGCCTCGACGGAATCCGCGCTCGCGGCCGGACTGGTGATGGGGATCATGATCATCCCCTTCGTCTCCTCCATGGCCGACGATTCGATCGCTGCCGTTCCTCAGGCCATGCGTGACGGAAGTCTTGCGATGGGCGCAACTCGGTCGGAGACGATCAAGAAGGTGCTCCTCCCGGCGGCGCTCCCGGGGGTTGTGGGCGGCGTCCTGCTTGCGGTCAGCCGGGCGATCGGGGAGACGATGATCGTCGTCATGGCCGCTGGCCTTGCCGCCAATCTGACTGCCAATCCGTTCGGAAGCGTCACGACCGTGACGACCCAGATTGTCCAGCTCCTGACCGGCGATCAGGAGTTTGACAGCCCCAAGACCCTGGCCGCCTTCGCGCTCGGCCTGGTGCTCTTCATGGTCACGCTTGCGCTCAACATCGTCGCACTTCGGGTGGTGAAGAAATATCGCGAAGCCTATGACTGACCGAACCCCACTTCCGGTCGACCCGACTCCGACCGACTGGACCAGTCCAGCAATCCAGCAGCGGATCCGTCGGCGCTATGCCGCCGAGCGTCGATTCCGGCTGCTCGGGCTGGTCGCGATCCTGATTTCAGCCGGCTTCCTTGCCTTTTTGCTCATCACGATGATGGCCAACGGCCTTCGAGGCTTCACCCAGACCGAGATCCGGATCGACCTCGACAGCCAGGCTGCGGCAATGATCGATGCCGGCGACTACGATTCGGCGCTCGGCACTCACCGCGAAGTCCTGTCCAAGGGCGCCTGGCTTCGCCTTCGCGACGGCGGCGAACAGAGCGGAACCCTCTGGCTTCCTGCATCGACCGAGATCGACATGGCGGCCAAGGGCAACGGGATTGAGGAAGCGGAGCAAACCTATCGTGAACTCGTCGACCAGGACCGCGTTCGAACGCGTCTCGATACTCGGTTTCTGACTGGGGCAGACGCCACCGATCCAACCATCGTCGGCATATGGGGCGCGTTCAAGGGTTCGCTTCTGACGATGATCGTCACCCTTCTTCTGGCCTTTCCCATCGGAGTTCTTTCAGCCGTCTATCTCGAGGAATATGCGCCTCGAAACCGGTGGACCGACATCATCGAAGTCTCGATCAACAACCTCGCCGCCGT
>CAYOJN010000108.1:0-6973 GCA_964404245.1 uncultured Sphingosinicella sp. | reverse complement strand
GATCAGCTTCCTTCTGTTCGACATGGCCTCGCCGGGTGTGTCGACCAGGCCGATCCTCCTCATTTCCGGCTATTCGCCCTTCTGCGAGACCTTCTTCGACGATGTGAAGGTTCCCAGGGACCAGATCGTCGGCGAAGTGAACAAGGGGTGGAGCGTCGCCAAATATCTGCTTGGCCACGAACGCGAGATGATCAGTGGCATGGGCCTTGGCGGCCAGTCGGAAGCGCTCGGAACGGCACTGAAGGAAGCGCTCCAGGACGATCCGGTCCTTCGCGCCCAGGTCGCCGCCTTCGATGTCGATTCGATGGCCTTCCGGGCAATGTCGGAACGCTTCATCGACCAGCTCAAGGCAGGCCAGAGCCATCCGGCTTCGCCCTCGATGATGAAATATGCCGGAACCGAGCTCAACAAGGCCAGGCACGAACTGGTGATGGCCGCCGGCGGCTCCGACGCCCTGGAATGGGAGAGCGACTGGTCGAGGGGCGGGAAAGTCGCCCGCGACTGGCTTCGAAGCAAGGGCAATTCGATCGAGGGCGGAACCAGCGAGATCCAGCTGGGGATCGTCGCCAAGCACATCCTCAACCTTCCCGGAGCCTGACCGACATGCCGCTCTTTCTCGACGACGAACAGTCGATGCTTCGCGACACTGCCCGTTCCTTCATGGCGGAGGAAGGGTCGATCACCCGCCAGCTTCGCCACTGGCGGGACCGCGACTGCAAGGATGGTTTCGGCCATGCCCTCTGGCGCCAGTTCGGAGAGATGGGCTTTACCGGGATCCTGGTCGACGAAGCCGATGGCGGCCTCGGGCTTGGCCATGTCGAGGCCGGGATCGTGCTCGAGGAGATCGGCCGCAATCTCACGCCTTCGCCCTTCCTGATCACTGCGGTCGCCTTCGTCGAGGCGATCCGGGGGTCGGCACTTCGCGAACGCTGGCTTCCGGGGATCCTGGCCGGAGAGACGGTCGCCGCAATCGCCGTCGACGAGGGTGCCAAGCATCGGCCCGAGTCGATCGCGATGCGCGCCGAACGGTCCGGCAACGGCTTCCGGCTGTCCGGGCGAAAGCAGTTCGTCGTCCAGGGCGCCTCCGCCGATGTCGTCCTTGCGGCGGCTCGAAGCGAGGAGGGACTGACTTTGTTTGCGGTCCCCAGGGACTCGAAAGGACTGGAAGTGGAAGGGGTAAGGCTCGCCGATTCGAGCATCGGTGCCCGGCTGACCTTCGAAGGCGTGGAGGTGGATTCCGATTGCGTGGTCGGCGAAGTCGGCCAGGGCCAGGCCCGGCTCGAGTCGATCCTCCGGGCCGGCCGGGCCGGCGCCTCGTCCGAGCTCGTCGGGCTCGGCTCGGCGGCGATGGAGATGACGGTCGACTATCTGAAGCAGCGCAAGCAGTTCGGCCGGTTGATCGGCGAGTTCCAGGCGCTCCAGTTCCGCTCCGCCCATCTCCATTCCGAACTGGAAATCGCCCGGGCCGCCACTCTGAAGGCCCAGCAGCTGATCGACGAAGGAAGCGAGGAAGCGGAAGCGATGGTCTCGGTGGCCAAGGCCAAGGCTGGACAAACGGCAAGGCTCGCGGTCCAGGAGGGAGTCCAGATGCATGGCGGCATCGGGATGACCGACGAGCATGATATCGGTCTCTACATGAAGCGCGACCGGGTGCTGAACGAGCTGTTCGGTGATCCCGCCTACCACGCCGATCGGCTAGCCCGGCTGAAGGGCTATTGATGGCGCTCGATCCCGACATCTTCGATTCCTTCATCGACACGATCAGGCGGTTCGTGTCCGAACGCCTGCGGCCGCTCGAGGCTTGGGTCGCCGAGGAAGACGAGGTTCCGCCGGAGATCGTCGACGAGATGCGCCGGATGGGCCTGTTCGGTTTGTCGATCCCGCCGGAACATGGCGGGCTCGGCCTCACCATGTCCGAGGAAGCGCGGGTCGCGTTCGAATTCGGCCGGACCACGCCTGCTTTCCGTTCGGTGTTCGGGACCAATGTCGGCATTGGCAGCCAGGGCCTCGTCCTCGCCGGCTCCGACAGCCAGAAGCAGGAATGGCTTCCTCGGATCGCCTCCGGCGAGATCATCACCAGCTTCGCCCTCACCGAGCCCGAAGCGGGTTCCGACAGCGCATCGGTCAGGACCCGGGCGGAGCGAAGCGGCAATGTCTATCGGCTGAGCGGGACCAAGAGGTTCATCACCAATGCCGACAAGGCCGGCCTGTTCACGGTGATGGCCCGGACCGGCGGCGAAGGATCGAAAGGCATCTCCGCCTTCCTGGTTCCTTCGGATCTTCCCGGAGTCACGATCGGAAAGCCGGAGCGGAAGATGGGCCAGCAGGGCGCGCATGTGTGCGACGTCAGCTTCGATTCGGTGCCGGTGCCCGAGGCCAACCGGCTCGGCCAGGAAGGGGAGGGGTTCGGGATCGCGATGCAGGTGCTCGACCGAGGACGGCTCCACATCGCCGCCGTCTGCGTCGGGGTCGCGGAACGGCTGATCGAGGATTGCGTCACCTATTCGGTGCAGCGGCGCCAGTTCGGTCGGCCAATCGCCGACTTTCAGCTGATCCAGGCCATGATCGCGGATTCCAAGACGGAGGCGATGGCAGCGCGCGCCTTGGTGAACGAGGCCGCCGCGCTGAAGGACCAGGGTGGCCGAATCGTCCTCGAGGCCGCCGCGGCCAAATATTTCGCAAGCGAGATGGTCGGGCGGGTGGCCGATCGGGCGGTCCAGATCTTCGGCGGCGCCGGCTATGTCGCCGATCACGGGATCGAACGTCTCTATCGCGACGTTCGGCTGTTCCGGATCTACGAAGGCACGAGCCAGATCCAGCAGCTGATCATCGCCCGCGAGCTTCTGAAGGAAAAGAGAGGCTGATCACCTTTCCCCGTCGACGATCCCAATACTCTCCAGCGGGGTGGTGTCGGGTCCGGTCGCCCTGACGTCGGCGAGCAGATAGGCATAAGCCAGTCCGGCAATTCCCCAGGCGACGAAATGGAGGATGAGAGCGATGGCTGCTCCGCGCTTCGACGAGCGGCGTCCTGGACCGACCTTTATTTCCCCGTCCGAGACCGGCTTGAACAAGGCCATGAGGCCGCGCGCATTGATCATCAGATAGAGGAAGGTCACGAAGACGATCAGCAGCGAGAGGCCGACAATCACTGCTCCCAATCCGTACGGCATGTCCTCTCCAATCGATTCGGTCAGAGCCTGATGCTTCGGAAACCCGCAGGTGGGATCCTGGTCCGGAAAGGCTAGAACGTCTTCCAGGCCATGTCGATGGGACGTCCGGTCGCGGGATTTGCCTCTACCTGAACCTTCCTCGCCGCTATAAGGGAGAGCAGCGGAAGATGGCAGCATTGATCTGAATCATTTTTCGGAGGCTCGCGGGGTTTAGGGGCGGGCCGTGGGGAGCAATATGGTCGATCTCGTTTCGAAGAGCTTCAGGTGGCTCGCGGTGGCGGTCATCGCCTTCTTTGCGGCGATGCTATCCGCCGATCGCGGAATGATGGCGCACATGCTGATCGTGACCGTGGTCGCTCTTGCAGGGCTCGTCATCACGCTCCGGAAGGCAGATTATGAGGCGATCGCCGGGGGGATCATCCGGCCCAAAAATGCCTCTCTGACCTATGATGACGAACTCATCCGCTGGGGTGTCATCCTCACCGTCTTCTGGGCCGTGGTCGGCTTTTCGATGGGCGTCCTCATCGCGCTCCAGCTGAGCTTCCCGGCGCTCAATTTCGGCTCCGAATTCACCACCTTCGGCCGGCTCCGGCCGCTCCACACCTCGGCCGTTGTCTTCGCCTTCGGCGGCACCGCCCTGATCGCAACCAGCTTCTACGTCGTGCAACGCACCTGCCGGGCCAGACTGGCCTTCCCGAGCCTCGCCCGCTTCGTCTTCTGGGGCTACCAGCTCTTCATCGTCCTGGCCGCGACGGGCTATGTCCTTGGAGTCACCGATAGCCGTGAATATGCGGAGCCCGAATGGTATGTCGATCTGTGGCTGACCATCGTCTGGGTTGCCTATCTGGTCGTCTTCGTGGGCACTCTGGTGAAGCGCTCCGAACCGCATATCTACGTCGCCAACTGGTTCTATCTCAGCTTCATCATCACGATCGCGATGCTCCACATCGTCAACAATCTCTCGATCCCGGTATCGCTGCTGAGTTCGAAGAGCTATTCGGCTTTCGCCGGAGTCCAGGATGCCCTCACCCAATGGTGGTACGGGCACAATGCGGTCGCCTTCTTCCTCACCGTGCCGTTCCTGGCAATGATGTACTATTTCGTGCCCAAGCAGGCGCAGCGCCCGATCTACAGCTACCGGCTGTCGATCATCCACTTCTGGTCGCTGATCTTCCTCTATATCTGGGCCGGACCGCACCATCTTCACTATACCGCTCTTCCGGATTGGGCCCAGACCCTTGGAATGGTGTTCTCGGTCGTCCTCTGGATGCCGAGCTGGGGAGGGATGATCAACGGCCTGATGACCCTCAACGGGGCCTGGGACAAGATCCGGACCGACCCGATCATCCGGATGATGGTCTTCGCTCTGGCTTTCTACGGAATGGCGACCTTTGAAGGTCCGATGCTGTCGATCAAGGCGGTAAATTCCCTCAGCCATTATACCGAATGGACCATCGGGCATGTTCATGCCGGGGCGCTTGGCTGGAACGGAATGATCACCTTCGCTGCAGTCTATTATCTCGCTCCGCGGCTATGGGGGCGGGAACGGCTCTATTCGCTCCGGATGGTCAACTGGCACTTCTGGCTCGCGACCGCCGGGATCGTTCTCTACGCCTCGTCCATGTGGGTCGCTGGCATCACCCAGGGCCTGATGTGGCGCGAATATGGCGAGGACGGCTATCTCGTCTATGCCTTCGCCGAAGTCGTCGAGGCGATGAAGCCCTATTACATGATCCGCTGGGCTGGCGGTCTCCTCTACCTTGCCGGCGGAGTGGTCATGGTCTGGAACGTGTGGATGACCATTGCCGGCCGGCTTCGTGAGGAAGCTCCGCTGACGGATGCGCCCCACGATCCAGACAAGGATCGGCCGCTTCCCGAAACCGAGCGCAAGCCTCTACCGGCGGAGTAAGAGCCATGTCCTCGACCGTTTCGGCGCACAAGAAGATCGAACGCAACGTCACCTTGCTCGCGATCCTGTCCTTCATTGCCGTCGCGATCGGCGGGATCGTCGAGATCGCGCCCCTGTTCTGGATCGACTCGACGGTGGAGAAAGTGGAGGGTGTTCGGCCCTATACGCCGCTCGAACAGGCCGGCCGCGACATCTATGTCCGCGAGGGCTGTTACAGCTGCCACAGCCAGATGATCCGTCCGTTCCGGGACGAGGTGGAGCGCTATGGCCATTACAGCCTGGCCGCGGAAAGCATGTACGACCATCCGTTCCAATGGGGTTCAAAGCGGACCGGGCCGGATCTCGCCCGCGTCGGCGGCCGCTATTCGGACGAATGGCATGTCCAGCACATGATCGATCCACGCTCCGTCGTCCCGGAATCGATCATGCCCCCTTATGCCTTCCTTGCCGACCGGGACCTTTCCACCCGTGATTTCTCGAAGAACCTGACCGCTTTGCGGCGGGTCGGGGTTCCTTATACGAACGAGCAGATCGAAAATGCCTCGGCGGACATGGTTGCTCAGGGCAGCGCCGATGGGGACACTTCTGCCCTGTTCGAGCGGTACGGCCAGGTGCAGGCGCGCGACTTTGACGGCAATCCGCGACGCCTGACCGAAATGGATGCGCTCGTCGCGTATCTGCAGATGCTGGGGACACTGGTCGACTTCGAGTCGGCGGCGCCGCAGGAGGTGCCGCGATGACCTATGACGGCTTCCGCCATTTCGCTGACAGCTACGGGCTCCTGTTCCTGGGGATCCTGTTCCTGATCCTGGTTGCCTGGGTCTTCCGGAAGGGCGCCCGGCGCTATTACGACCGGGCTTCCAGGATGATCTTCGACGAGGAGGAGGATCGCAAGGATGGCTGAAGAGCCGCGGGTCGACGAGGCGACCGGGACAAAGACGGTCGGCCACGAATGGGACGGGATCGAGGAACTCGATACGCCGATGCCGCGCTGGTGGCTCTATGCCCTGTACGCGACCATCGTCTGGGGAGTCGTCTATACCATCCTCTATCCCGCCTGGCCGCTGGTCGACCGGGCGACGGCGGGGGTCCTGAACTGGTCCAGTCGGGGCGAACTGAGCAATGAGCTGGCTGCCGAGCGGGAAAGGCGGGCGCCGATCGAGCGCGCTCTGGCCCGGATCCCGATCGAACGTCTGCCCGAAGATAGCAGGCTCATGCAGGCCGCGATCGAAGGGGGTCGATCGGCCTTCAAGGTCCATTGCGTGCAATGCCATGGCTCGGGCGCTGCCGGCTCGAGGGGCTATCCCAACCTCAACGATGACGACTGGCTTTGGGGCGGCAACCTGCAGGAGATTCAATATACGATCGAGCACGGGATCAGGCAGCCCGGACTGGCCAGCACCCACCTGTCGATCATGCCGGCCTTCGGGCGCGACGGGCTGCTGGACAGCCGTCAGATCCAGGACGTCGTCTCCTTCGTCCGGACGATTTCCGGTCAGGAAGCGGCAAGCGTTTCGGCGCGTCGCGGAGTCCGGATCTACGCCGATAATTGCGCCGTCTGTCATTCGCCCGACGGAAGCGGATCGCGCGAATTCGGTGCACCGGATCTGACCGACGCAATCTGGCTCTACGGCGGTGACCGCGATTCGCTCACTCACACCATCGTGAACAGCCGCAATGGCGTGATGCCAGCCTGGGGCGGCCGGCTCGACCAGGTCACCATCAAGATGCTGGCCGCTTTTGTCCATTCGCTTGGGGGAGGCGAGGAATTCGTGCCGGAAAGGCCGGCGCTTGCGGTGTCGGAGGACGCCCCCGAAGCACAAAGTGGAAACAATGGCGGCCCCTGAGGAACTGACCGGAGAGAAGCTTTTCGAAGCACGACGCAAGGTCTTCC
>CAYOJN010000107.1:0-7030 GCA_964404245.1 uncultured Sphingosinicella sp. | reverse complement strand
GCCGGGATGATATAATCGGCGCCGAAGCGATGGGCCTTCCCGCCATAAGCGGCGGCGACTTCCTCCGGCACCTGCTCGCGGGCAAGTTTGGCCAGTGCACGGGCGGCGGCAATCTTCATCTCTTCATTGATCGCCGTTGCCCTGACGTCGAGGGCTCCCCGGAAGATGAAGGGGAATCCAAGCACATTGTTGACCTGGTTCGGATAGTCCGAGCGGCCGGTGGCAATGATGGCGTCCGGCCGGGCTGCCTTGGCTTCTGGCGGAGTGATTTCGGGATCGGGATTGGCCATTGCGAAGATGATCGGCTTCGGACCCATCTGCCTGACCATCTCCGGTTTCAGGGCTCCGGCAGCAGACAGGCCGAGGAAGATGTCGGCGCCGTGCAATGCCTCTTCCAGGGTACGCCGGTCCGTCTCCACCGCATGGGCCGACTTCCACTGGTCCAGCCCCTCGCGGCCCTTGTGAATGACGCCCTTGCGGTCGCACATCAGCACGTGGTCATTGGGCACGCCCATCGCCTTGACCAGCTCGGTACAGGCGATCGCGGCCGCGCCGGCGCCGTTGACGACCACCTTCACCTCGCGAAGGTCGCGCGCGGTGAGATAGCAGGCGTTGATCAGCCCGGCGGCCGTGATGATCGCCGTCCCATGCTGATCGTCATGCATGACCGGGATCTTCATTCGCTCCCGAAGCGCCTGCTCGATCATGAAGCATTCCGGCGCTGCAATGTCCTCCAGGTTGATACCACCGAAACTCGGCTCAAGAAGGGCGACCGCATCGATGAAGGCGTTCGGATCCTCGGTCGCCAGTTCAAGGTCGATCGCATCGACATCAGCGAACCGCTTGAACAGAACGGCCTTGCCTTCCATCACAGGCTTGGAGGCCAGGGCTCCCAGATTGCCCAATCCCAGGATGGCCGTGCCATTGGAAATGACGGCAACGAGATTGCCCTTGGCGGTATAATCATAGGCCGACGCCGGATCGGCGGCGATGGCGCGGACAGGGACTGCGACGCCGGGCGAATAAGCAAGGCTGAGGTCGCGCTGGGTCGCCATTGGCTTGGAGGCGATGATCTCGATCTTTCCAGGCCGGCCGGAGGAATGGAAGTCCAGCGCCTCGGTTTCGGAAAAAGTGACGTTGCTGCCTTCGCTCACTTCGGTCTTCCTTTCTGACGGCGTCGCCGGTTCGGACCATCCTGGTCCCAGACGGCAAAGTCCGGGCGAAGGTTCCGAATTCCCTGCCACTCGAGCAGGCATTGGAACTTCCTTCTTCATCGGACCTCCGGTTCGCCCCGGTCCAAGCCGGCCGGAAACGCACCTTCGAAGTCCAGCATTCGATCCGCCTGTGCCTTGAGGGCTGACGGCGGCAAGGCAAAGCCTTATCGTCGAAAATTGACCATGGCCACCAAGCCCAAGAGCGATTCTGGACCGACACCGATGATGGCGCAATATCTTGCGCTGAAGGCGGAGGCTGACGGCTGCCTGCTCTTCTACCGGATGGGCGATTTCTTCGAGCTCTTCTTCGAGGATGCCCGGATCGCCGCTTCCTGTCTGGACATTGCCCTGACCGCTCGCGGCGAACATGAAGGGGAGCCGGTCCCGATGTGCGGGGTGCCGGTCCATGCCGCCGAAGCCTATCTCGCCCGGCTGATCCGGGCCGGGCACAGGGTCGCGATTGCGGAGCAGACGGAAAGCCCGGCCGAGGCAAAGAAGCGGGGCTCCAAGTCCGTCGTGAACCGGGCCATCGTCCGGGTGGTGACTGCAGGGACCCTGACCGAGGAGGCTCTGCTCGATTCACGAAGCGCCAACTGGCTGGCCGCCGTGGCCCGTTCCGGCGAGCGCTACGGAATTGCCGCTGCCGACATTTCCACCGGGCGGTTCGAACTCATCTCCATTCCAGCCGCTTCCCTCGATTCGGAACTTGCCCGGCTCGGTGCCGCAGAGATCGTCTCGCCCGAGGACCTTCCGGGAGCTCAGAACCGCCGATCGGGATTCGACAGCCTGGTCGCGGAGCGTCGACTGAAGGAGAAGTTCGCGGTCGCGACCCTGGATGGCTTCGGCCGGTTCGATCGCGCGGCGTTGTGCGCTGCTGGCGGACTGCTGGCCTATCTGGACGAGGTCGCCCGCGATTCGCTCCCTTTCCTGAGGCCTCCCGTCGAGCGATCGCTTGGCGATCACATGATGATCGACTCCGCCACCCGGGAGAGCCTGGAGCTCACATCGTCCGTGAGTGGAAGTCGATCCGGAAGTCTACTTTGGGCATTGGACCGGACCGTTACCGGGGCCGGCGCAAGGCTGATCGCTGCCGATCTCGGTGCGCCATTGCTGGACCGCCGCTCGATCGAACTGAGACTGGAACTTGTCGCCGCGTTCGAAAGGGATTCCGCATTACGGGACTGGATCCGGCGCGAATTGCGGTCGCTTGCGGATATCGGCCGGGCGCTGGGGCGGCTGGTGGCGAAGCGGGGGAGCCCGCGCGACCTGGGCCAGCTTCGGGATGGGCTGGAAGGAGCCTCGCGGCTGGAAATGCGACTTGCGGCGCTGCCCGATCCACCGGCCCTCCTGGCGGATCTGCTTCCCGCTCTGACCGGGCACGGCGAACTGGTCGACCTCCTTTCGAGGGCGCTGGTCCCGTCGCCCCCGATCGAGCGTTCGCAGGGCGGCTATATTGCCGAAGGCTTTGATCCCGCGCTGGACACCTTGCGGGCGACTGGCGGGGAAGGCCGGCGCGCGATCGCTGCACTTGAGGCGCGCTACCGCCAGCAGACCGCTATTCCCAGCCTGAAGATCCGGCACAACAATGTGCTCGGCTTCCACATCGAAGTCCCGGCACGCAATGCCGATCGGCTAATGGCACCCGATTCCGGCTTCACTCACCGACAGACGCTCGCCGGGGTGGTGCGATTCAATGCGCCCGATCTGCATGACGAGGCCGTTCGGGTCGGCCAGGCCGGAACCCAGGCGCTGGCGCTGGAGGACGAACATCTGGAACGGCTGACCGGGGTCGTCCTTGCCAGGGCCGAGGCGATCGCTGCCGCCGGCGATGCTCTGGCAAGGCTGGACGTGGCATCGGCGCTCGCCGAACGGGCGGTCGAGGGCGGCTGGTGTCGGCCCTTGTTCACCCAGGGCAATGCGTTCGACATCAAAGGCGGTCGTCACCCCGTGGTCGAAGAGGCCCTGAAGGAGGCCGGCGAGCGTTTCGTCTCCAATGACTGCCGATTGTCGGAAGAGCGGAGACTGTGGCTCGTCACCGGGCCGAACATGGGCGGCAAGTCGACCTTCCTTCGCCAGAATGCACTGATCGCGATCCTCGCCCAGGCCGGCTCCTTCGTTCCGGCGGAGCGAGCCAGCCTTGGCCTGGTCGACCGCCTGTTCAGCCGGGTCGGAGCCTCCGACAATCTTGCCCGCGGACGCTCCACCTTCATGGTCGAAATGGTGGAGACCGCTGCGATCCTTGCCCAGGCGACCGAACAGAGCCTGGTGATCCTCGATGAGGTCGGAAGGGGAACGTCAACCTATGACGGCCTCGCCATCGCCTGGGCGGTGGTCGAGGCAATCCACGATGGCAACCGCTGCCGCTGCCTGTTCGCAACCCATTATCACGAGCTCACCCGGCTTGCGGAACGGCTCGACGGGCTTTCCCTTCACCATGTCCGGGCACGGGAATGGAAGGGCGATCTGGTCCTGCTCCACGAGGTGATCGATGGCCCAGCCGACCGGAGCTACGGCCTTGCCGTTGCCAAGCTGGCTGGTTTTCCAGCCCCTGTCCTGGCCCGAGCGAAATCGGTCCTTGCAAGGCTCGAGGCGGGTCGCGCGGCAACGGGGGGAGTCGCGGCCGGTCTGGACGATCTGCCGCTTTTCGCTGCGGCCATGTCGGAAGAAAAGACGCCCGATCCGCTCCATTCGGCTGTCGCTCAGGTGGAGCCGGATTCGCTGAGCCCGCGCGAGGCGCTCGAACTTGTCTATCGGCTGAAGCGTCTTCAGGTCGAGACGGGCTGATGTCGGCCCGCTTTGCCTCGATCCCGGCGCGGCGCCAGATCATCGACCGACGAGCCCTTGCAGGCCGGGTCCAGAGCGCAAGCCGGGCCAAAGTCATCCAGATACTGAAGCAGGCCCTGGATTCCGGGCGCAAGGAGATTGCCAGCCGACTTTCCGAAAAGCCTTATGGAGGCACGGAAACGGCGTCGGCTTATGCCTTCCTGACCGATCAACTGCTCCGGCTGGTGCACGACCACGTCCTGAGCGCTCCATCTGCCACCGATCGCGGCAGCAAGGACCAGCTGCTGCTAATGGCGGTCGGCGGCTATGGGCGTGGCGAGATGGCGCTCCATTCGGATGTCGACCTCGCCTTCGTCACGTCGCCAACGATCTCGTCCGCGGTCCACGGAACGGTCGAATCGATCCTCTATCTGCTGTGGGATCTCGGCCTGAAAGTCGGGCATTCCGTCAGGACCGCAGACGAGATGATCGAAGCTGCCGAAGCGGATCATACCGTTCGCACCGCTCTTCTCGAATCCCGCTATGTCTGGGGCGACGAAGCCCTGTTCGACGAAGTGCAGGCCCGTTTCTGGACTGAGATCGCCGCCGGCCATATCCGCGACTTCACCAAGGCCAAGCTCGACGAGCGGGACGATCGGCATCGCCGAATGGGCGACAGCCGCTATGTCGTCGAACCCAATGTCAAGGAAGGCAAAGGGGGCCTTCGCGATCTCCACACCCTGTTCTGGATCGGCAAGTTCGCCTACCGGCTGAATTCGGTCCCCGAGCTGGTCGACGTCGGTCTGCTTTCACCCGCGGAGCTTCGTCAGTTCCAGCGCGCCGAACGCTTTCTCTGGGCCGTTCGCTGTCATCTTCACCTCATCACCGATCGGGCGGAGGAGCGGCTTACCTTCGATTATCAGCGGGAGATCGCTCACCGTCTCAACTATGCAGATCGCCCGGGGCTTGCTCCGGTCGAGCGGTTCATGCGTCACTATTTCCTTCATGCGAAAACCGTGGGCGACCTGACGGGCGTGTTCCTGGCCCATCTCGACGAGAAATTTGCTCGCCGCGGGCGGCGGATGATCGAACTTCCAAGCCTTCGACGTCGCCCGACCCGACTCCAGGGCTTCATGCTCGACCGCGGTCGACTGGCCATTCCGGACGAGGCCTTTCTGAGCGAAGATCCGGTTCGGCTCATCCGGATGTTCGCGCTCGCCGACCGTTACGAACTGGAAATCCACCCGCTCGCCATTCGGGCAGCAGCAAGACAGTCGAAACTGATCGACTCGGAGGTCAGGAACGACCCAGAGGCCAATGCGCTGTTCCTCGATGTCCTGACCAGCCCAAGAGATCCGGAAACAGTTCTTCGGTGGATGAACGAAGCCGGCATATTCGGCCGGTTCATTCCCGATTTCGGCCGAGTCGTCGGGCAGATGCAGTTCGACATGTATCATCACTATACGGTCGACGAACATTCGATCCGGGCACTCGGGCTTCTCGCGAAGATCGAGCGGGGGGAGCTCGAGGCGGATCACCCGCTGGCGAGCGGACTGATCAAGCGCATCGCCTCGCGACGGGTGCTTTACGTCGCGGTGCTACTACATGACATCGCCAAGGGCCGAGGCGGAGATCATAGCCAGCTCGGCGCGGAAGTGGCCCGCACCCTCTGCCCTCGACTGGGATTGAGCGAGGCGGAGACCGAAAGCGTGGCCTGGCTGGTGCGCTGGCACCTCCTGATGTCGGCGACCGCCTTCAAGCGCGACCTTGCCGACCCCAAGGCGATCCAGGACTTCGTTGCGCAAGTGAAGAGCCTGGAACGGCTGCGGCTTCTGTTTCTTCTGACCGTCGTCGATATTCGCGCAGTCGGCCCCGGCACGTGGAACAGCTGGAAGGCGCAGCTCCTGCGCCTTCTGTTCGAAAGCGCGGAGGAGCTGCTCAGGCTGGGCCACAAGCAGAAGGGCCGGCACGAACTTGTCGCCGCGATCCAGGCCGAGCTTTTCGAGAGACTGAGCTGGGAGGAGAGCCGCTTCGCGAGGCTCAGCTGGCGGCTACCTGACAGCTATTGGCTTGCGGAGCCCATCGAGGTGCTCGAACGCAATGCCCGCTTCATCCTTTGTTCGGACCTGGACCCCGGCCAGGCTTCCCCGGTCGAGCTCCATGTCCTGGAAGATAGGGCCGCGACGCTGGCGACGCTCTACGTTCGCGACCAGCCCGGCCTTTTCTACCGAGTCGCAGCGGCAATCTCACTCGCCGGCGGCAACATCATCGATGCCCGGATCCACACGACCGACGACGGAATGGCGCTCGACAATTTGCTGGTTCAGGACAGCCAGGGAGGGGCGTTTGACGAACCGCACCAGCTCGAGCGCCTGAAGTCAGCGCTGATCGATGCGACGGCCGGCAAGGCACCGCAGCTCGACAGGCTGTCAGCGAGGGCGCTTCCGCTTCGCCGGGCGGAGGCCTTCACGATCCAGCCGGCCGTGTTCGTCGATAACAAGGCATCGAGCCGCTATACCCTGGTCGAAGTCAATGCCCGGGACCGCGCTGCCTTGCTGAGCGAGCTTGCCCGGGCGATCACCGAGGCAAAGGCGATGATCCACAGCGCCCATATCGCGACCTACGGCGAGCGCGCTGTCGACGTCTTCTATCTGACCGACCTTCGTGGGCAGAAGATCGAGACCCCGGCCCGGCTGAAGACCCTTCAGTCACGCCTTCTCAAGGCCGCAGGATCCGGCCGAACCGAACTGGCCGCATGAAAAGGGCCCCGCCGTTGCCGGCGGAGCCCTCCGGTTTCCAGATTGTGCCGGACCTTCCGGTCAGAAGCGGAACCGGCCGGTCAGGCCATAGGTCCGAGGCTCGGCGAGATAGGCCGAGAAGGTCTGCCGCCCACCCGGGAATTGCGGATCGACGAACGGGGCCCCGGCAGCGCCCGCCTGGAAGGGCGAGTTGAACGCGACCTGGGTGTAGTCCTGGTCGAACAGGTTCTGGGCCCAGGCTTCGATCGACCAGCGCTCGCCCGGACCACGGATCCCGACGCGGGCATTGACCAG
>CAYOJN010000106.1:0-7039 GCA_964404245.1 uncultured Sphingosinicella sp. | reverse complement strand
GAGCACTGTGTTCACACCGCAGGGGTCGCAAGTTCAATCCTTGCCGCGCCCACCACTAAAAAGCCCGCTTTCTCAACAAGGAAGGCGGGCTTTTTGATGCCATTTCTAATGATCGCGTTGAGGGCGGAACGCGCGCGAACAAGGCCTCGTTGCCGTCCGGCACAGGCTCGCGTGCAACCGACGTGCCGTCAAAACGCTAATCCGGCATGGCCCATGTGACCTCTTTCGAACCGCCGAGCTGGACGGTGCAGCGCGGAAACGGCCCGATCATTGCCACCGCGATCCACGACGGACACGAGCTGCGCAGCGAAGTCGAGCGGGCGATGGCCCTCAGCGAAGCCGACCGCCTGCGCGAAGAAGATCCGTTCACCGGGGAGGCGGTGAGCGACGTTGGAACGCACATCGTCGTTCATCGGTCGCGCTTCGAGATCGACCTCAATCGCGAAGCCGCAGAAGCGGTCTATGCAAAGCCCGACCAGTCCTGGGGGCTGGAGGTCTGGCGTACGGTCTCTCCCGACGACTCCCTGGTGAAGCGCTCGCTGGCGCTCCACCAGGACTATTACCGGATGCTCGGCAACTTGCTGGACGACGTCGCGGGGAGTCACCGCCATTTCGTTCTGATCGACGTCCACAGCTACAATCACCGCCGCGACGGTCCCGGAGCTGCCCCGACGCCCCAGGCCGATGCCCCGGACGTCAATATCGGGACCTTCTCGATGCCGCGCGAGCGGTGGGCGTTCCTTCTCGACCCCCTGATCGAGGCGATGCGCGCATTCGACTTCAACGGACGTCGTCTCGACGTGCGTGAGAATGTCGCCTTTCAGGGCAAGGGCGAGCAGACCCGGTTCGTCCACACCAATTTTCCGGACAGCGGCTGCGCGATCGCGCTCGAATTCAAGAAATTCTACATGGACGAATGGACCGGCGAGCCCAATCGTTCGGACCTGGCCGGGATGCGCGCGTTCATCAACGAAATGGCGGCCACGGCCGAGGCTCTGCTCAAGGCATGAGCAAGAGCGCCCCCATGGCCGAAACGCCGGCCTTTGCCCCGGAGTTCGGAAAACGCGGCGAGGTGCGCCAGCCGGTCGGCGCAAGCGGCCGCCTGCATTTCGATCGCTACATGCCGTTCATCGTCCTTCACCGCTCCGCCAGCCCCGAGCGAAGCATCGCTCGGCGGGTAGCGGTCAACAGCCCTGCCTATCTGATCTGGTCGCCTGAGGACGATGAGGTGGCCGAGCAGGCGCTGGCGGCGACTGCCCAGGCGCTGAGCGAGCGGTTCGAGCGCATTCTGGTCCTGAACGTGGAGGACTCGCCCTGGGAGCCGACCCGCACAGGCTCCCAGGATTTGCCGGACTTCAGCTTTCGCGTCGCTGCATCGCCAGGCGAGTGCGCCCAGGATGCGCTTGCCGAGCTCGCCAAGGCTTTGGCAACGATCGAGATCGACCTTCGGCAAGCGTTCGTCGAACTGGCCGGCGCCGTCGATCCTCTCACGGCCGGCGAAGCCACGAACCTCGATCGCCTGTTGATCGCCATCCCCCAGATCCACCGCGCCGGCGAGGACGCTTTCTATCCGCAGATTACGCATGAGCTGGCGGCGGCCTGTGGGGACGCCTTGCTCAGGGCCGCCTGTGCCTTCATGGTCAAGAGCAGGGCGGGAGCGCCGGACCATTACCGCTCGCTGGGACGAAGCGCCTTCCTCGCCGCCGCGCTGGATGCCGACCGAAGGTTCGACAGGGTCGCGCGAAGTTTCGATTTCCTGCTGTCCGTATCGCCCATCAACAGCCGGGAGGAGTCGCACAGCTTCCTCGAGGGCGGCGCGCAGAAGGCTCCGCAATTCCGCTACCGGCCTCTGACGGTCGATCCGGATACCGCCAAGCGAGAGCTCTATTCCGTCGACCTGTCGATGCTGGAGGATCCGTTGCTGGAACGCCTGCTGTCGGAGAAAAGGCAGGAGATCGATCATCAGCTGACGATGCTCGCAACCCGCAACAGCCGCGCCTTCAAGGCCGCCTCGCTCCTCCATTATGGAACGATCAGCACGAAGCTTCTGGCCGACGCCCGGGCGATCCTCGCCGCAGATCTTCGCGACTCGTCGCCGGGCCGGCGGATCGGGGCCGGCGAGGTTGCGACGGCCGCTCGCGCACTCGTTGCAAAGTATAAGGCGGTCGATCCCCGGTTCGAGGCCGAGGTCGAGATACGCGATGACGTCGGCAGCCTGATCGTCTCCGGCGGGAAGCTGATGATCGCGAGTGGAATAGCCATGCTTGAGAGCCGGCTCGACGCGCTAATGTCGCACGAGGTCAGCGTCCATCTGCTCACCTATTTCAACGGGGCGGCGCAAGGGCTGACGGTCTTTCGCACCGGCCTTGCTCAATATGAGGGCGTCCAGGAAGGGCTCGGCGTGTTCGCGGAATGGGCCGTGGGCGGGCTGACCGCCGCCCGCCTGCGGCTACTTGCCGGCCGGGTCGTCGCGGTACACGCCATGCTCGACGGCGCCGAGTTCGTCGAGGTGTTCCGAACGCTGGTCGACGACCACGGAATTGGCAGGCGCCCGGCCTTCGACATCACTGCGCGGGTCTTCCGCTCCGGCGGCTTCGTGAAGGATTTCATCTATCTGGAAGGGTTCAAGCATGTTGCCGGACTGGTCGCTTCCGGCGCTTCCCTCACTCCATTCTGGATCGGCAAGATCGCCCCCGGGCACACATCCGCGATCGAAGAGCTTCTCCAGCGGAACCTCGTCCAGCCGCCGCTGTTCACACCGGAATTCCTGGAGCGCGAGAAAGTGCAGAAGCGGGTCGAGCGCCTGCGCGAAGGTCTCGATGTCCAGGACATGCTCGATGTGGAGTGAACAGGAATGATGATCGGTTTCTTCGTCAACGACATCGAGCGTGAGTATGAGAATTACACCACGACGGTGCTGGCCCACCAGGCGTCCAGCCGCGGCCATTCGGTCTGCTACATCACTCCGTCGGACTTCGTCCTGAGTCCGGACGATGGCCTTCGCGTTCACGGCCGCTTCCTCCCGAAACGCAAGTACAAGACTCGCGCCGAGTTCTTCCAGACGCTGAAGGACGACAAGGCCTGCAAGTTCGAGCGCGTCGACATGGCGGGCATCGATATACTGATGCTTCGCAACGATCCTTCGATCGATGCCCAGAATGCGCCGTGGGCGATGGACAGCGGAATATTGTTCGGGCGAGAGGCAGCTCGGCGCGGAGTCATCGTCCTCAACGATCCAGACAGTTTGGGACGTGCCACCAACAAGCTCTATTTCCAGAGCTTTCCGGCCGAGGCCCGTGCGGAAACGCTGATCACGAAGCACGCATCGGACATCAAGACATTCGCCAAGGAGCATGGCGGCAACATCATTCTCAAGCCCCTCCAGGGATCGGGCGGATCTGGCGTCTTCAAGGTGGATCCGGAGAACCAGGCCAACCTGAACCAGATGATCGAGGCGATCGGCCGCGACGGCTACATCATCGCGCAGGCCTACGTCCCCGCAGCGAAGAAGGGCGACATTCGCTTCTTCCTGATGAACGGCGCACCACTGGAAATCGATGGCAAGTTTGCGGCGCTGCGCCGTGTCGCGGCCAAGGACGACATACGCTCGAATATCCATGCGGGCGGGAAGGCCGAGGCGGTGGAAATCGGCAGCACGGAGCTTTCCGTCGCCGAGATGATCCGACCCAAGCTCGTCGCTGACGGAATGTTCCTGGTCGGGGTGGATATCGTTGGAGACAAGGTTCTCGAAGTGAATGTCTTTTCACCGGGGAATCTGGAGAGTTGTTCCAGGCTCGCCGGGGTCGACTTCAGCGTTCCGGTCCTGAAAGCCATGGAGCGAAAGGTCGAAATTGCCTCCCAATATCGGCGGGCGTTCGACAACCGCCACCTGGCGATCCTGTGACCTGACCCTTGAAATGACCGGCCTGGAATCTGTTCAGTACGAAGCGGTCGTCGATCCCGGGAAGGGGACGATCCATCATCGGCTCAGGCTGCAAACTGTCGAACCCTGACCATTAGCCGACCGACCGGCCGGTCTTTTATCCGGGGCTGATAGGGACTTGTAAGCTGCACTTCAGTCCCGCATCATTGCTGCATCGCAACAATGGAAGCGAGGGCAGCGAGCGCATGGAATGTTGAGTGGTGACCGGGTTGGAAGAGCGCAGAGTCTGTACGACCCGAGCAGCGAGCATGACAGTTGCGGGATGGGCTTCGTTGCCCATGTGAAAGGCGAACGCTCCAACGCGATCATCTCCCAGGGCCTTCATATCCTGGCCCATCTGGACCATCGCGGCGGGGTCGGTGCCGATCCGGAAATGGGCGACGGGGCCGGCTGCCTGATCCAGATCCCCGACGCGCTTCTTCGCGACTGGGCCGAACGGGCCCGACTCAATCTGCCGCCGCCCGGCGATTATGCGGTAGCGATGTGCTTCCTTCCGAGCGGCGATCAGGCGCGCTTGGCGGCGATGGAGACGTTCGAGCATTTCGTCCGGATCGAAGGCCAGCATATGGTCGGGTGGCGCGATGTTCCCGTCGACACCACCGGAATCGGGGCTTCGGTGCTGGAAACCATGCCCGTCATCCGCCAGGCCGTGGTCGCCCGTGGGCCGAACATAAGGGAGCAGGCGGCTTTCGAGCGCAAGCTCCTCGCGATCCGCAAGCAGGTCCAGAACCCGCTTGCCGCACTCGAGACCAGTCGCAAGCTTCCCGGTCTTTCCGAATTCTACATCGCCAGTTTCTCGACCCGGACCATCGTCTACAAGGGCATGCTGCTCGCCCATCAGGTCGGGACTTTCTATACCGACCTCGCCAATCCGCTGACCCGGTCGGCGTTGGCCATGGTCCACCAGCGTTTTTCAACCAACACCTTTCCCTCCTGGCGCCTGGCTCACCCCTATCGCTTCATCGCCCATAATGGCGAAATCAACACCGTTCGCGGAAATGTGAACTGGATGAACGCCCGGCGCCGGACGCTCGAATCGGCGCTGATCGGCGCTGATCTCGACAAGATGTGGCCGATCATCCCCCACGGCCAGTCGGACAGCGCCTGCCTGGACAATGCGCTCGAGCTGCTTCTCGCCGGGGGCTATTCGCTTGCCCACGCGATGATGCTGCTGATTCCGGAAGCCTGGGCTGGCCACGAGAAGATGGAGCCGGCGCGCCGCGCCTTTTACGAATATCATGCCGCCTTGATGGAGCCGTGGGACGGCCCTGCAGCAATCGCCTTTACCGACGGCCGCCAGATCGGCGCGACCCTCGATCGCAACGGTCTTCGCCCGGCCCGCTTCTGTCTGACCTCGGACGACCGGGTCATCATGGCGTCGGAATCCGGGGTGCTCCCGGTCGCAGAGAACGAGATCGTCCGCAAATGGCGCCTTCAGCCCGGCCGGATGCTCCTGATCGACCTCGAGGCGCAGAGGATTGTCGAGGATGAGGAGGTTAAGTCGGCGCTTGCTTCTGCCGAACCCTATGGCGACTGGCTGAAGGAAACCCAGTTCGACCTTCGCGACCTCCCGCCCGGATGCAACCCGATCCGGCGTCCACCCGACGACGGTGTCTTCCGCAGGACCCAGATCAGCTTCGGCTATACGGACGAGGATCTGAAGCGCTTCCTGGCGCCGATGGCGGAGAAAGGCGAGGATCCGATCGGGTCGATGGGAACGGATACGCCGATCGCCTTGCTGTCGGAGCGGCCGCGCCTTCTCTACGATTATTTCAAACAGAATTTCGCGCAGGTCACCAACCCGCCGATCGATCCGATACGCGAACGGCTGGTGATGAGCCTGGTGTCGATGATCGGACCGCGCCCGAACCTGCTTGGTCGCAATGCCGGCAATCACAAGCGCCTCGAGGTCTCGCAACCTATCCTCACCAACGAGGATCTGGAGAAGATCCGGTCAATCCACGAGACTCTCGACGGCGCCTTCCGGACCCTGACCCTCGATTCGACCTGGCCGAAAGGGGGCAATGCGGAATCGCTTGCAGCGGCGATCCAGCGCCTTTGCTGGGAAGCGACCGAAGCCGTCCTTGCCGACATCAATGTGCTGGTCCTTTCCGATCGCGCCGAGGGCGTGGACCGGATCCCGATCCCGGCCGCGCTCGCCACCGGCGCCGTCCACCACCATCTGATCCGCCAGGGCCTGCGGATGCAAACCGGAATCGTGGTCGAAAGCGGAGAGGCGCGCGAGGTCCATCATTTCTGCGTGCTCGCCGGCTATGGCGCCGAGGCGATCAATCCCTGGCTCGCCTTCGACACGATCGACGACCTGTGCGCGCAGGGTCGCATCTCCGCGTCCCCGGACGAGGCGAACGCCAATTATATCAAGGCCATCGGCAAGGGCTTTCTGAAGGTGATGTCAAAGATGGGCATCTCCACCTTCCAATCCTATTGCGGCGCCCAGATCTTCGATTCGATCGGTCTCGATGTGGATTTCGTCGAACGCTATTTCACCGGCACTGCGACCGTAATCGAAGGGGCCGGTCTCGCCGACATCGCCGAAGAAAGCGCAAGACGCCACCGCCTGGCCCATTCACCGGGGCCAACGAGTCTCGACCGCAGCGGTCTTTATGCTTTCCGGACCGGCGGCGAACCCCATGCCTGGAACCCTGACACGATCGCCAATCTCCAGCATTCGGTCCGAGGCAACCTGCCGGAAAAATATCGCGCTTTCGCCGATGCCCTCAACGCCCGGAAGGACCGGCCGCTCGCCATTCGCGACCTGCTCGATCTGCGCCCGGCAGGGCCGGCCGTGCCGCTGGACGAGGTCGAGCCGGCAAGGGAGATCGTCCGCCGCTTTTCGACCGGGGCGATGAGCTTCGGGTCGATCAGCCGCGAAGCCCATTCGACCCTGGCAGTGGCGATGAACCGGATCGGAGGACGATCCAATACAGGCGAGGGCGGCGAAGAGCCCGATCGTTTCAAGCCATTGGACAATGGGGATCTCGAACGGTCCGCGATCAAGCAGATCGCTTCGGGACGCTTCGGGGTCACGACCGAATATCTGGTCAATGCCGATGATCTCCAGATCAAGATTGCCCA
>CAYOJN010000105.1:0-7148 GCA_964404245.1 uncultured Sphingosinicella sp. | reverse complement strand
ACCTGGATTCGCTCCACCCGATCGAGCAGGCCGTCCAGTCGAAGGCGATCGACGAATGTGCAGGCGGCACTCATCGGGCCCATCGTATGAGAACTCGAAGGGCCAACGCCGATCTTGAACAATTCGAAGACGCTGCAAACCAATGACCTGCTCCCGAAGGCCGGGAATGGACCTAAAGCCGAGCGGGTGACAAGAGCGATGGCGCCGTTCGTGCTGATCGACGACGCCTCGCCCGGTGGTGAGGCTCGCCTGTTCCGATCACCGGTCGAAATCGTCGAGGCACGGGAGCCGGCACAGATCAGCCCAGCGCTGCGGCGCCTTCGAGAGACGAAGGAATGGGAGGCTGCCGGCTTTCTTTCCTACGAAGCGGGGCTGGCGCTCGAACCCAGGCTGACGCGCCTTTGCAACCCATCGGGTGAGGACCGGGCGCCCCTGCTCTGGTTCGGCTTGTTCGACCAGTCGGAACCGGCCGACCTTTCGGCATTTCTGCCCGACGAAGCTGGTGCCTGGGTGGGTGGGCCACGGCCTGCAATGACCCGGTTGGCCCATGAGCAGGCCCTCGCCCGGCTCAGGGCGCATATCGAAGCCGGCGACATCTACCAGGCCAACTTTACCTTCCAGGCCGATGTCGGCGTCGCCGGCAACCCGCTCGCTTTCTATGCCGGATTGAGGCGGCGGGCCCGGGCCGGACATTGCGCCCTCGTTTTCACCGGCACCCACTTCATCCTGAGCCTTTCGCCCGAACTTTTCTTCAGCCTTGAGGACGGAAAGGTGACGACGCGGCCGATGAAAGGAACGGCGCCAGCCGGATCAGACCCCCGGGCACTGCGCGAGGATCCTAAGCAGCGCGCCGAAAATCTGATGATCGTCGATCTTCTACGCAATGATCTGTCCCGGGTCGCCAGGTCCGGATCGGTGAAGGTGCCCGAGCTCTTTGCCGTCGAAACCTATCCCACTGTTCTTCAGATGACGTCGACGGTGACTGCGGACCTGGACGTGGGGGTCGGCCCGATCGATCTGATCGAGGCAATCTATCCCTGCGGGTCGATCACCGGCGCACCCAAGATCCGTGCCATGGAACTGATCGACAAACTCGAGCCGGTGCCCAGGGGAGTCTATTGCGGTTCGATCGGGACCATCGACAGCAAGGGAAATGCCCGGTTCAATGTTGCCATTCGAACGCTGACGTTGAAGGAAGGCGATCAGGTCGCCCGGATCGGCCTCGGCTCCGGAATCATCGCCGACAGCCAAAGCGGCGACGAATGGCTGGAATGCCTGGCGAAAGGACGCTTCGTGGCCTCGGACAACCGATTCGACCTGATCGAAACGATGGCCTTCGACCCGCATGATGGCATTGCCCATCTCGACGACCATCTCGCCCGGCTCAAGCGAAGCGCCGAACGGCTGGAATTCCCCTTCGATCGACATGAGGCGCGAAACGAGTTGCAGGCGGCCACCTTCCGGGCGGGCGCGAGCAAGGTCCGTCTCCTCCTGTCGAAAAGCGGCGCGCTTGCAATCGAACTTCGGCCGATCCCCCCTGCGCCGGTCCAGCCGGTTGAAGTGGCGCTTCTCTCACTTCCCGTCGAAGCGGATGATTTCCGGCTCCGGCACAAGACCAGCGATCGGTCCTTTTACGACGACGCCCGAATCCAGGCCGGCACCTTCGATGTCATCTTTCGCGATCCGGATGGCTTTCTGACCGAGGCAAGCCGGGCCAGTCTCTTCGTCGAGAAAGACGGCAAGCTGTTGACCCCCCCTCTGTCTCGCGGCCTTCTCCCTGGACTTCTCCGCCAGCGCCTGATCGACGAGGGCCGAGCCATCGAAACCGATCTCACCCAAGCCGACCTTGGCCATGGCCTGTGGCTGGGCAATTCCGTTCGCGGCCTGATCGCTGCCCGCCTCCGAAGGCGCTGAATCTCAGGCAGCGAGAGGGAATCGAAGCAGTCGATCGGCGACCGGTACCAGCGCCTCGGCAGGGCCGCCAACAGCGCGGACAATCTCGGGATGACGGGCGTCGAGGCCGCCGGTGAGCGCACCGAAGGCGGGAAGGATCAACTTGCGATCGGTAGCCACGAAACAGCGGCGCGAAACCTGCTGCCCGCGGTTCGTGATCCGGAACTTGGGGTGAAAATGGCCGGACAGTTCCGGGCGCTGTTCGGTCGGATCCGCTTCATGCCGAAGAAGCAGCCCGTCCACCTCCACTTCCTCGACGATCATTCCGCCGCACGGATCGGCGAAGCCCGGATCGTGATTGCCGATGATCCAGGTCCATCGCCTGGACGCCGTGAGCGACAGGAGAAGGGCCCGGGCCCGTTCAGGAAGCCGATCGCAGCCATGCCGGTCGTGGAAGGAATCGCCCAGACACCAGATCTCCTCGGCGTCCGTCGCCGAAATCAGGGTCGCCAGATCGCTGAGCGTCGCGAGCGAATCATAGGGCGGAAGCATCTGGCCCGATCGGGCGAAAAAGCTCGCTTTCTCCAGGTGCAGATCGGCAATCAGCAAGGCCTGCCGAGACGGCCAGAACAGCGCGCCCTGAGGAAGGGCCATGAGATCGTGACCGCAGAACGAAAAGCGAACCATGCACGTCCTATGATCGGAGCAGAGTCCTCTTTCAAGCTCGATCAGCGGATTTCCGAGCAATCAGAAACCCGACAGGAAGGAGGCGACATTCCGACCGAGAGCGTCGATATTGTAGCCTCCCTCCATCACCACCAGGGTCGGAACCCGCAGCTGGGCGATCCTACGGGCGAGCAGGGCATAATCCTCTGTTGTCAAAGCGAAATGGGAGATCGGGTCGCCAACATAAGTGTCCGCGCCATAGCTGCAGACCAGCAGGTCGGCGCCATGGGCGGCCACCGCCTCGAGGGCGCGGTCGAGTGCAGGCTCATAGTCGGACAGGCTCGTTCCACGTTTCAGTGGCAGGTTGAGATTGGCCCCCTCGCCGGCGCCTTCGCCGATCTCGTCCGAATGGCCCCAGAAAAAGGGATAATCGAGGCGCGGATCGGCATGGATCGAGACGAACAGCAGATCGCGATCGAAGAAGATATCCTGGGTTCCGTTCCCATGATGATAGTCCACGTCCAGGATCGCCACTCGCCGGCCCGACGCAGCCGCCGATTCGGCAGCAATGGCGGCATTGTTGAGATAGCAATAGCCACCCAGATAATCGGAGCCGCAATGATGGCCAGGCGGCCGGCACAAGGCGAAGGCGGCCTCGTCGCCCCCGGCAGCCAGCGAATCGAGCGCAGTCAGTGAGGTTTGCGCCGACCAGTAGGCGCTCTCCCAGGTTCCTGAAGCGACCGGAGTCGAAGCATCATAGCTGAAGCGGCCGATCCGGGCGTCGATTCGATCGAGATCGAGCGGGCGCCTTCGAGTGATCGGCCAGACATAGCCGGCCGCATCCCCCGACCGTCCGGCAGCGCGCCAGTCCTTCCAGGCCGACCACAGGAAGGCGAGATAGTCTTCGCCATGGACGGCCCGGATCGGTGCCTCGCCATGATCGACCACGGGCTCGGTCGGGCCGATCGCGGCAAGAATGGAATCCAGCCGGGTGGTCGTTTCAGCGAAGTCCATGAAAGCGCCGTTGTTTAGCTCCTTCACCGGTGCATGGAGGTATTGGCGCTGATCGAAGAACAGGCGCATCAGCGGTTTTCAAGATGCCTGGGATGGGTCGGCTCGGTAAGAAGGCGCTCCATCACTGCCCAGCGATACCGATCGTCCCCGCCTTGGCCCTCGACATGTGCCTTCACCATGTCGCGGCCGAGCCCGTAATTGATCACATAGCTGCGATACTGATCGATGAAGGCCAGCGCCTGTTCGGCCCTGGCCCTGGACAGAAGCTGGTAATGCTGGAGCTTCGAAATCGTCTCCTCGCGGTCACTTCTGCCCTCGAGATAGTCCCGGGCGATCGTGAACCGGGCGGCCCCCAGCTCGTCCACGGCCTCGTTGAGGGCGTCATATTCCTCTGCCAGCTCCGTCGGCAGGCCCGCGAGGGGATAGAGATGCGCGGTTTCGAAGCGAAGCCGCTCACTGCCGGGAAAAGCCAGTGCGATCCCGTAATTGGCGGATCCCTCGGCGATGAAGCTTTGCGGCGAGTAAAGCGGGTAGACCAGATATTCCACCCAGCCACGCCCGCGGGCCAGATGCTGTTCGAGCAGGGAGTTGTAGACGTGGTGGCCTGGATAGCCTTCATGGCAGCCAAGGTCGACCGCGCGGCTGATCCGAACCGGAAGGTCGGTGTTTATCTGGATCAGGCTGTCATTATTGCCCTGGTACCAGTTATAACCGGACCAGCTCTTGTCCGTGACGAATTCGAGCGTGAAGCTTTCGCCTTCCGGAAGCTCGAGGTAGCGGACGCTTCGACGTCGACATTCATCGATTGCGGCGCGCATCACTCCGTCTAGGCGCTCAGATGGAATGACGAAGCGATTCTGAAACGCCTCGACCCGTTCCGCGAGCGGCCGGTTCCCGGGCACGAGGCGACCGATCCGGGCCAAAACCGCTTCGAACTCTTCCAGTGGCCGGAGGATGGGCTCGACTCCATAAAGCCCGCTGGCTTCGTCGGCGAAGCTCAGCTTCTCGCCGGCAAGCATTCGAAGCCTGGTGCGGGCGGCCAGGAGCTGGCCATCGAGGACGTCCAGACGCCTTCGCTCGATCGCCGGCAGCGGACCGGGATCGATGGCCTTGAGCTGCTGGTGAAGAGCATCGGCAAGCCGGGTCAGTTCAGGAATCGTTCTCCTGCTTGCCCGCGCCTGTTCACGCCATTCGGCCGGGCCATGATAGGCGTCGACATAGCCCTCGTCCTGCTCGCCGATCTCGAGCGTGAGCTGAACATAATCTCGGGCAACGGAATCGATCGGCGAGGACCGGGTCGGAACCGTCGTTGCACAGGCCGCCAATAAAGAGGCCGCGAGGAGCATGAGCAGAGTCTTCATCCCCGGCTCATGGCCAGGTCAGTCGGTAATTGGCAATGGCCAAGCGAAGGCGCGCAGGTTCGGCTGCGTCTTTTGCTGGCCATGCCTGCCCTTTAAAGCTTCTCGGTCAGCTCCGGCACGATCTTGAAGAGATCGCCGACAAGGCCCAGGTCCGCGACCTGGAAGATCGGCGCATCCTCGTCCTTGTTGATCGCGACGATCGTCTTCGAATCCTTCATTCCTGCCAGATGCTGGATCGCTCCGGAGATTCCGATCGCGATATAGACACCGGGAGCAACGATCTTGCCGGTCTGGCCGACCTGGTAGTCATTGGGAACATAGCCGGCGTCCACCGCGGCACGCGAAGCGCCCACGGCTGCACCGAGCTTGTCCGCCAGAGGCTCGATATATTGCCTGAAGGCGTCCGCACTGCCGAGTGCCCGGCCGCCGGAAACGATGATGTTGGCGCTGGTCAGCTCGGGTCGCTCCGAATGCGCGACTTCGGCGCCGACGAAACTCGACAGACCGGAATCGCCGGCACCGGAAACCGGGACGATTTCCGCGCTCCCGCCTTCGGTCGCTGCCTTGTCGAAGGCCGTGCCGCGAACGGTGATGACCTTTCGTTCGTCCGACGAGGTGACGGTGGCGATGGCATTCCCCGCATAGATCGGGCGAGTGAAGCTTCCATCCTCTTCGATGGAAAGAACGTCCGAAATCTGCATCACGTCGAGCAGTGCAGCGACGCGCGGTGCAATATTCTTGCCGGTGGTCGTCGCCGGAGCGACGAAATATTCGGCCTGATCCATCAACTGGACGATGAGCGGAGCGATATTTTCAGCGAGACCGTGTGCATAGGCAGGGTCGTCCGCAACATGTACGCGGCTTGCGCCCGATATCTTCGCCGCCTGCTCCGCGACCGTCCCGACATTCTCGCCGGCGATGACGAGCTCGACTTCACCAAGCTTCGCTGCCGCGGTCACTGCAGCCAGAGTGGAATCCTTCAACTGGCCGTCTTCGTGATCGACCCAAACCAGAGCTGTCGTCATCCGATCACTCCCGTTGCCCGCAATTTGTCGATGAGTTCGTCAACCGAAGCGACCTTTACGCCGGCCTGGCGCTTAGGCGGCTCGGTCACCCTGACCGTCTTGATCCGAGGCGCGATGTCGACGCCATAATCGGCCGGTGTTTTCTGGGCGAGCGGCTTCGACTTGGCCTTCATGATGTTCGGGAGCGACGCATAACGCGGCTCGTTCAGTCGAAGATCGGTCGTGACCACCGCCGGCACATTCAGCTTCACCGTCTCGAGTCCGCCGTCGACCTCGCGAGTGACGTTGACGCTATCCCCGGAGAGTTCGACGCTGGAGGCAAAGGTGCCCTGAGGCCAGCCCAGCAGTGCGGCCAGCATCTGGCCGGTCTGATTGCTGTCGTCGTCGATCGCCTGCTTGCCAAGTATGAACAGACCCGGCTGTTCCTCTTCCGCCACCTTCGCAAGCAATTTGGCGACGGCGAGCGGCTCGACCTCGTCGTCCGCATGGATCAGGATTGCGCGGTCCGCACCCATTGCGAGCGCCGTCCGGAGCGTTTCCTGCGCCTTGGCTGGCCCGATCGACACCGCCACGATCTCTTCTGCCAGGCCTTTTTCCTTGAGCCGGATAGCTTCTTCGACCGCAATCTCGTCGAACGGGTTCATGCTCATCTTGACGTTGGCGAGATCAATCCCGCTCCCGTCCGCCTTCACCCGCGGCTTGACGTTGAAATCGATCACCCGCTTCACGGCGACCAAAAGCTTCATTTCGCTCCCCTTCTTCCGGAGATGGGCAGGCGAGCCAGGAAGGCGGCGCCTGCTTTTGACTTCAGGCGGCCTGCTTCACCTCGGCGACGATCTTGCGCGCCGCGTCCCCCAGGTCATCGGCCGGGACGATGGCGAGACCGCTATCGGCGAGGATCCGCTTGCCTTCCTCGACATTGGTTCCTTCGAGACGAACCACCAGCGGAACGTCCAGATCCACTTCGCGCGCCGCAGCGACGATTCCTTCCGCGATGATGTCGCAGCGCATGATGCCGCCGAAGATATTGACGAGAATGCCCTTCACCGCCGGATCCGACAGGATGATCTTGAACGCGGCCGTGACCTTCTCCCTCGAAGCGCCGCCACCGACGTCCAGGAAATTGGCTGGAAAGGCGCCATTGAGCTTGATGATATCCATCGTCGCCATGGCAAGGCCGGCGCCATTG
>CAYOJN010000104.1:0-7154 GCA_964404245.1 uncultured Sphingosinicella sp. | reverse complement strand
TCCAGGGCTCGGGCCCCGACAATGCGCTTGGCCTGGTCAAGTTCGACATGAAGAACGACCACGCAATCTACCTCCATGACACGCCCGCAAAGGCCCTGTTCGGACGAACTGAGCGACATCACAGCCATGGCTGCGTCAGGGTCGAGAATGCGCTCGGTTTCGCCGACATGATCGCGTCCCGCCATGGAATAACCGATCAGTGGCAGCGGGCGCGGTCCAGAAAGGAGGAGACGTTCGTCAACCTTCCAGGCGAGATTCCAGTACGGCTCCTCTATCACAGCGCCTTCGTCGATGGCGGCCGGGTTGCGCTTCGTCCCGATCCTTATGGTTGGGACGATGATGTCGCCCGGGCCCTCGGTCTTGCCGCTCAACCGCGCAGGGCGGCTCGCAAACATATCCAGGATGTCGGCCCCTGACGCCATTGACCTGCTCTCGCACACGGTATGGCTGAAAGCCGTCGTCCCCCGGAAACCCTGGCCTCCGGCAGGCATTGATAGGGCATGGGACCCGATCCCTGACGACGAATTATTCAGGAGAGGAAGATGACTGACAATCGCTATGGGGGCACCGGCCGCCGCGACCGATGGCGGGACCGCGAGTCTTCGATCTTTTCGGAGGATCGCGACGACAGATGGGACCGAGGCTCGGAACGCTGGAGCCGTGATCATGATCGTGACCGCGGCCGCTGGGAGGCCGGATCCGACGACGAGCGCGGCTTCATCGACCGCGCCGGCGACGAAGTGAGGTCCTGGTTTGGCGATGAAGAGGCCGAACGGCGGCGAGAGATGGATTTGCGCCGCGATCGTGAAGACTATGACCAATCCCCACGCTCGAATTCGGATCGTTCCGGCGCCTGGGGCGGCGGCTTCGATAGTCAACGAAGCCAATATCGCGACTCTGGAGGCCGGAACCAGGTCCGAGGCAATCGAGGCGTCAATGCCGGCAGGAGCGCCTATTCGGCCGATCGCGATCGCGGATCGGAGTCCCATTATCAAAGCTTCGGTTCATCCTCCCGCGGGCAGGATCAGGGGCGTTTTGGCCGATCCGATCGCTCATTCCCCTTTGGCGGTCAGGACAGCCAGAACCGCTATGGCGGCAGTCAGCGAGCCGAATGGGACGACAATTATCGTCGCTGGCGGGAGCAGCAATTGCAGCAGTTCGACCGCGAATATCAGGAATATTGCAGCGAGCGGCAGAAGCAGTTCGACCAGGATTTCGACAGCTGGCGAACCAGCCGCCTGACCGCTGGCGGTACCGGCGGCGATTTCAGCGCCCGAGGTGAGGCGGGCGGCTCGAGCAGCACTGGACAGGCCGTCCAGGGAACCGCCTCCACCAGCTCGCTCGGCGCCGAGGACGCAGGCGCCACCAGCGCGGGCGGCGGCAGTGCCTCGGCGACGACGGCCAGCACCGGCAGCAGCGGTGCCCAGACCGAAAGCGCCGATGGGACCCGCGGCCGAAGCGGCCGCTCGCGGTCCTGAACCATGAGGCCGGCTCCGGCCGTGCCGGAGCCGGCTATTCCGGCAAGGATTTTGAGACAGGAGAATGAAATGTCTGACTACGGCCGATATGGAAGTACCGCCTTTGCCGATGGCGAAGGCCGCTGGCGAGACCGAGACCGAGGCCGGACCAGCATCTTTTCGGGTGACCGCGACGAGGACCGCTTGAACCGCCGCGAACGTGGACGCCAGAGGGTCGACCGGGACAATGAACCGGGCGGCTTCGGAAGCGGTCGCAACTTCACCCGGGACGACGAGGATGTGCAACGCTTCCGCGGCGATGACGACCGGATCCGCACTCGCGGACGGGATCGCCACGGCGATCGAGACGACCGAGTCCACGGCCGCTCCTCGCGCCAAAGCGAACGGTCCCGTTACCGCGACGATGATTATGGCCGCGACGATGATCGCGAGGGCCTCCCCATTGACGAGACCAGCAAGCTGATCGCGTCCAACAAGGTCGAGGGGACTCCCGTCTATGGCCGGGAGGGCGAGCGGCTCGGAACGATCTACAACTTCATGGTCGACAAATATTCGGGCCAGGTCGAATATGCCGTGATGAGCTATGGCGGTTTCCTGGGTATCGGCCAGCGTTACTATCCGCTGCCGTGGCGGCTCCTGGATTATGATACCAGGGAAGGCGGCTACCGTATCGACATGGACTATCGCGACCTGGAACGCGCGCCGAGTTTCGGCCGCGACGACGAGCCCCGGTTCAACCGGGATTATGGCCGCCGGGTCCACAACTGGTACGGTCTCGATTATTGAATGGCGGGCCCTGTCCCGGAGCCGGGACAGGGCCGCTCCACTTCATCTGCCGCCCCGGCGAGATGCGAGCGACCAATTTCGCCGTGTAGAGCAGGGGCGTAGCCTTGGGCCGAAGCTGCAGCTATGCCCCGGCCATGAACAAGCCGGTCCTTCACGACTATTTTCGCTCTTCGGCTTCCTACCGGGTCCGAATTGCCCTCAACCTGAAGGGCATCGCCCATGACAGCCGGGCGGTGAACCTGCTCGATAGCGATCAGGAGAGTGACGACTATCGCCGACTGAACCCGCAAGGCCTGGTCCCGATGCTCGAGATTGACGGCCAGAAACTCACCCAGAGCCTGGCGATCATCGCCTATCTGGAGTCGACCCGGCCCGAGCCTCCACTGCTTCCGGCCGATCCCGCGGCGGCGGCTCATGTGCGCGCGCTTGCGCTCACCATCGCCTGCGACATCCATCCGCTCAACAATCTTCGGATATTGAAGAAGCTCGCGGCGCTTGGCCTGGACCAGGAGGCGCGCGACGAATGGTATCGGGACTGGATCACCCAGGGATTCGCAGCACTGGAGGTGCTTGCACGACCGCGGGCGGGGCACTTCCTTCATGGTGACTCCCCGAGCTTGGCAGACATCTGCCTCGTCCCTCAGATGTACAATGCCCGCAGGTTCAACGTCCCGCTCGAACCCTATCCGACCCTGGTCCGGGCCGATTCGAAGGCGACGGAGCTCGAGCCTTTTGCTGCCGCTCACCCCGACAGGGTCGCACCGGGGCAACCGAGCCGCTAGGGTGACGATTCGAAATGTTCGTTCAGGACCTGGTTCGACGGTCAGGCGAGATTTCCGGTCCGGCAGATTTTGAAGTTCCTCGATCAGGAGGTGGACATGGGACGGGTTGAAGCGATCAATCAGGGCATTGCTGAGTTGAGCCCGCTGGAATCGGTGGAGATTCCGTCGCTCCAGGGCAAGGTCAGCGCCGAGGAATGGAAGGTGCGGGTCGACCTGGCCGCCGCCTATCGGCTCGTGGCTTATTATGGCTGGGATGATCTGATCTTCACCCATCTGTCCGCCCGGGTCTCGGGCCCGGAACATCATTTCCTGCTCAACCCCTACAATCTGATGTTCGAGGAAGTGACCGCCTCGTCGCTGGTTAAGGTGGATCTCAATGGGCATCCCGTCGAACCGACGCCCTTCATCACCAATCCGGCCGGTTTCACGATCCACAGTGCCATTCATATGGCGCGCGAGGACGCTCTGGCGGTGATGCATCTGCACACCCCGCACGGCCAGGCCGTGTCGGCGCATTCCGAAGGCCTGTTGCCGCTGACCCAGACGGCGATGCTGATCCGCGACGAGGTCGCCTATCACGATTATGAGGGCGTTGCCGTCGATCTGGGTGAACGGGAACGACTGGTCGCCGACCTTGGCGAGAAGAGCGCGATGCTTCTTCGAAATCATGGCACGCTCGCGGTCGGGGGGTCGGTTGGAGAGGCGTTCCTGAAACTCTATTATCTCGAACGGGCCTGCCAGGCGCAGATCCTCGCTCTTTCAGCGGGCGAGTCCAATCTCAACAATCCGCCCCAGGGCGCCCCGGAGGTGACCGCCCAACAGGGCAAAATCGGGCTGAAAGTGGCCGCCGGCGCGCTTGCCTGGCCGGCGCTCCTTCGAAAGGCCTACAGGCTCGACCCCGCTTTCGCCACCTGAGCTGAAGCCGTGACGTCCCCGGCCCTGTACCAGTCGCGGCCGATCCGCCAGGCGGCCAGTCCGTAAAAGGCTGCGCTCAGCAGATAGAAGCCCAGGCTGTAGAGCATCGCATGCTGAAGCGCGTCCTCGCCATGGACCGGCGTCAGCACGTCGCTGAGCTTGCCGACGAACCAGATCCCGAACCCGATTCCGAGCAGGTTGTTGATCAGGAGGAAGGCGGCAGAGGATGTCGCTCGCATGTTGGGCGGAACGATATGCTGGGCTGCGGCGATGATCGGCCCCAGCCAGGCAAGGCCGAGGGCGGTGCCGAGAGTGATCATGAACCAGGCCACGGTCAGCGACGGATGGGCGATTCCGACGGCGTAGAGGGGCGCTGCGAGGAGGAAGCAGAAGGCCGGAATGAGCGGGTAACCGGCCGGCCGGATCCGTCCGAGCCGATCGCCGAACCATCCGCCGAGCCACACCCCGCCAACCCCACCGATGAGGGCGATGCTGCCATAGAACCAGCTGATGTCCATCAGCTCGAGGCCTCGAGAGCGGGTGAGGAATTGCGGCAGCCAGAACGCCAGCCCATAGCCGAGGATCGAGCCGGAGGCGGCGCCCAGCGAGATCATCCAGAAGGTCGGCTTCGCGAGCACATATTTCATCACGACCATGAAGGGCGGCGCCGGTTCTACCGCGGCTCCCGCGGCGCGGTCGAACCGGCCTCGGCCCGGATCCTTGATCCCGAGCAGGAGCACGGGCACCAGCAGGAGTCCGAGGCCGCCGACGATCACGAACGCCGCCCGCCAGTTGATGCTGGTCGCAAGCCAGCCGCCGAAGAAGATTCCAAGCGCCGATCCGATCGGAATCCCGAGCGAAAAGATCGCCATCGCCCTCGCCCGGCGTTCGGGCGGAAAGAAATCGGAGATGAGGGCATAGGCTGGCGCCACTCCGCCGGCTTCGCCGACGCCGACGCCCATCCGGGACAGGAAGAGCTGCCAGAAATTCTGGGCCGCTCCGCACAAGGCGGTGAAGGCGCTCCAGATCCCGAGGCTCGCAGCGATGATGACGACCCGGTCCTTGCGATCGGCGAGCCAGGCAACCGGGACTCCAAGTCCCGAATAGAGGAGAGCGAAGGCAAGCCCGCCCATCAGGCCGATCTGGCTGTCGGTTAGCTGGAGTTCGGCCTGAATCGGGATCTGCAGGATGCTGAGGATCTGCCGATCGAGAAAATTGAAGACGTAGGCGAGGAGCAGGATTGCAAGCACCCGACCGCCGGGTGTCGTTTCGTCGCTGCTCCTCGCCATCGATCCTTGCTCCTAGAACCGCACGCCGGCGCGGATGTACCAGGTCCGCGGGGCACCATAATAAGCGGTCCGGATATTGCCGATGTTGGAGAATTCCTGGGCATCGGTCTTGTACGTCTCGTCGAACAGGTTCTGGACGTAAAGGCCCAGATTGTAGGTCCGGCTGCTATTCTCCCACACCACCCGGGCGTCGCCGAGCCAATAGCCTTCCTGGAACATGCCTTCGAGCCGGCTCACCAGAGCCGGATTGGTGCTGATCGTCGTATTGTCGACCGCCAGCGCCATTTCCGAGCGGTAGCGGAGCTGACCGCTGGTGGTGAGGAAACCGGCCGGGCCGAGATCGGCTTCATATTGGGCGCCGAAACGGAGCGTCCAGTCGGGCGCGAAAGGCGGGGTCTGGAAGGCTCGGCTCCCGTTCGGGAACCTTATGTCCTCAAACTCCTCATATTGCGCGTCGAGATAGCCGATCTGGGTATCGAGAAGGAGCCCGCGGACCGGAGTCCAGGCCAGTTCCAGCTCGGCGCCCTTGATGCTTAGCTCGCCGGCGTTGAGGACGCTCAGCAGGGGTGCCGGAAGGCCGGTGACGGGATCGGTCCCGGTGCTCTGAACGCGCGCCTGGAAATTGCGATAATCATTGTAGAAGGCGGTGGCGTTCAGGCGCAGCTGGTCCGCGATCGTGGTCCGGATTCCGGCTTCGAACGAGGTGACCGTCTCCGGATCATATTGCGCCCGCTCCCCGGGATTGTTGGCCCGGCCGTTGAAGCCGCCCGACTTGAAGCCGCGAGCAACGCGGGCATAGATCATCGTCGCCGGGTCGATCTGATAGTCGATCGAGGCCATGGGCGAGAAATTGTCCCATGTGTTCACGACGTCGAAGGAAAAGGCCGGATCGACGTTGAGGGCCGGGAAGTTGGAAAAGGTGGAGGTGGTCCGGAAATAGTCCTTCTTTTCCCTGGTATAGCGGGCGCCCACGGCCACGCGCAGATCGGGAACCAGCTCGTAGCTGAGATTGGCATAAGCGGCCCAGCTCGTCGTCTCCAGGTCATCGTCGATCGTTCGAAGGAAGGTGGCGTTGCCGAAGAGCGGCCCGAGCAGGTCGTCGGCATAGGCCTCCTGGTGCGAGGTCACGATTTCGCTGAGGTAATAGAGACCGCCAACGGCAGAAAGCGGGCCGGTGTTGATGTTGACCTGGAATTCCTGGCTGACCTGGTTCTGATCGACTCCGACGAACACGTCGCCGGTTTCGAACTGGGTCGCATCGATATCGATATAATCGTCGGTCTTCAGTTCGCGATAGGCGGTGATCGAACGCAGGGTGACCGCCTCGCTGACGTCGATGGCCGTGTTCAGCGACATGCCCCAGTGGGTCATCTTGGTCGAATTGGGGAGCGAAGGCGTCGTCCGGCCGGTAAAGTCATAATCCTGCGGCGCGGTCGGAAGGACGAGCAGGTCGCCGCCAAGAAGATAGGTCAGGCTGTTCTGCGGCTGACCGACGTTGAGGGCGGTGTCGTCCCTCGCATAATCGGCGCTGAAATCGACCCGGATATTGCTTGCCGGAGTGAAGGCCAGGGTGCCGCGGACCGCTTCCGTATTCTTGTCATTATATTCGCGGTCGAGAACCTCGTCTTCGACGAAGCCGTCGCGCTGCGAATGGAGGGCTGCAATGCCGAAGGCGAGCGTGTCGCTGATTGGTCCCGAAATGGAGGCGCGCGCTTCCATCATGTCATAGGCGCCATAAGCGACATGGAAGTCGCCACGGAAATCATTGCCCGGCCGGCGGGTGACGAAGGACAAGGCGCCGCCGATCGTATTCTTGCCATAGAGCGTGCCCTGCGGCCCACGAAGCACTTCGACCCGCTGGAGGTCGAGAAGGTCGAACTGGGTCCCCCGGATCCGGCTGAAAT
>CAYOJN010000103.1:3398-7230 GCA_964404245.1 uncultured Sphingosinicella sp. | reverse complement strand
CGCCGCGCTCAAGCTCTACCCACCGTGTTCATGGATCCCGGCCTTCGCCGGGAAACACTTGCGCCGGCCAATATCACCGTCCCCGGCGTAGGCCGGGGCCCATGAACACGTTCCTCCCCGAAAGCGCACTCAGTTCGCCGCCGTGCTCAAGCTCTGACCACCGTGTCCATGGATCCCGGCCGTCGCCGGGAAACACTTGCGCGTGATCTAGACCAGCTCGTCCAGCTCAAGGACCCGGCAGAGTGACTGGCGTGCCTGTTCGATCCGCTCCCACAGCGACGGGTCGACAAGGTCGGTCGGGGCGATCCGTTCCGGCCATTGCTGTTCGATGCAGGTCCCGACCCGATCGAGTTTCGCCTCGTCGAGGAGAAAACGGGGATCGATCGTCGCCGGATCGGCAACCACCCTCAGCCTGAGGCAGGCCGGGCCGCCGCCATTGGCCATCGACTGGCGCACATCGACGATGAAGAGGCGGCGGATCGGGCCGTTTCCGGCCACCATCGCCTCCAGCCACTTCCACACCGCCGGTATTTCCCGGGCTTCCTCCGGCAGGACCAGGGCCATTCCGCCCTCTGGAAGAGTCACCAGCTGGGCATTGAACAGATAGGAACGAATCGCGTCTTCCAGGCTGACCAGGGCCGCCGGGACCTCGACGATCTCGACCCCGGGAAGGCGTTGCCTGAGCGCGGCATAGACGGCCTTCTGGTCCTCGAAGGCCTGTTCGTGGGTGAACAGGACATTTTCGTTGGCGACGGCGACGACGTCATTGTGAAAGGCGCCGGCCGCAATGGCGGTCTCGGACTGGGCGACGAACAAAGTCCGCTCCGGATCGAGACGATGGAGCCGGGCAATGGCCCTCGAGGCCTCCACATGCTGCCGGGCCGGGAAGGCGCCGCCGCGGACGCCATAGACGAAGATTTCGACCCCGGCCTCGTCATGGGCGCTGGTCAGTCGCATGTGATTGGCCGCCCCTTCGTCGCCGAAGGTCGGAGGGACCGGCGGATGGACGGCGAAAAGGCGTTCGTCGGCAAAGGCCAGCCGGAGCTGTTTGAGCGTTTCGGGCCATTCATGGCTTCGGTGAGCCATGGTCCTGAGATTGGCGACGGTCAGGTGGCAGCGGCCATCCTTCGTGTCCGGGGCAGGCGAGACGGTGGCGGCATTGGCCGCCCACATGGCCGAGGCGGAAAAGGCCGCCGGCCGAAGCGAGTCCGGGACCTGGTCGGGGCTGGTGCCGAGCGAGTCGAGCCAGCCACGATTGGGCCTGGGATGGGGCAGGAACAGGCCCTGGGGAAGGCCAAGGTCCAGGTTGTGCCGCATCTTGGCGACACCCTGGAGCGCCGCTGCCCTTGGGAAGGCGACCATGCCCTTGTTGGTCGTCGAAGCGATATTGCCGAGACTGAGGCCGGAATAATTGTGGCTCGGGCCGACGATTCCGTCGAAATTGATCTCAACCGCGGCCATCGTTCAGCGGCCCGTCGCGAGGAAGCTGTCACCGGGGCCGATTCCGAGCAACCGGGCGGACTGCGAATCCATGATGACCTGGCCGTCAGCGCCGATCGTCACCCGACCATAGCAGGCAGCGAAATTCTCCCTTTTGCCAGCCGAAAGCATCATCTTCGTTCCGCCTTCGTCGGATATCGAATCGAGCCGCATTTCGCGCGATTCCCGGATCGTTCTTATCTGGTCCGTTGCGACCGACATGGTCGGCCCGCCATCGAAGATGTCGATATAGCCTTCACAGGCAAAGCCTTCATTTTCAAGCATTTTCATTGCAGCCCGGCCGGAGGGATGAGGAACGCCCATGACGGCTCGAGCAGCTTCTGGAAGCATTGCGGTATAGACCGGGGTCTTCGGCATCAGGTCGGCGATGAACCGGGTCCCGTGCGCTCCGTTGAATTCATCGGCCTCCTGGAAGCTCATTCCGAAGAATCGCCCGGCGATCGCGTCCCAGAAGGGCGATCCGCCGGCTTCGTCGATCACTCCTCGAAGCTCCGCCAGAAGCCGGTCGGCGAAACGCTCGCGGTGAAGCTTGATGAACAGGTAGCGGCTTCGGGCCAGAAGCACGCCCAGCCCGCCGGCCCGTTCGTTGGGATGAAGGAACAGGCCGCCCACTTCGGAACTCCCCTCGAAGTCGGTGCATAGGATCAGCATTTCGGCGCGGAAGGTCCGCCCAAGCTCCGGCGACGTCTGGGTGAGAGTGCTGGTCCGGTAGGAGTAAAAGGGCTGGGCGATCCCCACTCGGCTGAACACCTGGCAGGTTCCCCGGATCTGCCCGGTATCGACATTTTCGAGAACGAACACGAACAGATCGCCTTCGTCGCTCTCCTCGTCCCGACCAAAGGCGTCGGCCGATCGCGCGAGCTTGGTCACCAGAGTGCCCTTGTCGGCGGGCAGATTGGTGAATCCGCCGCCCGTCAACTTCGCCATTTCATACAGGGCCTGGAAGTCTTCGCTCCTTGCCGCTCTCACCTTGAAGTTCAATCTCTCTCCCCCTGCGCAAGCCGGATCATCGTCAGCGCGGAAAGGGCTGCCCGCTCGGCGAGACTTTCGGCGATCATATATTCGGAGTCGGAATGGATCGCTCCCCCGCGAACGCCCATCGTGTCGATGACCGGCACCCCGCAGGCCGCGATATTGTTGCCGTCGCACACACCGCCCGTATCGCGCCAGTCGATGGCCTGGCCAAGATCGGCGCCGCAGCGTCGAACGAGTTCGAACAGTTTCAGAGTTTCCTCGCTCAAAGGTTTGGGAGGCCTGGCAAAAGACCCGTGAGCGTGGATCCGAACATCATGATTTTCTGAGACTTCGGCGAGCGATCGTTCGATCAGCCGCTCCGCCTTGCGCTGGAGTTCGATCGATGCCGGTCGAAGGTTGACCCGAAGCACCGCCTGGTCGGGAACGACATTGTTCGGGCTTCCGCCATCGATCCTGGCCGGATTGACGCTGAGGCCCGCAGCCCTGCCTTCGGCAAGCCTGAGAGCAAGGTCGGCGGCCGCGACCAGGGCGTTTCGGCCTTCCTCGGGATTGCGGCCGGCATGGGCACTTCGGCCCTGGACGAAGAAGGAGAAATTGCCGCTGCCCGGGCGAGCGCCGGCAAGAGTGCCGTCGGGGAGGGCGGATGGCTCGTAGGTGAGTGCGGCCCGCTTCCCCGCTGCCGACTGGGCGATCAGGGCCGCGGAGCCCGGCGAACCCACTTCCTCGTCGCTGTTGACCAGGACTTCGTAGCCAAGGCCGGAAGCTACGGGGCTGGATTCGACCGCGCGGAGCGCTGCGAGCATCACCGCAAGCCCGCCCTTCATGTCAGCAACGCCCGGACCGCCCAGGATTCCCTCCTCGCGCCAGAAGACCTCCTGGAAAGGGTGATCGGAGGCGAAGACGGTATCCATATGGCCGGTGAGAAGGAGCTGGACCGGGGCTTCGGGCCGAACCTTCAGGTGGAGGTTTCGCCCATGAGCAATCGGCTCGAGCCGCCCGTCCGGCGTCATGACGTCAACCGGCGAGGGATCGAGCAGCCGAAGCTCGCCCGGAAGAGCTGCGAAGGCGTCGGCGAGCAGGCTGGCCATTCGATCGAGGCCGGCCAGGTTCCGCGAGCCGCTGTTCACCGCAGACCAGGCCATGACCTGGTCCAGCATCGGCTCGTCGGCACTGCGTTCGATCGCCGCAGCCTCGATGTCGGTCAGTCCCGGCATGGTGGGGGTCTAGAGCCTGTCCCCGCCATTGGGAAGCGCGGCATCACTCAAGGAGGCACGTCGAGCCATCACCCCCAGCTCTTTCCCTGCGAAGGCCGGGGCCCAGGAACACGATCCTGGCCGAGGCTGCACTTCGTTCGCCG
>CAYOJN010000103.1:0-3298 GCA_964404245.1 uncultured Sphingosinicella sp. | reverse complement strand
GCGAAGGCCGGGGCCCAGGAACACGATCCTGGCCGAGGCTGCACTTCGTTCGCCGCCGCGCGAACACTCGATGTGTCGTGTTCATGGATCTCGGCCTTCGCCGGGAAAACTAGGCCGTCGAGTCCCCCGGATCTTCCTCGGGAAAATTGAGCCATTCCGAAAAGGCTTCCAGAACATCTTCGTAGAGCTTCTTCTTGAACGGAACGATCAGGTTGGGGAGTTCGCCCGGATCGACCCAGCGCCACGCCCGGAATTCAGGTTCCGCAGTTTCCAGGTTCACATCCTCGTCGGTGCCGAGGAAGCGGGCGAGGAACCAGGTCTGGCGCTGGCCGAGCCATGGCGTCTTCCAGACCTTGCCGACCAGGTCGGGGGGCAGGTCATAGACATATTCGCCCCTGGCCCTGGCCAGGATCTCGACCAGGTCCGGCGGGATCCCGGTTTCCTCCTCCAGCTCGCGAAGGGCGCAATCGATCGGTTCCTCGCCTTCGTCGAGCCCGCCCTGAGGCATCTGCCAGGCTTCCAGCTTGCTATCGAGCCTCTGGCCAACCCACACCTGGCCTTCCTTGTTGATCAGCATCACGCCGGCCGCAGGCCGATATCGCTCCAGGTTCATCGGATCGCCTCCCAAAGGAGGAGTTTCAGTGCAGCGACGGCCCGCTTTATGTCCTTGTCGGAGGAGGGAATGGCACGCCGAAGATTGATGAATCCGTGGATGGTTCCGGAAGCTTCCTGATAAATGGTCTGAACTCCGGCCCCGACGCAGGCGCCGGCATAGGCCCGGCCCTGGTCACGGATTGGATCATGGCTTGCGGTGACGATCAGAGTCGGCGGCATTCCGGCCTGGCTCTTCAGCATCGGCGAATAGAGCCAGTTTGTGCCGTCGGGGCGGTAACATTGGTCGAACCATTTCATCCCGGCATCGCTGAGCAGATGGTTTTCGCCGAACCTCTCCTGGCTGGGATAGCGGCGGGCCGGATCGGCGGCCGGGTAGATCGGCCATTGGGCGATGACCGGGACCGCCGCCGGTTCGTCGCGAAGGGCGAGCGTGCAGATGATCGCCAGATTGCCGCCGGCGCTGTCGCCGCAGGTGACGAGCCCGGTCACCTTTCGGCCGAGCGCTTCCGGGCTGGACGCTGCCCAGCGCGCGGCGGCGATCGAATCCTCGACCCCCGCAGGCCAGGGGTGTTCGGGGGCGAGCCGATAGTCGACGGCAAGGACCGGCATGTCGAGAAGGCGGGCCATTTCGGCACAGAAGGGCTCGTGGGTGTCGAGATCCCCGAGCACGAAGCCGCCGCCGTGGAAGAAGAGGAGGAGGGGCCCAGGCTCGCGCTGCTCGCGCGAATCATAAAGCCGAAGACCGATATCGCCGCCCGGCCCAGGGCAGGTCAGGTCCCGGATCAATGCAAGCTCACCGACCGGAGCGTCGGCGACCTCGCGCGATTTCAGCATCATCAGCCGGGCCTCGGCGGGCTCGACCTCGTGGCTCTTCGGCCCGGGAAGGTTGTTGAGATAGTCGAGAAATTGCCGGACGTCGGGCCGAATCTGGGTTTCTGTCACGCTCACTCCGTTGCGCTGCGAATCGTCGTCACTATCTAGCCGGTCATAAGGGAAGCAGGGCCTGCCGCCACTGGCTGTCGGTCCAAGGACAAGCTAATGTGCCGTCTATCGTCACGGCCGCTCGCGAACGAGAAGGAACCCCAATTGGCCACGGCCACTCACCTGCTGACGCCCGAAGAGGCGCAATCCCGTTCGCCGCTGGAAGCGGTCGTCGTTCGATTTGCAGGCGATTCCGGGGACGGAATGCAGCTGACGGGCGGACAGTTCACCTTGTCCACCGCCTTGTCCGGCAACGATCTCGCCACCTTCCCGGACTTTCCGGCCGAGATCCGGGCGCCTCAGGGGACGACCTTCGGAGTCTCCGCCTTCCAGATCAATTTCGGTTCCTCGGCGATCGAGACGGCCGGGGATTCGCCCGACGTCCTGGTGGCAATGAACCCGGCGGCGCTGAAGGTGAACGTCGCCGATCTGAAGCCCGGCGGACTGATCATCGCCGACGAAGGCGAGTTCGGTGCCCGCAACCTGGCCAAGGCCGGCTATGAGTCGAACCCGCTCGAGGATGACAGCCTTGCCCGCTGGCAGCTCGTCCGGCTCAACATATCGCAGCTGACCCTCGACGCCGTGAAGCCATTCGGACTCGGCAACAAGGAAGCACTTCGCTGCAAGAATATGTGGACCCTGGGCCTCGCGCTCTGGATGTTCGACCGCGACCGCAAACCGATCGAAGACTGGCTTCGGACCAAGTTCGCCAAGGCGCCGGAACTGGCCGAATCCAATATCGCCGCACTCAATGCCGGCCATGCCTATGGCGAGACGGCCGAAATTGGCGGCCAGGTCATCCAGAGGCATATCGATCCGGCGCCCGCCGAGCCGGGGCTCTATCGAACCGTGACCGGGGCAGAGGCCATTTCGCTCGGCCTGGTCGCCGGCGCCCAGCTCGCCTCGCTTCCGATCTTCTTCGGCGGCTATCCGATCACTCCGGCCTCGGCCATCCTTCACCACCTGTCGAGGCTGAAGGAATATGGAGTCACCACCTTCCAGGCCGAGGATGAGATTGCGGCGATCGGCGCAGCGATCGGCGCCAGTTTCGCCGGATCGCTTGGAGTGACCTCGTCGTCCGGCCCCGGAATCGCCCTGAAGACGGAGGCGATGGGGCTTGCGATCATGACCGAGCTTCCGCTCGTCATCGTCAATTCCCAACGCGGCGGGCCATCGACCGGACTTCCGACCAAGACCGAGCAGTCGGATCTCTACCAGGCGGTGTTCGGCCGCAATGGCGATGCGCCGATGCCGGTCATCGCCGCCCGCTCGCCGGCCGACGCCTTCGACTGCGCGATCGAGGCCTGCCGGATCGCCGTTCAGTACATGACCCCGGTCATGCTCCTCACCGACGGCTATATCGCCAATGCGGCCGAGCCCTGGCGGGTGCCGGACATGTCCGCTTACGCGCCATTCCCGGTCCGTTTTCACGATACGCCGCTGGCGGAAGGGGAGCGGGTCAATCCCTATGCCCGCGACGAGAAACTGGCCCGTGTCTGGATCCGTCCCGGAACGCCTGGCCTCACCCACCGGATCGGCGGGATCGAGAAGAATGTCGCCACCGGCCATATCGACTATGCGCCCGACAACCATCAGGCGATGACCGACCTTCGCGCCGCGAAAGTGGACGGCGTTGCCCAGACCGCGCCCCTCCAGGAGGTCTGTCTCGGCGATCCCGGGGCCCGCCTGGCCGTCGTCGGCT
>CAYOJN010000102.1:0-7382 GCA_964404245.1 uncultured Sphingosinicella sp. | reverse complement strand
TCGCCGGCGGAACCCGCTTCACCTCCATCGGCGAAGTCGGGATGATGTTGAAATAGTCAGGCATTCGTGCCCGCACATCTTCCATCTGCCGCCGGACATCGCCCAGCAACTGCTCCCGCCCCGAATCCGTATTGGGATAGAGGTAGCGCTCCTGTTCCCGAAGTCGGTTGATCCGATCGCCGACGCTTCCGCTCGTCAGACCCTCGCGGCGGAGGAGCGGATCCACCTCGGCGCTGAGCTCCGCCATCTGGCGAAGGCCGATCTCATGGGCTTCGTCGGGGGTCAGTGCAGTGCTCGTATGGTAGCGCAGGCAGAGCTGGTAGAAACGCTCGCCGTCGGGAAGCCGGCCGGCGGCCGGGCTGGTCCCGGCGCCGCGGCGCAATCCTTCAAGGAGCGCAATCTGGCGGTCGATCGCCGAGGCGAGGCCGCCGTCGACGATCGCCGCCGCCTGCCTACCCCAGTCGCCATCGATCTGCTTCTCCCGGGTCCGGCGAACCAGCGACTGGACAAGCGCCGATTCCATTCCGCTTTCGCCGCGAAGCGCCCGGGTCTGGATCAGCGCCTTGTCGATTATGTAGGTGGGCGGAACCACGCCGCGGCCGGAATCGGCCCGCGCCTGGTCGACTTCGAATTTCACGTTACGGGCGAAATCCTCGAGCCTGGAAAGATAGGCCTCGGCATCCTCCCGGCTCTCCACCTTGTGCTGGCTGTCGAGGAAATCCGGGACTTCCTGATAGGATCCGGTGAGCTGCGAAATCGCGTATGGGACGGGATAGCCATAGCCGCCAATGCCTCCAAAAGGGATGCTCGCTGCCTCGGTCATTCGATCCCCGAGCCATAGGACCGTGTCGAGCCAGGCCCGGTCGCGGCCGGCGAGGGCGGCGCGGTCGATCGACCGAAGCCGCGGCAGATGATCGATCACGGCCTGAAACTGGTTCATCCTTCCGGCTGGCGAGGAATCGCCGAGCCGCGATTTGAGCCAGGCTCGCTCTCCGGTGTCGAGGCCAAGACCGGTCGCCATTTCCGGCGCCGACCGAAGCATGCCTTCAAAGATGCTGTCATAGAGCGATCGCGCCCGAGCGGCCGGCGAACCCGGCTCAAGGCCTGCGCAGCCGGAAAGCGCGAGCGCGCCGGTCGCGGCGGCGCCGGAAAGAAGAAAGCGGCGGCGGTCGATCATCATCGTCATCATTCTGTATCCTTGCTGGTCGGTCGATTGGGGCGCCGCTGCGCCTTGTTTCAGGGATCCTGGCGGTGGACCCGGCCCCGGGCCATGACGAAATCGACCGCTCGGAGGATTCCGATGTCGGCCAGCGGGTCGCCGCGAACGGCAATGATATCGGCCACCTTGCCCGTCTCGATCGATCCCGCCTGGTCGCTTATTCCAAGCAGGTCGGCGGCATTGACGGTCGCTGCCTCGATCGCCGCCATCGTAGTCATTCCATGTTCGACCATCAGCAGGAATTCGTCGGCATTCCGGCCGTGAAGGGACACTCCGGCATCGGTCCCGAAGGCGATCGGGATGCCCGCCGGGACGGCCCGACGAAGCGACTGGCCCGTAATCCCGATCCGCCATTCGATCTTTTCCCGGACCTCGCCGCTATAGGCGCCGGGATTGTTGCGAAGCCGCTCGATATAGCCGTTCACAGTCGACAAGGTCGGCACATAATAGGTCTTCCTGCCCCTCCAGATCCGAAGCACGTCGTCGTCGATCATCGTTCCATGTTCGATTGAATCGGCGCCGGCTTGGAGCGCCAGAGCAATCCCGTCGGCGCCGTGCGCGTGGACCGCGACCTTTCGTCCATAAAGATGGGCGGTCTCGACGATGGCCCGGACCTCGTCCTCGAACATCTGCGCTCCGAGGCCGAGCCCGATCCGGCTGTTGACCCCGCCGGTCGTCGCGATCTTGATGAGATCGGCGCCCCGGGCGATCTGGCGGCGAACGGCCCGCCGACAGTCGTCGGCCCCGTCGCAAACACTCCCTTCCTCGCGAAGCACGTCGTGAAACTCTTCGCGCACTCCAAGAGTCGGATCCATATGGCCAGTGGTGGCCGAAAGGCTGGTTCCGGAATCGAGGATCCTTGGGCCCTGGGCCCAGCCCCTGGCGATCGCTTCGCGAAGGCCAAGGGTTATGCCGTCGCCCGAGCCAAGGTTGCGAACCGTGGTGAAGCCGGCATCGAGCGTCTTGCGGGCATTCCAGGCCGCTTCCTGGGAGCGAAGGGCGATGCTGTCCGTGACTTCGGCGAGCACCCCTTCAACCCCGGCCCGGTCGGACGTGAGATGGACGTGGGAATCGATCAGTCCGGGGAGGACGAAACGATCGGAAAGGTCGATGAGGCGGGTCCCTTCCGAAGGTTCGATGAAACCGTCCCGAACCGCTTCGATCCTGCCATTGGCGATGAGAATGCTCGCCCTTCGGCGGGCTTCCCTTCCGGGTCGGTCGAGCAGCACTCCCGCATGGATGAGGACCCGCTCCGCTTCTGGAGCAAGGCTGGGCTGCCCGGGCTGGGCGCGGGCCGGATGGACAAGGAGGAGCAAGGCGAGAAGGGTGAAAAGGCGCATCGGCATCGTCCTCCCTGAAAGAGTAAGGAAGGCATAGCCGATCCGGGCCGCGGGAAAATCGAAAAAGACGCCTATATGACCTATATGGAAAGCATGAACGAGAAGTCGCCGAACGAGATCACCGAGGCCAGGCTGCGCGAGCTGGTCGAACATTTTTATGGCCGGGTCAGGAACGACCCACTGATCGGACCTGTCTTCAACGGCGCAATCGAGGACTGGCCGGACCATCTCGACCGGCTCCAGGCCTTCTGGTCGTCGGTGATGCTGGGCAGCGGGCGATACAAGGGGCGGCCGCTTCCGGCCCATGCGAAGCATGGCGATTCGATCCGTGCCGACTCGTTCGAGCGCTGGCTGGCGCTGTGGAAGGAATCGACCGAAGAACTGCTGTCACCGCCGGCTGCGGCGGCGATGCAGGAAAAGGCGGCCCGGATCGCGGAAAGCCTGTCGCTTGGGATCGCCTTCGCTCGCGGAGAAATGAAACTGGCCGGCTGACGGGTCCGGCGCGTTCATCGTCAGGTCAGGCACAGGGTGGCACGGTCCGGTTTCGGCGGCGCTGTAGGTCGCCGGCTTATCCACTCGGGAGCTCGTACCATGCTCAGGAAATTCTTCATCGGCAGCGCTGCGTCGCTTGCGGCCCTTGTCGCCCTTCCGTCCGCGGCCCAGGCCGATTACCGCGGCGGCGGCTATTATGACCGCGGCTATTCCAGCAATCATTATCGTGACGGCTATTATCGCGAAGCGCCGCGACGCTACCGGCGCGGCGATTATTATGGCCGCGGCGATTATGGCCGTGGCTATGACCGCCGGGCCTATGACAACCGTCGCTACTATAGCGACCGCCGCTGCGGTTCGGGCACGACCGGTGCCATCGTCGGTGGCGCAGCCGGCGCCCTGCTTGGCCGCGAGATCGGCCGGGATGGCCGTCGCTATTCGCGCCGCGGCGGAAGCGGAACCACCGGGGCGATCATCGGCGGAGCGCTTGGAGCGCTCGTCGGTCGCGAGATCGACCGGTCCTGCTGATCAGTTTACGGGCGCTGCCGGACAGGAGCTTTCGGGCCCCTCGATCAGGTCCAGGCAGCGCCCGTCAATTGTCGAAGGATCGATTGCGATGCCGGCCAGGGCGGCGAGAGTCGGCATGATGTCCGCGGTTTCCACCGACAAGGGCTGCTCGAACGGCGTCAGCCCATTCCGCCAGAACAGGATCGGCACCTTGCGGTCATAATCCCACGGGCTTCCGTGGGTGGCGACATAGCCCCTGCTGGTGTCGAAGATCGGAGTGATCCGGGGTTCCAGCAAAACGAGGAAGTCGCCCGAACGCTCGCGGTCGTAGGATGCGGCCGCGCGCTGGACCAGGCTCCAGGTGTCGGGCGGTCCGGCGGGCGGCGCCGAAGCCTCGATCTCTGAGCGGGTAAGGACCCGGGCGACATGAGGATGTCGCCGATAATGGCTGATCGCCGCGTCGATCACCTGGCGGCGAAGATCGGGCTCGAGACGAGGATCGACATACATGTCGCCTGAAACATATTCGCCGTACAGTGCCTGGCGCTCCAGCCCGAAACGGTTCCGAAGCTCCGAATCCACTTTCTCCACGGCGAGTTCCGACTGGACCCTGGCAGCCTCCGGCTCGGCCAGCTGGCGCTGACGCTCCGGAATGTCGAGCCCGCCATGATCGGCCGTGAGCATCACGACATAGTCGATCTCCTCACCGTCCAGATATTCGAAGAAATCGCCGAGCGCCTGGTCGAGCGTGAGCAGCTGGTGGCACATTTCGCCGCCGCCCGTCCCGAAACTGTGGCCGACATAGTCGCTTGCTGAAAGACCGATGGCGAGGAGGTCGGTCGACTCGCGCCGGCCGAGCCCCATCTCCTTCTGGACCGCGACGGCGAGCGCAAGGGTGGCGCCGTCGAAATCGGGCGACGCACGAAAGGCGGTGCGGTCACCGGCCTCGCGCGCGAAGCGGCCGGCACCGGCCGGCCTGCCGCCGCCTTCGACCGGGATCGACCGGCTCAGCGGCGAGCAGATCGGGTTCAACGGAAGGGGTGACCTGGGCTGGGCGAGCCGGGCTTCGATCTCGGCGTTGATCCGCTCGGCAGCCGGCGACGGCCTCGAGCCTTCATGGGTGACGAAGGCTCTGCCTCCCCACCACCAGCGTGAATCGGGTTCATGCCCGCCCATCATGATTGCCGCCCGGTCCTTTCCGGCGATGGCGACGGAACGGCTTTCCGGATTGGCCCTGCGCATCAGGTCGCCCAGGGTCGGAACCCGCAAGTGCCAGGCCGAGACGGTGTAGCGATCGGATGAGCTTCCTTCGATCCGCTCGTCCTCCGAACAGTAAATGGACTTGTCCGCGCGCTGTGCGTCCAGGTCGTACCAATTGTTCGCGATGATCCCGGTCCGGGCCGGACGGGCCCCGGTCAGGATCGTCGAATGGCCGGGGCAGGTCTCCGTCGCTGCATGGCCCTGGTAACCGGCCGGGAAGACGATTCCGCGGGAGAGGCGGGCGAGGCCGCCCGTGAAATGCTGGCGGTACTGGACGAACAGGTCGGAAGAGAATTGATCGACCGCGATGGCGACGATCAGCTTCGGCGCCTCCGCCGGGGCCTCGGCCCTTGCCGCCCCGCTTGCCCAGGCGAGCGCAATCGATGCGGCTAGGACCCTCAATTTCATCTTTTCCCCCGACGCGAACCCGATCCTCGCAAGCCATAATGGGCGCCGGGGATGAATGGAACCGGCATTCATGTCGTTGGACCGGCAGCGGCGGGGAAACGGTATTTCGTTCATCTGAATGGCCCTGAAGATGAACGGCAGCCTAAGAGCCAGTTCAGTCCGAGGTCATTGCCCACCCTTTATAACGGTACTCAAGATTCGGATCCCCCGCGTCTTTTGGAACAGGAGGATGCCCATGAAGGCTCTCGCGAAATATCTGGCCGGTGCCGCTGGTGCCGTCGCCCTGACCATCTCCGCCGCTTCGCCGGCCGAAGCGCAATGGAATGATCGCCGCGACCGCGGCGTCGACGCGGGCGACATCATTACCGGTGTTGCCGTGGTCGGCGGAATCGCCGCGATCGTCGCGGCGCTCAGCAATGACCGCAATCGCTATGGCTATGACAGCCGCACCCGCTATCGCGACGATTATCGGACGGCCGTCAACGCCTGCGCCTATCAGGCCGAGCGCTATGCGCGTGGCGGACGTGTGAACGTCACTGACATCGACCGGCGAAGCAATGGTCGTTACCGGGTGCGCGGAGTGATCGATGCCGGCTACGGCTATGGCAATTACAACCGCTACGATCGCTATGCGTCGAACCGTTACAACCCCCGTATCGGCTTCAAGTGCGACGTACGGGCCAATGGACGGGTCACTGACTTCGACGTCGCCCGCCGCTAAAGCCCGAAAGAACCAATGATGGCGCGCGGAACCTCGTGTTCCGCGCGCCTTTCCTTTGACCGCGCTCCCGACGCGACCCAGGCCTATGCTGGACAGCGAGGCGGTCACTGCCCTAATCGCCCGCAATGACGATCCAGCCTCCAGACTCCATCCTCATCGTCGATTTCGGCAGCCAGGTCACCCAGCTCATCGCCCGCCGGGTGCGGGAAGCCGGAGTCTATAGCGAGATCGCGCCGTTCAGCCGCGCCGAAGAAGCCTTTGATCGGCTTCAGCCGAGAGGGATCATCTTTTCGGGCGGGCCCTCTTCGGTCATGTGGGAGGACAGTCCGCGCGCCCCTCAGCATTTCTTTTCCGCCGGAATTCCGATCCTCGCGATCTGCTACGGTCAACAGACCATGGCTCACCAGCTGGGCGGCCGGGTCGCGCCTTCGGAAAGCCGGGAATTCGGCCGGGCCTTCATCGAGATCGCGGCCGAATCCGCTCTGTTCGACGGGCTTTGGAAGCCGGGCGAAGTCCATCAGGTATGGATGAGCCATGGCGACCGGGTCGAGGCGCTCCCCGAAGGCTTTTCAGTCGTCGCCCGGTCCGAGGGGGCGCCTTATGCGGTGGCGACGGATGAAGAGCGGCGATTCTTCAGCCTGATGTTTCACCCCGAGGTCGTCCACACCCCCGATGGCGGAAAGCTGCTCGCCAATTTCGTGCGCCACGTCTGCGGTCTTCCGGGCGACTGGACGATGGCAGAATTCCGGGCCGCCAAGATCGCCGAAATCCAGGACCAGGTGGGGAAAGGGAGAGTCATTTGCGGCCTTTCGGGGGGAGTCGATTCCGCTGTCGCCGCAGTCCTGATTCACGAAGCGATCGGCGAGCAGCTCACCTGCGTGTTCGTCGATCATGGGCTGATGCGCCAAAGCGAGGCCGAACAGGTCGTCAGCCTGTTCCGCGGCCATTACAACATCCCCCTTGTTCATGTTCAGGCACAGGATCTGTTTCTCGGTGGCCTGGCCGGAGTCGAGGATCCGGAAGCCAAGCGAAAATTCATCGGCAAGACGTTCATCGACATTTTCGAGGAAGAGGCGAGGAAGGTCGGCGGTGCCGATTTCCTGGCCCAGGGCACGCTCTATCCGGACGTGATCGAAAGCGTCAGCTTCACCGGCGGGCCGTCGGTGACGATCAAGAGCCACCACAATGTCGGCGGCCTTCCCGAGCGGATGAACATGAAATTGGTCGAGCCGCTTCGCGAATTGTTCAAGGACGAGGTTCGTGATCTCGGCCGCGAACTCGGCCTTCCCGATGCCTTTGTGGATCGTCATCCTTTCCCCGGGCCAGGCCTTGCCATCCGGATCCCGGGCGAGGTGACGAAGGAGAAATGCGACATTCTTCGAAAGGCGGATTCCATCTATCTCGAGGAAATCCGCAATGCCGGGCTCTACGATGC
>CAYOJN010000101.1:0-7465 GCA_964404245.1 uncultured Sphingosinicella sp. | reverse complement strand
CGGCTCGTCTTCGATCAACAGCACGCGCATGAATTCTGCCCTCCTGGACCGGGCAGGGGCGAAACGCCTCATGCCCTTAACCATTTCGTATCCGGTTTACCTGTGTGAACGCAAAAGGTTAATTTCGCCTTAAACGCAGGGACTCCTTAACTTCGTTCCCGTTGTTGCCCCGGCGCCACGGCCATGGCAGGCGTTAAGAAGGATGCATGACTGGTCGAACCGAGTCCTTTACCTTGATGGCGAGGCTTTGGTCATCGACAAGCCCGCGGGGCTTGCGGTTCATCCGGGGCCTTCGACCCGCCACAGCCTTGAAGCTCATCTGGAGGAGCTTCGCTTCGGCTTTCATCGACCTCCCTCGCCGGTCCATCGTCTCGACCGGGATACGTCAGGCTGCCTTCTTCTTGCGCGAAATTCCAAGGCGCACAGGCGCTATTCCAAAGCTTTCGAACAGGGGCAGGTAAACAAGACCTATCTTGCCATATTGTCCGGTATCCCCTCGACCGGCGAGGGCGAGATCGACCTTCCCCTGGCCAAGATTTCCAGCCGCGAGATAGGCTGGAGAATGCGTGGCGATCCGGCCGGCAAGCCCGCCTTGACGCGCTGGCGCGTGCTTGCGGCCCGTCTCGGCCGGGCACTGGTCGAATTCGTCCCGATGACTGGGCGAACGCATCAGCTTCGGGTTCATGCCGCCGAGGGGCTCGGTATACCGATCGTCGGCGACCCCGTTTACGGCGGCCCGTCTGCCGTTGGTCAGGGCGACGGCGCGATTCGGCTTCACGCCTGGTCGCTCCGGCTCGGCCGCAACGGCAAGCCCGCCATCGAGGCAAGGGCGCCCCTCCCGCCGGTCTTCCTCGAGGCCGGTTTCGATCTGCCGGTCGACCCGGAGCCGATCGAAGCTGGCGGCGATTGGGATGGACGCGAACGATGACGGACATCGAAATCCCTGAAGCGGCGCTGACCGAGACCTTCCTCGCTGCCAGTGGCCCCGGAGGCCAGAATGTCAACAAGGTGGCGACGGCCTGCCAGCTGCGCTGCAACATCTTCAGGCTCGGTCTCGAGCCAGATGTCTACCGCCGGCTGAAGCAGCTCGCCGGAAGCCGGATGACCGAAAGCGGCGAAATCGTCATCACCGCTCGCAGCCATCGCAGCCGGGAGGCCAATCGCGAAGACGCGCGATCGCGGCTGGCGGCACTGATCGAACGGGCCCATATACGCCAGCCGAAGCGGATCAGGACGAGGCCGAGCCGCGCGGCCAAGTCGCAACGGCTCGAGTCCAAGAAACAGAGGGGTTCCGTGAAACAGATGCGGGGGAAGGTGACGTTCGACTGATGTATGATTTCAGCATCTCGGCGCAGGACAAGAACCAGCTTTATTTCGAATTGATCGAGGCCGCCGATGCGCTGACCGCGGGCGAGCCGGACGGGATCGCGAACATGGCCAATGTCGCTGCCTTGCTCTGGGAAAATCTTCCTGATCTCAACTGGGCCGGTTTCTACCGTAATGTCGATGGCGAGCTCGTGCTCGGGCCGTTCCAGGGTCGGCCGGCCTGCATCCGGATCCCATTTGGCAAGGGCGTGTGCGGAACCGCGGCGATCAGCCGCGAGCCGCAATGCGTCGACGACGTCGATGCCTTTCCCGGCCACATCGCCTGCGATTCAGAGTCCCGATCAGAGCTGGTCGTGCCGATCGAAAAGGACGGTGCGCTGATCGGCGTCCTCGACCTCGACAGCCCGATTCCCTCGCGCTTCGACGCCGTCGACCGCGATCATTGTGTCAATCTGGTACGGCGGCTTGCAGGGCGGCTCGGGCAAGTGGCGAGCGAGGAGTCGAAAGGGTAAGAAGGCGGTTCATGCGGCCCCGGCGTGCCTCGCCTCGGGGCGGCGCAATCGACAGGGGATTTGGCATGAGAAAGCGCATTCTTATCAGCCTTGCGGCCGGCGCCGCCTTCATCTCCGCAACGGCGGCAGCCCAGCCTTCACCGCGCGGTCCCGGGCACAGCTGGAGCCATGGCAACAGCAACGTCATGGTTCGTCAGGGTGGCCATCAGATGCGGTCTTTCGGGCATCCTGGAAAAAATTTCAGATATAGCCGGCTCCAGCGCGGCTTCTTTGTCCATCCCTATTGGTTCGGGCCGCAATTCCACGTCCAGAACTGGCAATTATACGGTTTTGCGCGACCGCCCTCCGACCATCGCTGGGTACGCCATTATGACGACGCCTATCTGATCGATCGCCACGGCCGGGTGGCCGAGACGCGCTACGATCTGGACTGGGACGAATATGGCGAACGCTGGGCGCTCGAGGACGGAATTCCTCATTATGATGGCCGTAACGACTGGCGCCCAGACGAGGAGGATTATGCCTGGGTCGAGGGGCATGGCGGCCACCGTGATCGCGACGAGACCGAATATGCCTCGCGCCGTCACCATGACGGGCCCATGACCGATTGCCACGCCCCCCAGCCCTGCGTGAGCCATTCCTATCCTCCCCCCGCTTACCCCGGCTACGCCTATCCCGGCCCTGGCTATGGGATTGTCTATCCGATCATCATAGAGACGACGGTCACGACCCATGGCTGCTGCGAGGCCGTCACCGAGGAGGTCGTCGAGATCAGGCAGCGGCCGCAACGCCGCAAGACGGTTCCGGTGGTTCGTCCGAGGCCGCGTCCGCCAGCCGGAGAGCGTGGCTGAGCCGACAAGGCTCGACCTCGACAGCTCCGGGCCAGCCCGGCTTCAGTACAGCCGGGCCAGCGCTTCCTCGTCCAGGGCGCCCGGGATGATGATCAGCGGGCAGGGAAGGGTCCCAGCCACCGATCCCGCAAAGTGGCTGACCAGCGGGCCCGGTCCACCTTCGCTCGCTGCAGCGAGGACGAGAGCGGCGATATTGTCCCGATCCTTGAGCAATTCGGTGACGGCCTTGATCGGATCGCCCTGGCGAACGGTAATCGAAGGCTTGATTCCGGCTTCCTCCGAAATGGCGCCCGAAGCCTGGACCACCATCGCCTCCGCGCGGAGCCGGGCTTCCTCCTCCATCGCCGCCTGGACTCCGCTCCACTGGACGAATTCCTGCTGGGGTATCAGGGCCAGTATCTCCACACCGGCGCCTGTCCGAACGGCCCTGCCGGCTGCATAGCGAAGCGCCGCCGAGGCTTCCTCAGTATCGTCCATGACGACCAGATAGGCTCGCATCTCTTCCTCCCGTGGCAGCCGCATTCTTGCCCGACGCCTTTTTTCGGAGTGAACGGTGCGTCAGTTGATGCGTTGGCGCAAGCGTCAGGCTTCTGGAAGGCTTGACCGCGCCCCTCGCTTTGCTGTTTGGACAGGGAAGGCGCCCAATTCGTGAAAGGATAGCCTCTTCCATGCCGATCGAACTGAAAATGCCGGCACTTTCCCCAACGATGGAGGAAGGCACGCTTGCAAAATGGCTTGTGAAGGAGGGCGACAGTGTTGCGTCCGGCGATATCCTCGCCGAGATCGAAACCGACAAGGCGACAATGGAATTCGAAGCGGTGGACGAAGGGACGATCGCGAAGATCCTGGTTCCCGATGGCACCGATGAGGTCAAGGTGGGCACGGTCATCGCCCTGATGGCCGGTGAAGGCGAGGACGAAAAGGCGATCACGGCCGGCAGCAGTTCCGGGTCGGACGAAGCCTCTCAGGACGAGGCTTCCAGCAAGGTGCCTGTGGCCCGCGATGGCGGTGAAACAGGCGCTGGCCAGCCTGCGACTGATGAAACTGCCGCACCGACACCCAAAGCGGATGAGGTTCCGGCGAAGGCCGAAGGTGCGCCGCCCCGAAGAGACTCCGGCAAGCGGATCAAGGCCAGCCCGCTCGCCAGGCGCCTCGCTGAAGCGCGGGGGATCGATCTTTCCGGCCTTTCCGGGTCCGGCCCGAACGGAAGGATCGTCAAGTCCGATATCGAGGCCGCCGCCGGCCGCGATCCCGAGGCCAGGCCCGCCCGCTCCGAAGACGGGCCCGAAGCCAGGGGCGCAGCCCCGGCACCGATGACAGCGCCCGCTATCGTCGAAACGGATATCCCGCACGAAGCGGTCAAGCTGTCGAACATGCGCAAGACGATCGCCCGCCGCCTCACCGAGGCGAAGCAGACGATTCCCCACATCTACCTGACGGTCGATATCCATCTCGACCCGATGCTCAAGCTTCGCTCCGAGCTGAACCGGGGCCTCGAGGACCGGGGGATCAAGCTCAGCGTCAACGACATGCTGATCAAGGCTCTTGCCGCAGCGCTGATGGAAGTGCCCGAATGCAACGTCTCGATCTCCGGCGACCAGCTGCTCAAATATCAGCGCGCCGACATTTCCGTTGCAGTGTCGATAGCCGGTGGACTGATCACGCCAATCATCACCGGCGCGGATAGCCGCTCGCTATCCTCTATTTCGAGCGAGATGACGGCGCTTGCCGGGCTCGCTCGCGAAGGAAAGCTGCAGCCGCATCAATATCAGGGCGGCACAGCGTCGATTTCCAACATGGGCATGTACGGGATCAAGCAGTTCGATGCCGTCATCAACCCGCCACAGGGCATGATCATGGCGATCGGAGCGGGCGAAAAGCGGCCCTATGTGATCGATGACGCTCTCCAGGCGGCGACGGTGATGAGCGTCACTGGAAGCTTCGATCATCGCGCCATCGACGGCGCCGACGGTGCCCGGCTGATGCAGGTCTTCAAGCGACTGGTCGAAACCCCCCTCGGAATGCTGGCCTGATGGCCCTGATCAGGGCTGTGCTGATCGGTGCTGCCGCGGCTGTCGCGGTGCCATATGTAATGCGCAACGATCCCGAAGTGCTGGGCGGCTGGGTTCACCGCGGCGTCGCTTATTATGATGTGGCCCATTATCACGTTGCGTGGTCCTGGCCGCTGTTCGGACTCGTCACGTTGATGGCCTGGGGCCTTCTGACCTGGGCCAACCGATAGCCAGCTGCGCGGAGACAATCGAATGGCTGACACCTATGACCTCATCGTCCTCGGCTCGGGACCGGGCGGCTATGTTTCGGCAATCCGCGCCTCCCAGCTTGGGCTCAGGACGGCGATCGTCGAACGTGAGAAACTGGGCGGGATCTGCCTCAACTGGGGCTGCATCCCCACCAAGGCGCTTTTGCGAACCTCCGAGATTCATCATTACCTGACCCACGCCGAACGCTATGGCCTGGCAGCGGAGAAGGTGTCGTTCGACCTTGCCCGGATCGTTGACCGAAGCCGCAAGGTGGCTGGTCAGCTCAACTCGGGCGTCAAGGGCCTGATGAAGAAGAACAAGGTCACCGTCGTCGAGGGCGACGGAGCGCTCGCCGGCAAGGGCCGGGTTAACGTGACCCGGAACAAGGAAAGTAGGGAGCTTCAGGCGAAGCACATCATCATCGCCACCGGCGCTCGTGCCCGCGACCTTCCATTCGCCAAGGCCGATGGTGACCGAATCTGGACTTATCGTCATGCCATGGTGCCCAAGGCCATGCCGACGAAGCTGCTCGTAATCGGCTCAGGTGCAATCGGAATCGAATTTGCGAGCTTTTATTCCGACCTGGGTGCCGACGTCACGGTCGTCGAAATGCTCGATCGGATACTTCCGGTCGAGGATGAGGAGGTCTCCGCCTTCATGCAAAAGGCCCTGAGCAAGCAGGGGATGAAGATCCATGTCTCATCCGGGGTCGAGAAACTGGAAAGCTCTGCCCAGGGCTTGAAGGCGACCCTCAAGGGTGGCTCCAGCGAAGTCTTCAGCCATGCCATCGTTGCCATCGGGATCGTTCCCAACACGGAAAATATCGGCCTCGAGGCGCTCGGGGTCGAAACCGATCGTGGCCATATTGCCGTAGACGGCTTTGGCCGAACCAATGTCGAGGGAATCTATGCGATCGGCGACGTGACCGGGCCGCCCTGGCTCGCCCACAAGGCCAGCCACGAAGGTATTGTCTGCGTGGAGGCGATCGCAGGCCGCGACCCTCACCCCTTCGAAACCTGGAACATACCGGGCTGCACCTATTCAAGGCCCCAGATCGCTTCGGTCGGCCTCACCGAGGCCAAGGCCAGGGCGGAGGGGCGCAAGGTGAAGGTGGGCAAGTTTCCGTTCATCGGCAACGGCAAGGCGATCGCACTTGGAGAAGCGGAAGGCTTCATCAAGACGATATTCGACGAGTCCAGCGGCGAATTGCTCGGCGCGCACATGGTCGGGGCCGAGGTGACGGAGCTGATCCAGGGTTATGCTATCGCCCGCCAGCTCGAGACGACCGAGGAAGAGCTGATGCATACGGTCTTCCCGCATCCAACCTTGAGCGAGATGATGCATGAAAGTGTGCTCGACGCCTATGGGCGCGCGCTCCATTACTGAGCCTGAATCCCTCGTTCGCTCTTTCTCGCCGGAATGAATTTCGAGGATCAGCTGCGCCGCTATTTCGGGAGCGACGATCTTGCTTCGGTTCCGGAGCAGGTCCTGGCTTCAGGGGTCGAGCGGATTCTTGTGGATCTGGGACTAGAAACGGATCGGGGCCGGCGTTTTGCCCTGTGGGCCCTGCTTTACATTCTTGGTTCGGCGCCGGATCTCGATATTGTCTTCGATTCCGAGGCCGATCGCGACGCAGCCCGGGATTTCATGGCGCTGTCGGAAGGGGGAGGGTGAGAGGTGTCGAAAACGAAAAGCTGTCCGAAATGCAGCGGGTCGATGGTGGAGGGGTTCGTTCTCGACCAGGGCTATGGCCATGTGTCGATCCCGAACTGGCGCGAAGGCGAACCGAAGAAGAGCTTCTGGCATGGCGGAGTGAAGCTGGCCGGGACGACTCCCATCGAAATTTCCACCTGGCGCTGCAAGCGCTGCGGTTTTCTTGAAAATTTTGCCGAATGAGCTTTCGCGGGCCGAGACTTCTGACCGGGTCTGGACCCCGATCGCCCCATTTGAGTTGTCATTGGGGCAACGCGGTTTACGCCGACGACGAAAATTGAAGGAGCAGGGCTGATGAAGGGCTATGTCGACAATATCGAACGGGTGACGGTGGAAAATGACGATTTCCGCCGGGTTCTCTATACTGGAAAGAACCTCCAGCTGGTGCTGATGACGCTTCCTCCTGGCTGCGACATTGGCGAGGAAGTCCATGACGATCGGGACCAGTTCTTCCGGATCGAGGAAGGTGAGGGGATCGTCCGCATCGACGGCCAGGACAATCGGGTCGAGGATGATTTTGCGGTCATCGTCCCGGCCGGCGCAAGCCACAATGTCATCAATACCGGCTCCGGGCCGCTCAGGCTCTATACCCTCTATGCGCCGCCTGAACATCGCGACGGAACGGTCCATTCGGACAAGGCCCAGGCGGAACGTGATCATGACAAGGATCACTGGAATGGCGAGACGACCGAATGAGGGCTTCTGCGGCCCTTGCAAACTTCTCCCGTTGACCCATATCGCCCCTGAGGTTATAGGCCGCCGCGCCCGGGGCTGCTGGTGGCTGACAGGCCAGTCGCTTCCC
>CAYOJN010000100.1:0-7487 GCA_964404245.1 uncultured Sphingosinicella sp. | reverse complement strand
GCGGGCGGAATGGAGTCGATGTCCAATTCGCCCTATCTGATGAAGAAGCATCGCTCCGGTGCTCGGATCGGCCACGACACGGTCTATGATCACATGATGCTCGATGGGCTCGAAGATGCCTATGACAGCGGCCGCGCAATGGGGACATTCGCCGAGGACAGTGCCCGGGAATATCAGTTCACCCGCGATTCCCAGGACGACTATGCCATCGAATCGCTTCGCCGAGCCAATGAAGCGATCAAGTCTGGCCATTTCGATCGCGAAATCACTCCCGTGACCGTCGTCACCCGCAAGGGTGAACAGGAGGTGGCGATCGACGAGCAGCCCGGAAAGGCCAATCCGGAGCGGATTCCGAACCTCAAGCCGGCCTTTGCCAAGGACGGGACGATCACTGCCGCCAATGCGTCCAGCATCAGCGACGGCGCCTCCGCCCTCGTCATCACCCGCCAGTCGGTCGCCGACCGGATCGGAGTGAAGCCCGTTGCCCGGATCGTCGCTCATGCTGCTCATGCCCACGAGCCCAGCCAGTTCACGACAGCGCCTGTGCCGGCAGTCCGAAAGGCGCTCGAGCGGGCCGGCTGGAGCATCGGCGATGTCGACCTTTTCGAGGTCAACGAGGCCTTTGCCTGCGTTGCGATGATCGCGATGCGCGATCTCGGCATCTCCCGGGAAACCATTAACGTTCATGGCGGCGCGACCGCGCTCGGCCATCCGATCGGTGCAAGCGGCGCCCGGATCCTCGCTACCCTTCTCAGTGCGCTCGAAACCCATGGCCAGAAAAGGGGACTGGCGACCCTCTGCATCGGCGGCGGCGAAGCGACCGCCATGGCGGTGGAACTGATCGAAGGGTAAGCGTCCCTGGACCCCTGTCGGCGCCTGTCCTTCGAGGCTGCCGGGACAGCCAGGCTTCCGTTGGCTGACAATCATTCTAGGTTGAAACGATGCTTCCTGCGATTCTCGGCCTTTCAGGCCTCTCCCTGACCGAATCCGAACGGGCATTTTTCCGCGAGTCCGATCCGGCCGGCTACATCCTCTTCGGGCGCAATTGCGACGGCCGTGACCAGCTTCGGGCGCTGACCGACTCGCTTCGGACGCTTTCCGGACGGGAGGACGTGCCGATCCTGATCGACCAGGAAGGCGGCCGGGTGGCCCGGCTGAAGCCTCCGGAATGGCCGGATTTCCCGGCTGGATGGCGCTTTTCGGAGCTTTATCGGAAAGCCCCGATAAGCGCGATCGAGGCCGCCCGGGCCAATGCCCAGGCGATCGCTTCGGTGCTTCTGGAAATGGGAATCAATGTCGATTGCCTGCCTCTGCTCGATGTTCGACAGGAAGGCGCGCATGACGTCATCGGCGACCGCGCTCTTGGAAGCGAGCCGATGCAGGTCGCAGCGCTCGGCCGGGCGGTGATAGAAGGCCTTGAAGCCGGCGGAGTCCTCGGAGTCGTCAAGCACATGCCGGGCCATGGCCGAGCTCAGGTCGACAGCCACAAGGAATTGCCGGTGACCCCGGCAAGCGACTCCGAGCTGGAGGTGGATCTGGCGCCGTTCAGGGCATTGAAGGACGCGCCGGTGGGAATGACCGCCCATCTGCTCTACCCGGCCTGGGACGAGGCGCTTCCCGGGAGCATCTCCCCGACGATCGTCAACGACATCATCCGGGGCAGGATCGGTTTTGGCGGCCTGCTCATGTCCGACGATCTCGCCATGGGCGCGCTCACCGGGACCCCGGGCGAGCGCGCCAGTGCAGCGATCGGGGCAGGCTGCGACCTTGCCCTGTTCTGCTCGGGCGTGATCGAGGAGAATGAGGATGTTGCCGAGGCTCTCGGCGAAATTCGCCCGGAGGCCCTGGACCGGCTGGGACGAGCGATGGCTCGGATTGCCGGCCGGTCTTCGGACCTTTCCTATGAGGCGCTGGCGGACAAGCGCGACGCCCTGCTCGCTCACGCCTGATCGCGCATTTTCGGCAAGGCGCGTTCGAGGTCCCGTCGCTGACGATCGGTGAAACGAAGACCAAGCTTGGTCCGCCGCCACAATATGTCATCCGCGCTTCGGGCAAATTCCTGGTCGACCAGATAGCGAAGCTCGGCTTCATGGAGCCCGGCGCCGAAATCGCGGCCGAGGTCGGCCATCGAACGCGCTCCGCCCAGCATTCGCTCGAGCCGGGTTCCATAGCTGGTGGCGAGTCGCTTCAGGAGGTCCGGTGGAAGCCAGGCCGAGAGGCTGTCCAGCCACTGATTATATTCAGGCGTGATGTCGCCGCCCGGAAGCGGACTCGTCCGGGTGAATTTGAGCCCGCTTATGCGGAGCCTGTCCATCACCTCGCTTGCAAGCGCTCGGGCGGTCGTGATCTTGCCGCCGACGACGGTCAGGAGGCGCCCGCCCGGTGATGGGTCGACCTCAAGTCGATAGTCGCGGGTCACCTTTCGAGCCTCGAGCGATCCGTCATCGAAGAGCGACCGGATCCCGGAATAGCTCCAGATGACGTCCGTGTCGCGGATCTGGCGCTGGAAGAAGGCGTTTGCGCAAGCACACAGATAGGCGATTTCGGCCGCAGAAATCTGCGCCTGGTCGGGCCCTTCCACCGCAATGTCGGTGGTGCCGATCAGCGTCATCCCTTCGAACGGAAGAGCAAAGACGACCCTCAGGTCCGGCTGCTGGAGGATATAGGCCTGCTCGCCCGCCCAGAGTCTCGGAACGACGATGTGGCTGCCCTTGACCAGCCGCAGCGGGCTCTGGCCGGGATGGCCGAGCCGGCCGGCGACTTCGTCCACCCAGGGACCAGCGGCGTTGACGATCGCGCCCGCTCCCACCTCGCGGCCGTCCGACAGTTTCGCCTTCCAGATCTCTCCCTCGCGGCGGGCCGAAAGGATCGCCGTTCGAGTCGCGATTTCGGCGCCCCGCTCGGCCGCGTCCATCGCATTGAGGACCACGAGCCGGCTATCGTCGACCCAGGCGTCCCAATAGGTGGCGAGGCGGAAACGGTCCGGCTTCAGTGGACCGCCGATCCCATCATCGTCCTTTCGAACGGGTTCCAGGCGCTTCAGGCGCTTCAGGCTGCTCCGGCCTGCAAGCAGATCATACATCCACAATCCCAGGCGGATCATCCACCAGGGTCGACCGCCCGGCGGGTCGGGGAGAACGAACTGAAGTGGCCGGACGATATGGGGCGCGTTGTTGAGAAGGATTTCGCGCTCCTGAAGCGATTCGCGGACGAGCCGGAAATCCCGCTGCTCGAGATAGCGAAGGCCGCCATGAATCAGCTTGGAGGAAGCCGAACTGGTATGGGCCGCCAGGTCATCCTTCTCGACGAGAAGGACCGAGCAGCCGCGGCCGGCCGCGTCGCGGGCGATCGCCGCGCCGTTGATCCCGCCGCCGATGACGAGAAGATCGAAGCGTTCCATCGTCTTGCCTGCTACCTGCACTGCGCTGCATAGTCACGATCAGGAGGAAGGATGGCCGGCGACTTCATCCTCGTCATCGACGAAGGAACGACGAGCACCCGATCGATGCTGTTCGATCCGCTCGGCCCGTGCCTGGCCAGCGAGCAGAGGGACCTCGCCCAATCCTATCCCCGGCCCGGCTGGGTCGAGCATGACCCGGAAGAAATATGGACCTCCAGCCTTGCCTGCGCCCGGGCGATGGTGGCGCACGCCGGAGGTGCCGACAAGATTGCGGGCCTCGGGATCACCAACCAGCGCGAGACGATCCTGTTCTGGAGCCGAAGCAGTGGAAGGCCGCTTGCGCCGGCGATCGTCTGGCAGGACCGGCGGACCGCCCGCTTGTGCGCGGAGCTGAAGGAAAAGGGGCATGAACCCGGGCTCCAGGAGCGCACCGGCCTCCTCCTCGATCCCTATTTCAGCGCAAGCAAGATTGCCTGGGCGCTCGAAAACTGGCCCGAGCTCAAGGCCGCCGGGGACGATCTGTGCATCGGCACCGTCGAAAGCTGGCTCGTCTTCCGGCTGACCGGCGGGCTTCACGTCTCCGATGCCACCAATGCATCGCGGACTGCCCTGATGGATATCCGCACCGGGCTCTGGGACAGTGCACTGATCGATCTGTTCGGGGTGCCGCCTCATTGCCTCGCGGAAATCGTCGGTTGCGCAGGACATCTCGCAACGACCCGCCCCGAATGGTTCGGGGGCGCGATCCCGATCGCCGGAATGGCAGGAGACCAGCAGTCGGCAGCGATCGGGCAAGCCTGTTTCTCGCCCGGCGAAACCAAGGCCACCTTCGGCACCGGCGCTTTCGTCCTCACGCATACCGGGGCGCATTCGCCCGTTTCGACCAATCGCCTCCTGTCGACCATCGCCTGGCGGCTGGGCGAGGAGACGGCCTATGCGCTCGAGGGATCGATCTTCGTCGCCGGAAGCCTGATCCAGTGGCTTCGCGACTCGCTTGGACTGATCTCCAGCGCCCGGGAGAGCGAGGAATTGGCACGGTCTGCCCGTAGCGGAGGCGAAGTGACCGTCGTTCCGGCCCTTTCGGGCCTTGGCGCTCCCCATTGGGATCCGGCCGCGCAAGCCGCCATTTTCGGTCTTTCCTTCGCTTCAGGTCGTGCCGAGATCGTTCGAGCGGCACTCGAGGCGATGGCGAACCAGACCAGCGATCTTCAGTCCTGCTTTGCCGCCGACAAGGCCGGCTGGCGCAATCTCAGGATCGACGGTGGAATGGCGGCCAATGACTGGCTCGCCCAGGACCTTGCGGACCTGCTCGATCTTGAAGTGGAGCGCCCGGCCTTTGTCGAGACCACGGCACTTGGAGCCGCCATGCTCGCCGGGCACGGCTGCGGCCTGTTCGAATCGCTTCAGGATGCGGGCTCGATGCGGGGAGCAACCCGGCATTTCCAGCCGCGCCTCGATTCCTCGAAACGCGAAGAGCGACTGAAACGGTGGCGCCGGGCGGTGGAAGCCGTGCTCGCGGTCAATCGATCCTGACGCCGGTCGGCTGCGGCGGAGAGCCGCTGCCCTCCGCTTGCCAGCTATCGTCGATCATCCGGATGATTCCGGAAAAGTCCTTGCCCGCGCCGCCCAGTTTCTCTGCAAAGCGGGTATAGAGCTCCTCGGCATGGGAGCCCATCGGCGTATAGGCGTCGACGCTCTGCGCAGCCTCCATCGCCAGCCGAAGGTCCTTGAGCATCAGGGCGGCTGCAAAGCCTCCTTCATAATCGCGGTCGGCAGGGGTTTCGGGGCCGACGTCCGGAACCGGGCAATAGCTGGTCATCGACCAGCACTGGCCGGACGCCTTCGAGGAAATTTCGAAAAAGACCTTGGGATCGAGGCCGAGCTTCTCGGCCAGAACGAAGGTTTCGCAGGTCGCGATCATCGAGGCGCCGAGAAGCATGTTGTTGCAAATCTTTGCGGCCTGGCCCGATCCTGCCGGTCCGGCATGGATCACCGCCTTGCCCATCCGCTCGAGCACCGGTTCGGCGCGAGCAAAGGCTTCCTCCGTTCCGCCGACCATGAAGGTGAGCGTGGCGCCCTCTGCTGCAGCGATCCCTCCGGAAACCGGTGCGTCGACCATCAGGTAGCCGGCCGAGCGCGCCTTCTGGGCTTCCTCGCGGGCCGTCGCAACGTCAATCGTCGAACAATCGATCAGGATTGCGGATGGCGGCGCCTTGCCGATGATCGTGCTTTCATAGACTTCGCGCACATGTCGGCCAGCAGGAAGCATGGTGACGACCGCTTCCGCGTCCTTTACCGCGTCCGCCGCCGATCCGGCGGCAAGGCAGCCCCGCGCCTCGGCCCGCTGGACCGCCTCGGCTGATAGGTCATAGGCCCGGACATCATGGCCTGCCTTGGCGAGATTGGCGGCCATCCCGCTGCCCATATTGCCCAGTCCGATGAAGGCGATCCTGGCCATCAGCGCCCCTTCCATTCTGCTTTTCTCTTGTCGACGAAGGCGGTCATGCCTTCCTTCTGGTCTTCGGTTCCGAACAGGCCATGGAACAGCCGTCGCTCGAAGACGATGCCCTGGGCGAGCCCGGTTTCGAAGGCCGCGTTCACCATCTCCTTGGTGGCGATTGACGCAAGCGGCGCCATCGCGGCGACCAGCTTTGCAGTTTCCATCGCCTCCTCGATCAGTCGGTCAGCCGGAACCACCCTCGCGACGAGGCCGGACCGCTCTGCTTCGGCGGCGTCCATCATCCGCCCGGTGAGGCACATTTCCATCGCCTTGGCCTTGCCGATCGCCCGGGTCAGTCGCTGCGATCCGCCCATCCCCGGAGTCACTCCAAGCTTGATCTCGGGCTGGCCGAACTTCGCCGTCTCGGCGGCGATGATGAAGTCGGCCATCATGGCCACTTCGCAGCCGCCGCCAAGCGCAAAGCCGGCGACCGCAGCGATCCACGGCTTTCTGGTCGAAGTCACTTTCTCCCAGCCCTGGAAGAAGTTGGAGGAATACATCGAGGCAAAGCCCTGCGCTGACATTTCCTTGATGTCGGCGCCGGCGGCAAAGGCCTTCTCCGAGCCGGTGAGGACCGCGCAACGCTGGCTGTCGTCCTGGTCATAGTCTTCGAAAGCCCGGATCAGCTCGGCGAGAACGGTTGTATTGAGCGCGTTCAGCGCCTTCGGCCGGTTGAGCGTGATCAGGGTCACCGCCTCGCGCCGCTCGATCAGGATCGTCTCATAATCTGCCATCATTCACCCTTTGTCGTTCAGATCAGCGCATCCGCACATAGCTTCCCGGCGCCGGCTCGATCACCTCCAGCTCGCCGTCGCCCGGCTGGCGCGCCGGAACCTGCTCGACCCCGTCGCGGACCAGCCAGCTTTGCCAGTCCGGCCACCAGGAGCCTTCCTTGCGATTGGCGCCCTCCATCCATAGTTCGGCCGATTCCGGCAGCGCTTCGTTGATCCAGTAGCCATGCTTGTTGGCCGAAGGCGGATTGATCACTCCGGCATTGTGCCCAGAGCCGCCGAGCAGGAATCGGATTTCGCCGCCGAACAGCCTTGCGCCGTCATAAGTCGCTTCCCAGGCCGACACATGATCGTCCTTGAGCGAGATCACCATGACCGGGGTGCGCACGTCGGCGAGCCGGATGGGCTCGTTGGCCAGGACCAGGTCACCCGTCTTCAGCCTGTTCTCCTTCAGGACCAGATTCACCCAGTCGAGAAGGAAGGCCTTCGGAATATGCGCTCCGTCGGCGAACCAGTGGAGAATGTCGGAGGGCGGCGCTTCCTTGTCGAGGAGATAGTGGCTGACGACCGAGGACCAGATCAGATCATTGGCCCGAACGACGCTGAACAGGGCCTGGAGCTCATTGGCGTGAAGGATGCCCCTGACTTCAAGGTGACGCTCCATGGCCTGCAACTGCTCGGGCTCGGTGAAGGTGGACCATTGGCCAAGCCTGTCGAAATCGAACAGCGAACCGATCGTCGTGACCGAGGCGAACCGTTCGCCCTCGCCGCGCTCCGCCAGCAGAGCAGCGGCGATCCCGGCCAGCGTCCCACCCATGCAGAAGCCGAAACAGTCGACCTCGCGCTCGCCGGTCGC
>CAYOJN010000099.1:0-7489 GCA_964404245.1 uncultured Sphingosinicella sp. | reverse complement strand
CGTAGCAGCCACCTTCGAAATTGAAGACCGCCGTGTCCGACCAGCCATGTTCGTCATCGCCGATCAGGGTCCGGCTCGCATCGGCGGAAAGGGTCGTCTTTCCGGTCCCGGACAGGCCGAAGAAGATGGCGGTGTCGCCGTCCGGGCCGATATTGGCCGAACAATGCATCGGCATCACGCCCTGCACCGGAAGCAGGTAGTTGAGGATTCCGAACACCGACTTCTTCATCTCGCCGGCCTAAGCGGTTCCGCCGATCAGGATCATTCGCTCGGTGAGGTTGACCGCGATCACCGTCTCGGAGCGGACTCCGTGACGCTCCGGGTCGGCGCGGAAGCTCGGAAGGTCGATGATCGTGAATTCGGGCTCGAACCCGGCCAGCTCGCTCGCTTCCGGGCGCACGAGCAAGGTGCGGATGAAGAGGCTGTGCCAGGCCAGTTCGTTGATCACCCTCACCCGGACCCGATATTCGGGCTGGGATCCGCCATAGAGGTCCTGGACATAGAGGCTCTTGCGATCGGCGACGGCAGCGAGGAAGTCGGCCTTGAGCGCAGCGAACTGCTCGGGCGACATCGCCTTGGCATTGTCCCACCAGATCGTGCCTTCGGTCTCGCCATCGCGGACGGTATATTTGTCCTTTGCCGAGCGGCCGGTATGCTTGCCGGTCTCGACCACAAGCGGGCCGTCCTTGGCGAGCAGGCCTTCGCCATTGCACACCGCCTGCTCGACCAGAGCCGGTGTTCCGAGATTCCAGTGAAGCTCGGCAGTCGTGTCGATGCCCTGGTAAGACAGATTGAACGCAGGCACGCGGTCGGCCACCTCATATCCCCTTGCTAAGCCAATGAATTTGCACGCCCCAAGCGGGGGCGCAGCAGGTGCTGCCGGCCATATAGAAGAGGGTCGGTTTCGTCAAAGGGTGGCGTCCCGGCCCGGCGCTGAATTAGGGTCCGGACTCCTGGAAGTATCCTGGTCTCCCGGATACGGAACGAAGCGGGAGGACGGCGTGGGACAAAGCGAAACCTATGAGGGCGGCTGCCTGTGCGGGGCGATCCGGTTCCAGGCCGTCGGCCGCCCAATGAACGTGGGCTGGTGCCACTGCACAAGCTGCCGAAAACAGACCGGTGCGCCGGCTGCCTGTTACGTCGACAATGAGCGCGATCGTGTCGCCTTCGTGAAAGGCCGCCCGATTTATTATCAGAGCTCACCCAAGGCCATTCGGGGCTTCTGCGCCGGATGCGGTTCGACGCTCAGCTTCGAAGACTCCGCCGCTCCGGATGGGCTCTCTGTGCACATCGGAGCCTTTGACGACCCGGGCCTATTCAAGCCCCTTACGTCCAGCCATTCCGGAGAGCGGCTGCCGTGGGTGGAAGCAAGAGTGACCGATTCACCTCCTGCTTCCTGACGCTGCCGGCGACGTCATTGGTCCGGCTCGAGAAGATTTCGAAAAGGCCGTCTTCTTGAGCCGGCTTCGTCAGAGGGTGTGGCGTCATCGAACGCGCTTCGCTAGTCTTCGATGCGCTTGGGTAGACGATCGCATCGGCCCGCTGGCGCCGGAAACCGGACAGCGACTGCCGGGCAGGGAGTGCGAAGAATGGCGACGACGATCGCGCTTGTGGACGACGATCGCAACATCCTTGCCTCGCTTTCGGTCGCGCTCCAGTCGGAAGGCTTCGTCACCCGCCTCTATCCGGATGGCGAGGCGGCGCTGAAGGCGCTGGTCGACAATCCGCCCGATCTTGCCGTGATCGACATCAAGATGCCCCGGATGGACGGCATGGAACTGCTTCGCCGTCTTCGCGAACGGAGCGATTTCCCGATCCTCTTCCTCACTTCCAAGGACGAGGAACTGGACGAGGCGCTCGGCCTCGCCATGGGCGCCGACGATTATATCACCAAGCCCTTCTCGCAGCGGCTTCTGATCGCCCGGATCCGGGCCGTCCTCAGGCGGACCGAGATGCGCGCCCGCCCCCCGGCCGAGGAAGATGAGGAAGCGCCCGCCGAAATCGTCCGGGGCCGGCTCCGGATGGACCCGGCACGTCACCGGGTCAGCTGGGACGGCGACAATGTCACCCTGACGGTGACCGAATTCATGATCCTGGAAGCGCTCGCCCAGCGTCCGGGAGTGGTCAAGTCGCGCAACCAGCTGATGGATATCGCCTACCAGGACGATATCTATGTCGACGACCGGACCATCGACAGCCACATCAAGCGGATGCGCCGCAAATTCCGCCAGGTCGACAACAGCTTCAAGGCGATCGAGACCCTCTACGGAGTCGGATACCGTTTTGGCGAAGAATGAGGATCGCGAGCTTCGGCTGATCTGGTCGCGGCGGCTGACCCTTCGCCAGCGAATCCTTGCGGTCAATATCTTCGCAATCCTGATCCTTGCCGGAAGCCTCTTCTATCTCGACAGCTTCCGGTCGCGACTGACCGAGGCCAGGATCGACCAGGCGAGGCAGGAAACGGTGATGATCTCGCACATGCTCGCTGCCGTTCCGGGGTCCCGCTGGAAGCCCGTTCTCGTCCAGCTCGGCCAGGACAGCGGGACCAGGCTCCGGGTCTACCAGCCCGACGGCACAAGGCTTGCGGACAGCTGGGACGGGGCTTCGCCGACCTATGAACTTCGCGATCCCAAAGGAGAGCCCTGGTATCGCGGCGTTGCAAGGGCGCTCGACAATGGCTTCGATGCTCTCGTCGGAGCAGAGGCTCCGCCCATCCATCGCCCCCCGGCAACCGATATCCTGGCTGCCTGGCCGGAAGCCGTGGCCGCCGCCGGTGGAGCGCAGGCGGTGACGGAAAGGCGGCGGGCTCCCGATGGAACGCTCTACATCTCGTCGGCTGCGGCGATCGACAGCGCACCGGGCCATGTTCTTCTTCTCACCTCCAATGCCCGTGACATCCGGCGGGTGGTGAGGGCCGAGCGACTGACCCTGGTCCTCATCCTGACAGGAACGATCCTTCTTTCGATCCTCTTGTCGCGATTCCTTGCCAGGACCATCGCCACCCCGCTTCGGCGGCTCGCCTTCGCCGCCCATCGGGTGAGGCTCGGGCGTGCCCGCGAAGTCGATGTCCCCTTGCTCCCGGCGAGAAGGGACGAGATCGGCCTTCTCGCGCGCGCGCTTCACGACATGACCCAGAGCCTGAGGCAGCGGATCGATTCCATCGATGCCTTTGCCGCCGACGTCACTCACGAACTGAAGAATCCCCTCGCTTCCCTTCGCTCTGCAGTCGACACGTTGGAGAAGGTCGAAAAAAATCCCGAACTTCGCCGGCAGATGTTCGATGTCCTTCGCCACGATGTCGCCCGGCTCGATCGGCTGGTGGTCGACATCGCCGAGACTTCGCGCCTGGATGCCGAGCTTTCGAGGGCCCGGTTCGAGCCCGTCGACATCGGCCTCCTGATCGAAGCCATGATCCCGACCTGGGAAGAGCGCGGCTCGGTGGAGATCGCCTTTGCAAGGCCGCGCGCGGGGACAGCCATGGTCATGGGCGAGGAATCGCGGCTCGCCCGGCTGGTCGACAATCTCGTCGACAATGCGATGTCCTTCTCTCCGCCAGGAGGCGTGGTCGAAATCCGGGCGACGAACACGGGCGACGAGGTCATCGTCAGCGTCGAGGATGAAGGACCGGGAATTCCGGCCGATCAGCGCGAGGCGATTTTTAACCGCTTCCACAGCATTCGGCCCGATGAAGATTTCGGCCGGCATTCCGGCCTCGGACTCGCCATTGCACGGGCCATCGCGACCGGCCATGGCGGAAGGATCGAGGTGGAAGACCGGCCGGGGGGGCTCCGGGGAGCCCGCCTGCTTGTCCACCTGCCGGGAGCCGGATCGTGAGCCTGACATCCATTTCATCCGAAACCGTTCATGCAACCACCGTCGCGATCGGGGATCGAGCCGTCCTCATCGGAGGCCGATCGGGCCAGGGGAAGTCCGACCTTGCGCTTCGGCTCATCGATCGCGGCGCGACCCTGGTCAGCGACGATTATACCTTTGTTCGGCGGGTCTCCGGCCAGCTCCTCGCCTCGGCCCCCGAATCGATTTCGGGCAAGCTCGAGGTTCGCGGGGTCGGTGTCCTCGACTTCCCGACCGCCCGTGACGTTCCGGTCGTCCTGTTCGTCGATCTGGACCGGCCGTCCGAACGGCTTCCAAGCGGCGAGGAGACCCGCTCAATCGCCGGAATGAAGCTCCCGGTGATCGGCCTTGCCGCCCTTGAGGCCAGCGCACCAATCAAGCTAGAAGCAGCGCTCAAATCGATCGGACTTTCGCTCTAAGTGGACCCCTCCGCCGCACCCAAACGAATCCTGCTCGTCACCGGCATGTCGGGCGCCGGCAAGACGACCGTCCTCCAGACGCTCGAGGATCTGGGCTGGGAGGCGGTCGACAATCTGCCGCTGTCGCTCCTCGTCCACCTTCTGAAAACTCCGCCTTCGGCCGGGGCCGAAGGCGACAGGCCGCTCGCAATCGGGCTCGACAGCCGGACCCGGGGCTTCGATGCCGAAAAACTGGTCCGGCAGATCAAGCGGCTGACGGCCGATCGCCGCTATCCGATCGAAACCCTGTTCCTGGAATGCGCGGGGACCGAGCTTCTCCGGCGCTTCTCCGAAACCCGCCGCCGCCACCCGCTCGCACCCGATCGCCCGCCGATGGACGGGATTGCGGACGAGCGGGAAATGATGGCACCGCTGAAGCGCTGGGCCGACCACGTCATCGACACGACCGACAGCGATTCCAACAGCCTTCGCCAACAGATCCGGACCCACTTCGCAGGCGAGGAAGCCGGCGCTCCGACCCTGAGTGTGATGTCGTTCGGCTTTGCCCGCGGCATTCCTCGAAACGCCGATCTGGTCTTCGACATGCGCTATCTTCGCAATCCCCATTGGGAGCGGCGGCTTCGTGAGCTAACCGGCCAGGACGACTCCGTCGCAGCCCATATCGCCGAGGACCCGGCCTATGAGGATTCGCTGGCCAGGATCGAGGATCTGATCCTGACCCTCCTCCCGCGCTATCAGGCGGAGGGCAAATCCTATGTGTCGATCGCCTTTGGCTGCACCGGCGGACGGCACCGTTCCGTCCATGTCGCCGAACGGGTCGCATCAAGGTTGCGCGAAGCCGGCTTTTCGCCCACGGTGGACCACCGCGACCTCGCCACTCCGCCACGAGACGGGATCGAGCGATCCGCGGGCGGTCGTGCAGAAGCGGGGGCTTCGGCCGGAACCGGGGTGGACGGGTTTCAAGGTGACTGAATGATTGGCTTGGTACTGGTTACGCATGGCCGGCTTGCGTCGGAATTCATCGTGGCCATGGAACATGTGGTCGGCCCTCAGGAGCGGATCGAGGCGATCTGCATCGGCCCGGATGACGACATGGAAGGCCGGCGCGACGATATCGCCGCCGCCATTGCCAGGGTCGACATTGGCGATGGAGTCATCGTTCTTACCGACCTGTTCGGCGGAACCCCTTCCAACCTCGCCATTTCGCTGATGAAATCGGAGAAGATCGAGGTCATCGCCGGGGTCAATCTCCCGATGCTGATCAGGCTCGAAGGGGCACGAAAGCTGATGGATGTCCGATCGGCCGTTGCTGCGGCGCGCGAAGCGGGTCGCAAATATATCTCGGTGGCATCCGAGATTTTGGGCGAAGCCGCCAGCTGATGGGCCTCAGCCGGGCGGTCCAGGTCTGCAACCGGAGAGGTCTTCACGCTCGGGCTAGCGCGAAATTCGTCACTCTGGCCTCGCAGCTCGATGCCGAGATCGAGGTGGACAAGGAGGGCACCCGGGTCTGCGGTACCTCCATCATGGGCCTGATGATGCTCGGCGCGGCGATGGGCGACACGATTACGATCACGGCGTCGGGCCAATCGGCCGAAGAGGCGCTCCGGTTGCTGGCCGAACTGGTCGAGGCGCGATTTCACGAGGAAGCCTGAACCGTGCCCCGGATGATCACGGCCTTTTCCAATCCGCTCGTCAAGCAGGTCCGCGGCCTTCGGGACAAGAAGAATCGCCGGCGCGAAGGGCTCTTCCTTGCCGAAGGGCTCCGGATCCTCACCGAAGCCCGAGAAGCCGGCCAGCTACCGGAGATCCTCTTCTTCAGCGACCCCGCCCACCCGCTGCTCGCGAAGCTGATCGACGAGACCGAAGCCAGAGGCGGCGAGGCAATCGAAACCAGTGCCGACATCCTTCACAAGATTTCGGGCAAGGACAATCCGCAGGCGGTGATCGGGGTCTATCGGGCTTGCGATCTCGCGCTGGAGCGGATCGACCGAACGGCTGCGCCGCTGTGGATCGTGGCCCAGGCCCTTCGGGATCCCGGCAATCTCGGCACGATCCTTCGAACCGGCGATGCGGTGGGTGCCGGCGGGCTCATCCTCGTCGACGACTGCGCCGACCCCTTTTCGGTCGAGTCGGTTCGGGCATCGATGGGGGCCCTCTTCACCCAGAGGATCGCCGCTGCCCCGTGGCCGGATTTCCTTCAATGGCTTCGAAGCGGAGACGGCCAGCTCGTCGGGACCAGCCTTGCTTCAGCCGCCGATTATCAGGAAGGTCGTTATCGACCGCCGACCTTCATCCTCGTCGGCAACGAGCAGGCCGGTCTCCCTCCCGCCTACGAGGCGCAATGCGACCTGCTCGTGAAGATCCCCATGCTTGGCAAGGCGGACAGCCTGAATGCCGCCGTCGCGACCGCGGTCATGGCCTATGAAGTAATCAATCAGTGGCGTTCGTTGCAGGTATGAAACTATTGGAACCCGATCCTGGCCGAAACGCTGACGGCGCCATGAAAGTACGAGTAACCATGCCGAAATGGCCCGCTTACCTGATGGCTGCAGCCACGGCCGCCTGCGCCGTTCCCGCAATCACCATGTCGGCGCCAGCGCCGTCCGAGGACTATTCCGCGCGCGGTCAGGAGTCGGATTGGACCCTGAAGATTGCCGATGGCCGGATCGATCTGGTCGAGGATTCGGGACGGACCACGACTGTTCGGCCCGAGCCAAGGACCACATTCAACGGCCGGCGCTACGAGACGGCCAGGCTGGTGGTCGACATCAGCCATTCGCCCTGCACCGATTCGAGCGGCGACTCCTTCGCCCAGAGCGTGATGATCGTCACCGATCGTGGCACCCTTCGCGGCTGCGGCGGCCAGGCGAATCGCCCGGAAACGCAGGCCTGAGCTTATTCCGCAGCCTCCGATTCAGGAGGGACATCCAGCTTGGTCAGTGAACGCGGGCCGGTTTCGACGACCGGCAGGGGTTCGATCTCTTTAGCGCCGCTGGAAACCTCCAGCGTTTCGAACCTTTTCGCCTGGGTAAGGACCTGGCTCTCCAGGCTTCCGACAAAGGCATTATAGGCGCCATTGGCGAGCTCAAGGTTGCGGCCGAGCTTGGCGATGTGACCGCCCATCGTTGTCAGCCTTGAGTGGAGCTCCTTGCCCAGCCGGGCGATCTCGGCCGCTTCCTCGGCAAGCCGTTCCTGGCGCCAGACGCTTGCAACGGTCC
>CAYOJN010000098.1:0-7710 GCA_964404245.1 uncultured Sphingosinicella sp. | reverse complement strand
GGCGGCTCCAAGATCCTCGATCAGGCCGCTTTCGGTGACTTCGACCGTGAGCCGTGCAGGGGCGAACCCGCAGCCCTGGACCATTTCGATGAACTGGTCGGCGAAGCTCGGACGAAGGATATCGGCCGCGGTGATATTGACCGACAGTCGCAGCCGGACCAGCGAGGGCGGCCAGCCGGAGGCGATCATCACCGCCTTTCGCTGCACATGGTCTGACAGTTGAGCGAGATAGTCGGATCGCTCGGCGACGAGGAACAGGGTCTCGGCCCCAAGCTCGCCAAATTCGGGATGGCTCCACCTCGCCAGCGCCTCGGCGCCGACGATCTCGCCGCTAGCAATGGCGACTTGCGGCTGGAAGCGGATCTCGATCTCATCCCTGTCGAGCGCCCGGCGAAGGTCGACCTCGAGTCGATCGCTCATCGCGGTGACGCTTTCGGCGCCCTCCGCAAGGACCTGCACCGGGGCCCCGTCGCCGGTCTTCGCCTCGGCAAGGGCTGCACTGGCTCGCCGGATCAGGTCCGAAGGGCCGTCACCCTCGGAGGTGGCGGCGACTCCGGCCCGGCTCGCAACGGTGATGACATGGTCGCCCGAGAGGAAGGGACGGCTGACGGCCCTCACCAGTTCGTCGGCGAGGAATCGGCCGTCGGCCAGCGTTGCGGGCGAGGAAAGGAAGACCGCGAATTCCGCACCGGCCAGCCGGGCCACGAACTTCCCCCGGCCATCGGCGGCAACGAGCCGCTCGATCCGACGGGCAACCGCCTGGAGGACGGCATTTCCGGCGCTTCGACCGAAGGCGGCGTTGATATGGTCGAACCGGCTGACCGAAAGCAGGACGGCGACCGCCCCCCCGTCCCCACCGAGCATGTCCTCGAGCCAGGCCCTCGCAGAGCGCAAGTCCCGAAGCCCGGTCAGGGAATCGCGGCCCGACACGCGCGCCCCGCCCCCGCTGATCGTCTCGGTACGTCCCCACAGCCCGCCCTCGGGGTCGACCCGGACATGGTGAACGATCCGGCCGCTGGAACTGCCCGAATAGTCCGAATGCGCGAAGACGGTCGCTTGCCTGGATTCGAGAGCCCGGGAAATCGCTGCCCGCGCCGAGCGGCGGCCTTCCTGTCCGAGCCTTCGAAGGAGGGTCCGCAGCGACAGGGTCGGCGGACCGTCCGGATCCACGCCGGCCTGTGCGGCAAGTGCGGGGCTCAGCTCGACCTGGTTGGACCCCGGCTCCCAGTGCCAGGAGATGTCGCTTCCCGATTCATCGCCGACCCGTCTCGAAAGGCGCGAAGCACCGCCGACCCTTTCGGCATGGCGCTGGGCGAATCGCAGCGCATGGAGAAGCTGGATCTCGGTGAAGGGGCTGACCAGGAAGTGGGTAGCGCCGAGCTCGTGGAAAAGATCGAGGGAGTCGCTGTCGGTTCGCGAAAGAAGAACCAGAAGAGCGCTGCCATTGGCTTCGACGGCTTCGCCGATCGCCCTCACCGCAAGCTGCCCGTCCTTCAGAGCGCCTCTCGCATCGACCAGGGCGATTCCCGCGCCGGATGCGATGAAGCGGGCCTCGGCATTGTCCAGGCGCCGTGCGGCGATCGCCTGCCAGCCGGCGCCTTCCGACAGCCGGCTGAGTTCGTCGCGATGGCGGAAGGAGAGAATGAAGAGCGGTGTCGCCATCGACCTGAAGGTCTAGGATGACCGCCTGGGACCCGCAATGGCCGGCAGCCCTGCGCGGCGGAAAATAGAGTGGCTGAAAGCCGGCTTTCCCGTCGTGGCACATTGACGGCATGATCGGCGCCACCGTAGCAGGTGCAATGGCTCGGGAAGTTGCAAGGCCGATGGCGCTGGTCGCCTCCAACGCCGAAGCGGCGCAGGCCGCTGCGACGATGCTCCGGCAACGCTATGAGTTCACCGAACCGGCCGAGGCCGAACTCATCATCGCCCTCGGCGGCGACGGCTTCATGCTCCATACGCTCCACACCATGCTCGCCGAGGACCGGATCTGCCCCGTCTTCGGGATGAATCGCGGCACCGTCGGCTTTTTGATGAACGAATGGCGAATCGACCGGCTTCTCGAAAGGCTGGAGCGGGCAAAGGCCTTTTCGATCGCTCCTCTGGAGATGAAGGTCACCCGCCAGGGAAGCATTCCAAGCGCGATCCATGCCATCAACGAAGTGTCGCTTCTGAGGGAAACGCGCCAGACGGCCTGGATCGAGGTGTCGGTCAACGGCCGGGTCGTCCTTCCTGAACTGATCTGCGACGGAGTCCTCGTCGCGACCCCGGCAGGGTCGACCGCTTATAATCTGTCGGCCAATGGACCGATCCTTCCGCTCCAGTCGAAGCTGGTCGCCCTGACCCCGATCAGTCCCTTCCGGCCCCGCCGCTGGCGCGGTGCTCTGATCTCCGAGGATCTGAACGTCTCTTTCCGGGTGCTCGATCCCGCAAAGAGGCCGGTATCCGCGGTCGCCGATCAGCGCGAGGTTCGCGAGGTCGAGACCGTCGAGGTCCGGACCGACCGGGACCGGGCGCTGACCTTGCTGTTCGATCCGGAACATGCGCTCGACGAGCGGATCGCGATGGAGCAGTTCGCCGTCTGAACCTTGGATCGCCCGGTTCCGGGCGCCTTTCGAAGACTGCCCCTGCCCTCTCGAAAAGCCTGTTTCGAAATCGCCCAAGTGGCTTGCGTCCGGCGACGCGGCTGCTATAGGCCCCTTTGCCTCGAAAGAGGCTGCTCCCCGGTAGCTCAGCGGTAGAGCAACCGGCTGTTAACCGGTTGGTCGATGGTTCGAATCCGTCCCGGGGAGCCACTTTTCTTCGCCACTGCGGGCATTCGGACCAGTCCCGATCCGCCCCGCCGGGTCAGGCGAACAGGGATCGCGCCTCGCTCAGCCGGGCAATCCCCTCGTCGAGCGTTGAGTCCTTCTTCGCGAAACAGGTTCGAACGACATTGTGGGCCGGCCGTTCGGAATGAAGGGCCGAAAGCGGGATCGCGGCGACCCGGGCTTCACGAACCGCCCGCTCGCAGAAGGTGACATCGTCCACCTCGATCCCCGACCGGGCAAGGTCGATGGAGAGGAAATAGGTCCCTTCCGCCGGGAGGGTGACGAAGCCCGCTTCCTCGAGCCCCCGTCTCAGCCGGTCTCGGGCCCGCCCGAAGGCAGCGACCGACGAAGCCACTGAGTCCATCTCTTCCTCGAGGCCGAAGGCGACTGCAGCCTGGAGGTTGGGCGGGGTCGAGAAAGAGATATATTGATGGGCCCGTGCAAGCGTCGGAGCGAGCGCCAGCGGAGCGACGATCCAGCCCACCTTCCAGCCGGTGAGCGAGAAGATCTTGCCCGCCGAACCGATCTTCACGGTCCGCTCCGCCATTCCGGGAAAGGCAGCGATCGGAAGGTGGGACCGGCCGTCGAAGACCATATGCTCCCACACTTCGTCGCTCAGGACGGTGACGTCGTGGCGAACGCAAAGGGCGGCGAGCAGGGCCAGTTCGTCGCGGGTGAAGATCCGCGAGGCGGGATTGTGCGGGTTGTTGAAGATGACGAACCGGGTCCGGTCGCTGAACGCCGATTCGAGCGCTTCTTTCTCGAGCCGCCAGTGAGGCGGTTCGAGAGGGACGAAGCGCGGGACCCCGCCGGCCCGGAGGACCATCGGAAGATAGGCGTCGTAAAGCGGCTCGAAGAGGAGGACCTCGTCGCCCGGCTGGACGAGGGCAAGAACGGTATCGGCGATCGCCTCGGTGGCTCCGGAGGTGATCGTGACCTGCTCCGGTTCGACCTCCAGCCGGTGATGGCGGCGATAATGGTCGGCAACGGCTTCGCGAAGCTCAGGCAGGCCGCGTGCCGGCGGATATTGGTTCGAGCCGGTCCGAAGCTCTTCGGCGGCGCGATCGAGAAGGGATTGGGGCCAGCCGAAATCGGGAAATCCCTGGCCGAGATTGATCGACTCGTTCGATCGGGCAAGGCCCGACATATGCTCGAAGATCGTCGTCGGAAGGGAGGTGAAGATACCGCTCATGGCCATCGCTTTAGCATGATCGCCCTTCGCGGTTCAGCCTCAACGGCGCCTCGAGGCTCCGTCAGCTGTCGGTCGATCCGGCCGGCGTTGAGGCTTGCGGCTCGCTCTTGTACCTCACCCCTTCCAGTTCGGCGGGCTCGCGGCCGAGCGGCTTCTGGGCAGGCGCGGAACCGGAATCGCCGGTCAGCGCCCAGCGCTGGCTTCGGGTCACCCCCTGGACGTTGCTGCTGGCGTTGAGCCTCTCGGTGATCCGGGCATTGGCCGATTCGCGCTGAAGCGGCTCATAGCGGCGAAGCACGGCTCGGTCGAAGCTCACCGATTCGTGGCCGGTCGCAGCCTCGACGGCCGCGTCGGCGGCCGCTTTTTGCGCCGCGGCGTCGCGATCGGCCGCCGCAAGCGCCTCGGCTTCGCGCTCGTCCCGGGTCGGCTGGCCGAAGCCGCCGCGCCAGGCGATGACCGGCTCCGAGACCGAGGCTCTTTTCGAGAATGCCGCCGGACGGCCCCATCCGCCGCTCCAGCGATAGAAGATGTGGGTCCCGACATTGGCGGCCTTGACGAGGCTCGAGGCCCAGTAGGGCACGACCCAGTTGGTGTGATAGTGGGTGGCCCATCCGACCGGTGCGTGGACATAGCCGGCGATCGCCGCCTCGGCGACCCGCTTCGCCCGCTCCCAATAGCTGGCCATCGGCACCCGGCGCAGCGACCCGTCGCAGGAAAAGGTGAACTGGCAACCCAGATTGGTTCGCTCGGCGCCCTGGAAGACGACCCCGCAGACGCTGGCCGGATAGGCCGGGTGGCGGGCGCGGTTGAGAACCACCTGGGCCACGGCCCGCTGACCGTCGGTCGGCTCGGTCGCGGCCTCATAATAAATGGCGGCGGTGAGGCACTCGATCGCCCGAAGCCGGTCGGCCTCGCTTGCGCCGGCCATGCTGAACGGCCGGGCCGCCGGATTGGCGGAATCGGAAACCGGGATCGAGGCGTTGAAGGCAACCGCATCCTCGACGGAAACCGCCTTCAGCTTGGTCGCTGCAGTCGCTGCAGCAGCGGCCTGGAGCTGGCGGACGACGGGATCCGACGCTCCCCTTTCAGCCAGGCGATCTGAAGCCGGATCCCGGACCGCGAGGCTGATCCCGGCAAAGACCCAGAGGGTCGCCATGAGCGCAAGCACGATCCACGCCTTCGAATGCCGCCGAAAGCGGACCGGCCAGGACTGGGCTGAAGACGGTTCGGCAATCGCTGTCATGGTTCCGGACGTCAAGAAAGAGGGTGTCCTATACTGATAATACGCTGTAGAGGCAAACGGCGCGTCGGTCGATGCGCCGCAACCGACGAAGGGTCGACCCGGTTCCGAACCGATGCGCCTTCGGACGGTGATTTTCCAATCCGGACAAGCTATTGTTGCTGGTCGCCAGATAAGGGGGTCTTCAATGAAATCAAGAATCATGACCGGTGTCGCCGTCCTCGCGCTGGTCGGCGCCTCGGCAGCCGCCATCGGCCAGTCGCGCCAGCCTGCCGCCAAACAGACCGCCACCTACTGGATGTCGGCCGAAACGCTCAGCGGGATGATGGCCGGGGTCATGAATGCGGCCGGCCAGGGACGGCCGAGCGTCGGCGGACTCCTGGGCGGGCTCATTTCCGGCCGTGGCCCGGCCGCCTCGCAGTCCGATCATATCCGTCGGCTCACCCTTCAGCTCGGCGGTTCGAGCCGGGCGAGCGGGACGCCCGGCGCCGAACATCTGCCGCCTCAGGGACTTGGCGCCGGTGCTTCGCTGCCGCTGGTCACTCCGCAAAGCGCTCCGGCGGAGCCGGGGACCTTCACCTGGCCGGACAATGTCGAGCGACCGCGCGGAAAGATCCTCATTTACTGGGGCTGCGGAGATCGCGCCCGGCAGGGTCAGCCGTTCGAGATCGACCTGTCCAGGCTCGCTTCGGGGCAGGTTCCGCCAGCCCTTGCCCAGCAGCCGTTCCGGATGATGACCCCGCCTTCCTCATCCTCTCACCCGACCTATGGCGAGTGGCCGAACCAGCGCTCCGGAACCACCGTCCCGGCCAATGCCAGCCTGGTGGGCGATCATGTCGTTCGCGGCAATTACAGCCCGGAAATCCGTTTCGCTTTGTCTCCCGGCCAGGATTTCCTCGCCCCGGTGAAGGTGACGTCAAACACGGCGTCCGGGTCCGGAGCGGTCCCGGTCGCCTGGCAGTCCGTTCCCAATGCCCGCGCCTGGCTCGTCAGCGCCATGGGCGCGACCCAAAGTGGAGACATGGTGATCTGGACCTCGAGCGAGACTCAGCTCTCGATGATGGGAATGATCGACTATCTCGGCCAGGACGAGATCGACCGGCTGGTCCAGCAGCGGGCCCTCCTGTCACCCGGGACGACCCAGTGCACGGTTCCGGCCGAAGTCGCACAGCGGGTCCAGGGCGCGATGCTCAACGTCACCGCGCTCGGACCGGAAGCCAATTTCAGCCATCCCGCGCGGCCCGCCAATGCGCGCTCGAACTGGACCCCGGACTGGACCGCCAAGCTTCGAACCCGGTCGGCCTATATGGGAATGCTCGGAATGGACATGGAGGCGATGGTTCGCGGCCGAAGCAGCGAATCGGAGCAGCAGCCGCAGCAGCGGCGGAAACGTTCGCTTCGCGACCGGCTCCTCGGCCAGTAAACGGAAGGAAGGTGCGGCCACGGTCCGGAGCGACTGGCCGCACCACTGGCCTGCCCCGGCTCGACTGGCTATGGAAAGCCGCGCAAAGGATGAGGATCGATGGACATCGTTCACCCGCCGGCTGAAGCGGTTCGAAACAGCCACTGTACCGCCCAGGACTATGACCGGCTCTATCGCCAGTCGATCGAGGATCCCGACGCCTTCTGGACCGACCAGGCGAAGCGGATCGACTGGGTCAGGGCGCCGGAAAGGATCGCCGACGCGTCCTTCGACCCGGTCGAGATCAAATGGTTCGAGGACGGGGTCCTGAACCTTTGCTTCAACTGCGTCGACCGGCACCTGGCCGAACGCTCCGGCGAAACGGCGATCCTCTGGGAAGGCGACGAGCCCGGCGAGACCCGGACCCTCACTTATGGCGAACTTCACTCCGAAGTCGTCCGGATGGCGAACTGCCTCAAGTCCCTCGGTGCCGGAAAGGGCGACCGGGTCACCCTCTACATGCCGATGATCCCGGAAGCGGCGGTGGCGATGCTTGCCTGCGCCCGGATCGGTGCAGTCCACAGCGTCGTCTTCGGCGGCTTTTCGCCCGAAGCCCTTCACGGCCGGATCGAGGATTGCTCGAGCCGGTTCGTCGTCACCGCCGATGGGGGCTTGAGGGGCGGCCGCCTCGTCCCCCTCAAGGCCAATGTCGATTCCGCCCTCGATCGGGGCGCCGAGATCGACGCGGTCCTCGTCATTCGCCACCTGGGCGAAGAGATCGCGATGAAGGACGGACGCGACCATTGGTATCACGAGCTTGCCCCACTGGTCCCCGACACCTGCCCGTGCGAGCCGATGGCTTCGGAAGATCCGCTGTTCATCCTCTACACGTCGGGATCGACCGGCAAGCCCAAGGGCGTCCTTCATACCACCGGCGGCTATTCCGTTTGGGCGGCGATGACCTTCCATTATGTCTTCGACTACCGGCCCGGTGAAATCTTCTGGTGCACGGCCGATGTCGGCTGGGTCACCGGCCATTCCTACGTCGTCTACGGTCCACTCGCCAACG
>CAYOJN010000097.1:2067-7805 GCA_964404245.1 uncultured Sphingosinicella sp. | reverse complement strand
ACTCCGAAGTCGCCGATGTCCAGGTCCGGTCCAACAACCAGATCTTCATCTTCGGCGCCGGTGCAGGCCAGACTACGGTGTTCGCCACCGACAGGTCCGGACGGGTCATCTACTCGGCCAATGTGCGGGTCGGGCAGAACCTGTCCACGGTCGATGAGATGCTTCGAATGGCGATGCCGGATGCGGCCATCAGCGCAACGCCGATGAGCGGGCTGGTGCTGCTGACCGGAACCGTCGCCCAGCCGGAAGATGCGGCCGAGGCCGAACGCCTCGCCCAGGCCTTTGTCGGCGAGGGCACCCAGGTGGTCAGCCGGCTTCGAACCGCAACACCTCAGCAGGTCATGCTGAAGGTCACCTTCGCCGAGGTCAGCCGATCGCTGATGCGCCAGGTCGGGGTCGATCTCGAGACCTTCGACAGAAGCGGCGGAAGCACCGGCTTCGTCTTCGGGCGCGGTACCAATGTCGCCGATTTCAACACGGATGGGACCGTTACCTTCCCCCGTCCCGAAGGCGTGTCCAATCTTGGTTTCCTGTTTCGCAACGTGTTCGGAGTCGATGTTGCCGGCGCTGCTCGCCTCAGCGAGAATAACGGCCTCGTCAACATCCTCGCCGAGCCGACCCTGACCGCCTTGTCGGGTGAAACGGCAAGCTTCCTTGCGGGCGGCGAATTCCCGATCCCGATCTCCCAGGAGCTCGGAAGCGTGACGATCGAATTCAAGCAGTTCGGAGTCGGCCTCGCCTTCACGCCCTACGTCCTTCAGAACGGCCGGATCTCGATGCGGGTCCGCCCCGAAGTGTCGGAGCTGTCTTCGAACGGTGCCGTCGAGCTCAATGGCTATCAGGTGCCGGCCCTCACCATCCGCCGGTCGGAAACGACGGTGGAGCTCGGCTCCGGCCAGAGCATGGTCATCGCCGGATTGATGCGCAACACGCTCTCGAACTCAGTCGATCGGACCCCCGGTCTCGGAAGCCTTCCGATCATCGGGGCACTGTTCCGGTCTAACAATTTCCAGCGCGACGAAAGCGAGCTGGTGATCGTTGTCACGCCCTATCTGGTCCAGCCGGTTTCGGCCAACCAGATCGCTCTTCCGACCGATGGTTTCCGCAACACCGACGAGGGCAATCGCCTTCTGCTGGGTCGCGAGCATGGCAGCCGAAGCGGTGAACAGCGGCCGGTCCCGGCCACAGGTCATCCGCAAACCGTCGCCCCGGGTCTCGGCAGCGCGGCCGTCCAGGCCCCGATCGTGCCGCCCCAGGCGCCGATCGAGCAGGCACAGCGAAACGCAGTCGCCCTGCCTCCGCAGAGCGCCTCGGCCTCGGTCCAGCCCGGGTTCGATTTCTGATGACCGCCCGCAGTCGAAAGGACAGTGTGATCATGTCTCCCAAGTTGACGTTTGCCGCGGTAGCGGCACTGGGTCTAGCAGTCGGCGGTTGCGCGACGTCGCCGGACCGTCTGACGGCGGCCAACAACCCTAGCCTCTATTCCGTCCACCAGCCGGTCGTTCAGCGCACCGACTTCGTCTTCGACGTCGCTTCAAGCCCGAACGGCGTGTCGGTGTCCGAACAGGCCCGGCTCGAAGCCTGGTTCGACTCGATCGGTCTTCGCTATGGCGATCTGGTGACCATCGACGAGGCCGGCGGCTACGAGTCACCGGCGGTTCGGCGCGATGTCGCCGCCGTTGCCGCTCGCCGTGGGCTCCTGCTCGCCAGTGCTTCTGCACCGATGACTGCGGGCGCGGTTCAGCCGGGGACGGTCCGAGTGGTCGCAAGCCGCGCGACGGCAAGCGTACCGGGCTGCCCCAATTGGGCACCTGCGGAAATCGCCGCCACCGGAAATACTTCGTCAAATTATGGCTGCGCGACCAATTCCAATCTCGCCGCCATGATCGCCAATCCCAATGACCTGGTTCAGGGTCAGGACGGAAGGGCCGAAGGTGCCGCCACTGCAACCCGTGCAATCAACAGCTACCGGGAGGTGAAGCCGACCGGGCAGGACGGGCTGCTTGAATCCACCACGACGGGGGGTAACTGATGAACGCGCCGTTCAACGCAGCGCGCGGAGCTTCGCTTCGCGACCCATTCACCGCTTTCGTCTGTGACGATTCGACGGCGGAGCTTCTCCGCCCGGTGGCGGTGGAGCATGGCTGGTCGCCCGAGAAGGTCAACAAGGGTGGCCTTCGCAACGCGGTCCAGACCCTGTCGGTCTCCGCAAGCCCTTCGATCCTGTTCGTCGACCTCAGCGAATCCGGTGATCCGCTGAACGACATCAATGCGCTTGCAGAGGTGTGCGAGCCTGGAACGGTGGTGATCGCCGCCGGCCAGGTCAACGACGTTCGGCTCTATAGGGATCTCGTCGCCAGCGGCATTCAGGATTATCTGCTGAAGCCTTTTTCGGCCGATCAGCTTCGCGATGCCTTCGCCAATGCCCAGCTTACCGTCTCCGGGCCACGGCTGAACGAAGGTGGCGCAGACCGCCCCAACGTGATGGCCGCCGTAGTCGGAATTCGCGGCGGTGTCGGCGCATCGACCCTTGCCAGTTCGCTGGCCTGGCTGATGGGCGACAAGGCCGGCCGTTCGACGGCATTGCTCGACCTCGACGTCCACTTCGGAACCGGGGCCCTCGGCCTCGATCTCGAGCCGGGCCGAGGGTTGACCGATGCGATCGAGAATCCAAGCCGGATCGATGGCCTGTTCATCGAACGGGCGATGGTTCGCGCCAATGACAAATTGTGCGTGCTTTCGGCGGAAGCCCCGATCAACCAGGCGATGATCACTGATGGCTCCGCTTTCTTCCAGCTTCAGGAAGAAATCCGGCACGCCTTTGAAAGCATGGTCGTCGATCTTCCACGCAACATGCTGGTTCAATATCCGCATCTGCTCAACGACGCCCAGGTCGTCATCCTGGTCACCGAGTTCACGCTTGCAGGGACCCGCGACACCATCCGGCTCCTTTCCTGGCTGAAGGCGAATGCGCCTCAGGCCCGGGTCATCATCGCCGCCAACAAGTCGATTGCGACCCAGGAGGTGACTCGAAAGGATTTCGAACATTCGATCGAGCGCAAGGTCGACGTGGTCATTCCGTACGAGCCGAAGACGGCGATCCAGGCAGCCAAGCTCGGCCAACCGATGGCAAAGGCATCCAAGTCCGCCAAGCTGTCGCAGCCCCTGACCCAGCTGCTTTCGCTGGCTCTGGAACAGGCCAGTGGCGACGGTGCCGCTGACGAGACGGCTGCAGCAAGCAACTCGCTGCTGGGCAAGCTCGGCAATTTCAAATCGCTGGTCGCCAAGAAGTCGAAGGATGGCTCGGCCAAGGCGGCCTGACGCCGGCCGGCCAAAGGCCGGCAAGGAGGAAAGATGTCGGGTTTTTCGACGCTGATACTGGTCATCGGAGCATTGGCGACCCTGCTGATGCTTCGGGCCGCGTTCACCGGGCCCTCGGCCACCAAGATGCAGGCCCGACGACTGGAGGGCCTTCGCGAACGACACAGCAAGTCGTCGGAAGTGGTCGCACAGGCCCAGCTGAAGCGAATCTTCGCCAGTCGTCAGAACAAGGCGGACGGGCTTGCACAGCGTCTGATTCCCAATCCTGCCCTGCTCAGGCTTCGACTTCAGCAGACCGGCAAGACATGGACCCTCACCCATTATGTGGCTGCCTCGGCCATATTGATCGTCGTCACCTTGTTGCTGCTCGTGCTCAAGGGCATACCGCTCATGCTTGCGCTGGCGCTGAGCGCCCTCGTCGGTGTCGGACTCCCCCACTTCGTGATCGGAAAGCTGATCACTCGAAGGGTTGCCAGGTTCACCGCCAAGTTCCCGGACGCGATCGAGCTCATGGTTCGAGGCCTTCGTTCGGGCCTTCCGATCTCCGAGACCGTCGGCGTGGTGGCGTCCGAACTTCCGGACCCGGTCGGAACCGAATTCCGAAACGTCGCCGACAAGATGAAGATCGGGCGGACGATGGAGGCGGCGCTCCAGGAGACCGCCGACCGCCTCGGGACCCCGGAATTTCAGTTCTTCGTGATCAGCCTTGCGATCCAGCGCGAAACGGGCGGCAACCTGGCCGAGACCCTGTCGAACCTGGCCGAGGTCCTGCGCAAGCGCTCGGCGATGAGGCTCAAGATCCGCGCCATGTCGTCCGAATCCAAGGCTTCCGCTTATATCATCGGCGCCCTGCCCTTCATCGTGTTCGGGCTGATCTGGTTCATCAACGGCGAATATATGCAGAACTTCTTCGTCGATCCGCGGCTGATGATTGCCGGCGGTGTCGGCCTCATCTGGATGAGCATCGGCGCCTTCATCATGGCGAAGATGATCAACTTCGAAATCTGATCAGAGGAATAGCAGCTCATGGCACCCGCAAGCGGTCCAACGTTCCTGGGTATTGACGTCGTCATGATGGCGACGGTGCTCTCCGCCGTGGCAACGTTGGCGGTTCTCGTCGCGATCTATGCCGCGACGACCGTTCGCGACCCGATGGCCAAACGGGTGAAGGCGCTCAACGAGCGCCGCGAGCAGCTCAAGGCCGGAATCGTCGCCTCGACCTCGAAGCGACGCCGCAACATCACCAACAAGAACGAGGTGGCTGACCGGGTTCGCTCGATGCTGTCCTCGATGAAGATGCTTCAGGCGGAACAGGTCGAAAAGGCCCAGAAGAAGCTTCTTCAGGCCGGAGTCCGGTCCAAGGACCTCGCCTTCGTCGTCATCTTCGCCCGCTTCGTTCTGCCGGTGGTCCTGGGCGGCTCTGCAGTCCTTGTCGTCTACGTAATCGAATGGTTCCCCGAATGGGGCGCGATCAAGCGCTATGGCGCCGTGGCCGGAACCCTGCTGCTCGCCTACAAGGCGCCCGATCTGTGGCTGAAGAACCGGATCGACAAGAGGACTTCAGCGATCCGCAAGGGGCTTCCCGACGCGCTCGACCTGCTCGTCATCTGCGCAGAGGCCGGCCTCACCGTCGATGCGGCATTTGGCCGGGTGGCGCGTGAACTCGGCAAGGCCTATCCCGAACTCGGCGACGAATTCGCCCTGACCTCGATCGAACTCGGCTTCCTCACCGACCGGCGCTCCGCGTTCGAGAATCTCGCCAACCGGATCGACCTCGATTCGATCCGTGGCGTCGTCACAACCATGATCCAGACCGAGAAATACGGGACTCCGCTCGCCAGCGCTCTTCGGGTGCTTTCGGCCGAATTCCGCAACGAGCGAATGATGAGGGCCGAGGAAAAGGCGGCGCGGTTGCCGGCAATCATGACGGTTCCGCTCATTCTCTTCATTCTGCCGGTGCTGTTCGTCGTCATCCTGGGTCCGGCGGCCTGCTCGATCAACGATGCTCTCCTGACCGGCTGATCGCGACGGCGGCGGAACAATCCCGCCGCCTCGCCATTATTGGTCGGGAACGGACGAAAGGATCGGCATGGAAGCCTTCACGCTCGACCAGTGGGTGGTTCTTGCCCTCGCCTTCCTTCTTGGCCTTCTCCTGGGAATGGCCTTCCTTGCCGGAAGCAAGTGGAAGCGGCGCTATCGCGAGGAAGTCAGGCGGCGCGAGGAGCTGGAAGCCGAGAACAAGCAGCTTCGCCATGACTATGCGGAAAGCGACTCGCTTCACCGAGCGGCGCTTCGCGACCGGGAATTGCGCGATGATGGTCGGCCACTGCGCGACGATGGTCGGCCGCTGCGGGATGATCGGCCGCTGAGGGACGATGACCGGCCCCTGGGCCGCGACGATCGCCGGCCGCTCTAGC
>CAYOJN010000097.1:0-1967 GCA_964404245.1 uncultured Sphingosinicella sp. | reverse complement strand
CCGCTGAGGGACGATGACCGGCCCCTGGGCCGCGACGATCGCCGGCCGCTCTAGCAAGGCCTGGGCCGACTCCCCGGTCAGGCTTCAGCGCTGCTCCTGGCTGGCCCGGAGTGCCGTCTGAGCCGCAGCGAGGCGCGCGATCGGCACCCGGTAGGGCGATGCACTCACATAATCGAGACCGGCCTTGTCGCAAAAGGCGATCGAGGCCGGATCGCCGCCATGTTCGCCGCAGATCCCCAGCTTCAGGTCGCTTCGGGCCGACCGCCCCCGTTCGCAAGCGATGGTGATGAGCTCGCCCACCCCCTCGACATCGATGGTGACGAAAGGATCGCGGGGAAAGATCCCCTTTTCGACATAGGTTTCCAGAAACCGGCCGGCATCGTCTCGGCTCACACCCAGGGCCGTCTGGGTGAGGTCGTTGGTTCCGAAGCTGAAGAATTGCGCCTCGGCCGCAATATGTGAAGCGGCCAAAGCGGCCCTGGGCAGCTCGATCATCGTTCCGACCTGATAGTCGACCCGCGTTTCCTGTTCGGCGAAGACCTCACCGGCGACCCGGTCGATCAAGTCCCGAATGATCCGGAGCTCCTCGCGGGTGGCGACCAGGGGAACCATGATCTCGGGGATCGGCGGCACCTCGGAATCGCGGGCAACGGCCACTGCCGCTTCGAAAATGGCCCGGGCCTGCATTTCATAGATTTCGGGATAGGTGATCCCGAGCCTGCAGCCGCGATGGCCCAGCATCGGATTGAATTCGTGAAGCTCCGAGGCTCGCCGGCGAAGGGTTTCGATATCGACTCCAGCGCTCCGTGCGACCTCGGCCAATTCATCCTCGCCATTGGGAAGGAATTCGTGGAGCGGCGGATCGAGCAGTCGAATCGTCACCGGGAGTCCGGCCATGATCCGGAAGATCTGCTCGAAATCGGAGCGCTGTTCCGGAAGCAGCTTGTCAAGCGCGGCCCGGCGGCCCGCTTCGTCGCTGGCAAGGATCATCCGGCGGACATTGGCGACCCGTTCGGAATCGAAGAACATATGCTCGGTTCGGCAAAGGCCGATACCCTCGGCGCCGAATTCCCGTGCCGTCCGGCAGTCCAGCGGGGTTTCCGCATTGGCCCGGATCCTGAGCCGCCGCCGCGAATCCGCCCAATCCATCAGCACGGCGAAATCGCCGACCAGCTCGGGCTTGACCGTTGCCACCTCGCCCAGCATCACTTCGCCGGTGGCGCCGTCGAGGGTGAGGATGTCGCCCTCCTTTATCTCATGGCCGCCGACCCGCATCAGCTTGGTTCGATGGTCGATGGCGAGTGATCCTGCGCCGCTCACGCAGGGACGCCCCATGCCTCGGGCAACCACTGCCGCATGGCTGGTCATTCCGCCCCGGGCAGTGAGAATTCCCTCGGCCGCATGCATTCCGTGAATGTCTTCGGGGCTCGTCTCGGTTCGGACCAGGATCACCTTCTCGCGTCGCTCGGCCCAGGCCGCTGCCGTATCGGCGTCGAACACGGCCTTTCCGCAGGCAGCCCCCGGCGAGGCCGGAAGCCCTTTTGCGATGACCTGACGCTTCGCCTCGGGATCGAGGGTCGGATGGAGGAGCTGGTCGAGCTGCGACGGATCGATTCGAAGAACCGCTTCCTCTTTCGAGATCAGCCCCTCCCCGGCCATCTCGACCGCGATCCGAAGCGCTGCCTTGGCCGTCCGTTTCCCGGTCCTGGTCTGAAGCATCCACAGCTTGCCGCGCTCGACGGTGAATTCGATGTCCTGCATGTCCCGGTAATGGCTCTCCAGCCGCTCGAAATTCCGGGCCAGTTCGGCGAACACCGCGGGCATTGTCTCTTCCATCGAAAGTGCGCCGGCGCGGGCGCGCTCGCGCGCTGCCCGGGTAAGATATTGGGGGGTCCGGATACCCGCCACCACGTCCTCACCCTGGGCGTTGATGAGATATTAGCCATAATGAGCCCGCACACCGGTGG
>CAYOJN010000096.1:0-7832 GCA_964404245.1 uncultured Sphingosinicella sp. | reverse complement strand
GCAATGGCAATGTCGCCCTGGACGTCGCCCGGATCCTGTCCAAGACCCCGGTCGAGTTCGTCGGGTCCGACATCGTCTCCCATGCCTTCGAAGCGCTCGGCAACAGCGCCATCGAGACCATCCACCTCCTGGGCCGCCGCGGTCCCCACCAGATTGCGATGACGCCCAAGGAACTTGGCGAACTCGGTCACCTGGAAGACGCTCTTCCGAAGGTGGATCTCGCCGACTTCCCGCCGGCGGACGACGATTCATTGCTCGAGCCCGGGCTTAGAAAATCCGTCACCCATCTTCGCGACTTTGCCGGCCTGGTCGGCCTCAAGAGGAAATCGATCCTGTTCGACTTCTTCGCCCGGCCGGTCGCGATTTCGGGCGACGGCAGGGTCGAGCGGCTGATCGTCGAGAGAACCCGCCTGGACGAGCGCAAGGCGGCGATCGGCACCGGCGAGATGTACGAGATCGACTGCGGGCTGGTGGTCAGCTGCATCGGCTACAAGACGCCGCCGATCGAGGGCGTGCCCTATGAGGAGGATCGCGGCCGCTTCGCCAATTCCGACGGTGTGATCGGACCTGGCCTCTATTGCGTCGGATGGGCCCGGCGCGGCCCGTCGGGAACGATCGGGACCAATCGGCCTGACGGCTACGAGGTTGCGGAGAAGATCGCCGCCGCGATCGAGGGGCCGGGAAGCAAGGAAGGACGCGCTGGCCTCGACCGGCTGCTCGGCGAGCGCGGAGTGGACCTCGTCACTTTCCGCGACTGGCAAAGGATCGAGGCGGCGGAAGCGGCCCGGGCCCGGGCGGGGAGCCCGCGCGAGAAGTTCGTCGCGATTTCCGACATGCTCGGCGCGCGCGACCGCTGAGCGCAAAGGCATTGGCGGACGACAAGGTATCAGCTGTAGCGGCAAGGCACGGGTTCTTGAGGGGGACGGAATTGGTTGAGCGTGGAGGTCTGGCCGCGGATGAGGAACGGCTTCGTTCGGCAATCGGGCGCAAGGCCGATCTTTATCTTTCGCGATGGGCCGACATGAGCGCCCGGGAGAGCAGGCGAAGCTGGAACTGGGCCGCCTGCCTTGCCCATCTCTACTGGCTGGCGTGGCGGAAGATGTGGATGCCCTTCCTCCTGGTCGCCTTCCTCTTTTTCATCCTCGCCCTGGTAGGAACCCTGCGGCCGACCCTGGCGATGACGACCTTCCTACTGAGCATTGCCCTGACCTTCGTGACCGGGACGTTCGGAAACCATCTCTATCGCCGCCATGTCGAGCACAGGGTCGAGGCCAGTGCCGGACTTGATCGGCCGGCGGCGCTGGCCGAACTTCGCCGGACAGGCGGCACCTCATGGCCGGCGCTTCTGCTCGCCATTCTTGCCACCCTGGCACTGATTGCCTGGTCGATCTCGATTCAGCTGGAGGCGATTCAGGCGCGGGGCCAGAGCCTGGCCGAAGCGCCGGTCAATTAAGTTCACCCGGCCTTAGCGAGCGCTTGAACTCGCCCGAACCGGTCCGTATAGACCCGCCACTGCCTGTCCCGGCTGCGCTTCCACGCCACCGGGCCCGCTTCGGTCGGGGAGTAGCTCAGCCTGGTAGAGCACTGTCTTCGGGAGGCAGGGGCCGGAGGTTCGAATCCTCTCTCCCCGACCAATTTTTTCAAGCTGTGAAAGTCCTTCGCTCCAGCCGCTCGCCAGCATTGCTGGAGGGTGGTCGAGTTCGGCATCCGGGCCGCCCGCCTTGGAAGCCCTATTGCCCTTATAAATTTTGCTCGGAGAACCGCCTACTCCACCAGATTGTGATGTATAAAAGCATATCAACACTCCGTTTAGATATACTTCTAGATATCGCGCCTTGCAGATCTGACGAGTCCTGATATACACATCTATATCAGAAGCACCTTGCGATATGGAGAAGTCTATCAACCCGGTCATCCTTGAAGAGTTCGGGCAGAAGCTGCTTGAAGCCCGTACACGCAAGAGCCTGAGCCAGCGCGGGCTCGCTGAGCGAACGGGCGTGCCTCAGTCGCATATTTCCAAGATCGAACAGGGCCGGGTCGACATTCGGCTGTCGAGTCTGGTCGAACTCGCGCGCGCGCTCGACCTCGACGTCCAATTGCTGCCGCGCCAGGCGTTGCCGGCAGTCGAAGGCGCAGTCCGCGCGATCGAAAACGAAGCCGGCGATAGCGCCGAAAGCCGTGCGCTCGCTACACTCACCCAACAGGAGCGGACGCTCGAGCACCTTCGTGCTGCCAATCCGAACCTAGCGGCCGTGCAGAAGTTGCTGCCCACGATCAAGGAGCTGAAGCTTCTGCCCTATGATGCCGAAACGCTTAAGGCGTTGCAGCGCGCACTCGCGCCGGCCGAGCAGGCGAGACTGCAGCTTGCCGCTGACGGCCTCGACAACGCAAAACTGGCGAAATTGCTCGACCAGGCGAACCGGAGTCTGCGGACGTTGCGCAACGCGCAGCTTCATGCGCTGCCACTTGGCGCACCGCGGTCGACGCTCCCGGCGTATCGCCTCGACGACGAGAATGATGAGGACTGAGACGCGCGCCCTCGACATCCACCTGGCCGACCGCAAAGTCGGCACTATCGTCGCGCTCGACGGTGACCGCACTATCTTCAGCTTCGCCGAGGATTATGCCGCCGACGTGAAGCGGCCGACGTTGAGCCTAGGCTATCGCGATTCTTATGGCGGGCTGATCAACGAGCCGCGCGCATTTCGCGTTCAGCTTGAACCATTCTTCTCCAATCTCCTGCCGGAAGGCGCACTCAAGGCCTATCTCGCGCGGCGCGCCGGCGTGAAGGCGGTGCGCGAATTCCAGCTGCTCGCGGCCTTGGGCGGCGACTTGCCGGGCGCGGTCCGCGCGGTTCCAGCGGAGGTGGCGCCTGGGAATCTGACTGACGTGTCCGAAGTGGCCGCAGCGATTCCGCCGCGCTTCCGCTTCTCGCTTGCCGGGGTTCAGCTCAAATTCTCGGCTCTCAAGAATCAGGGGAAAAAGGGTGGGCTGACAATTGCAGTCAGCGGCAATGGAGGTGAGTGGATCGTTAAACTGCCGTCGACCAATTTCGCCAATATCCCAGAGAACGAATATTCGATCATGACGCTGGCTCGGCTGGTCGGCATCGACGTGCCAGAGATCGATCTGCTCGCCCTCGATCAGGTGGAGGGACTGCCGGAGGGAATCGAGCAACTCGGCGACAGCGCCTTCGCTATCCGGCGGTTCGACCGCTCTCCCGAAAAACGGATCCATATCGAGGATTTCGCCCAGGTCTTCCGAGTCCATCCTGAGGCCAAGTATGATACCGCCAGCTACCGCAACATCCTCGAGGTACTGGCCGACGCGACCGACGACCAAAGCGTCGATCAGTTCATCCGCCGGCTGACATTCAGCGTGCTCGTCGGCAATGGCGACATGCACCTCAAGAACTGGTCGTTGATCTATCCCGATGGGCGGCGTCCGATTCTGTCACCGGCATATGACCTCCTTTCGACTATCGCCTATCTGCCGGGAGAGCAGTCGGCTCTCAAATTCCGGCGGTCGAAGGAGTGGAGCGACTTCAACGAGGAGACCCTCGTCCGCCTGGCCGATAAGGCGCGCCTTGCGGCTACGCCAGTGCTCAAGGCAGCGCGCGAGACAGTCGAGCGGTTCGACGCCGCCTGGGCGGCGGAGAAGACTAACCTTCCGCTTCCGGCCAAGCTGATCAGCGCGATCGAAAACCATCGCCGCGGCCTCGCAATCTGACCGCCCCCTTATGCGACGAAGTCTTCTGATGTCCCACCGGGCTGAACAGACAGCGGCCCAAGCAGGGCCCTGCATCCTAGCTGCTCCGACCTACGTCGCCGTCCCCGTCGGCGGCAGTAGCCGCAGGATCTTGCCGACGACCGTCATGCACGTATTCACCGTCGCATTCGAAAGAACGATGATCGTGTAGGGCGTGTCGGTCAGATCCCCATATTCGGTGCACTGGCCGGGTGCGTTGCCGCCATGGCCGACGAATGGGCGGTTTGCGATTCTCGCTCCCACAGCAAATCCGAAGCCATAGAGGGGAGAGGCAAGCTCAGGCTTTGCGCTCGAATGAAGACTCAAGGTATCAGGTGCCACGATCCGCCCCGCCTTGAGCGCGTTGCGCAGCCTCAGCAGATCGGGAGCCGCGGCGAGGCCGCCGCCGGCCGGTCCACCGCGCCTCGGGCTGACTGCCGCAAGGTTCGCATAGTGCAGGCGCGATCCGTCATATTCGATCTCATAAGGCTGGGCCATTCGAACGGGGCCGCGATCATAGTGGGGAAAGCCGGTGCCCGTCATTCCGGCCGGCTCGAACACGTTCCTGCGCATATAGTCGAAATAATCTTCGCCGCTGGCGACCTCTATGACCCGCCCGAGAAGCTGGAAGCCGGTATTGCTATAGGCCCACTTCGTCCCCGGCTCGAACTCGGGGGGCGATCGGTCGGCCACGTCCAATATGTCCTGGACGGTGCGCATCCGGTCGAGCGAGGCGAAGAAGTCCGGGTTGAAATAGCCGCCAAGGCCGGACGTATGGCTCAGCAGATGCTTGATCCTGATCCTCTTCGCACTTTCGGCGTCCGGGAAATCGGGAACATATTTCGACAGGGGATCGTCATAGCTCAGCTTCCCCTGCTCCACGAGCTGCCCGATCGCGAGGCTCGTGAAGAGCTTGTTCATGCTTCCAAGGATGAACGGCGTGTCGATCGCGTTCGGGATCCGCTGCTCCCGGTCCGCATAGCCATAGGCGCCGGAAAAGACGGGCTCACCGTCTCTTGCGATCATTACGACCCCGGAAAACACGTCGGCTTCGTCCAGGCGTTCCAGATAGGCGCCTAGCTGGCCTAGCCTTTCCTCTTCGGGGAGCGCCGGGTCGGCGGCCTGCGCGAAAGGCGCAACGATCGATGAAGGTGCGCCGGATATGTCGGTGATCCGATGGGGCGCTTCGGCCTCGATCCTCACTGTCAGCCCCTGGACGTCGCCGGTCAGCCGGTTGCGGACCACCGCGACAGCGGCCTCCTCCTCGCTGCTCACCAGCTGCACGAGGTCCAGACCCTGGCTTCGGCGTTGAAGGTCGAGCAATTTGCCGACCAGTGGCAGCGGGCGTCCCCACAAGCCTGGAGGCGTGGATTCCTCCAGGCCGTTGGCGCCGACATAAGCTCGCACCCCTTGTGTATCACCGCCGTTCACCGCCTCGAGAAGTTCAACGAGGCGCCGTGCGGCTGGAGAGGCAGAGATCCGCTCACTGGCAGCCGGGTTCGGCTCGGGAACCGCTTGCTCCGAAAGAGCCGGGGCAGCCATGGACAAAGCGAGGGCCGCGGCCGCGAGAGGTGCACGAAAATCCATCATCCTGGTTCGCCTCATCGTTCGTTTCGTATGAATCGCTGCCGATCCCACAGGATCTTTCCTTCATGGTCTTCGGGTTTCAGACAACCGCAGGATCGGTATATCAGGCGGCCGTCTCCTTCTGTCCTGGTGAAAACCTCGCCAGATTGTCGAACGCCAGTCTTCCCGCCCCATGGGTCGCAAAGAAAAGACCGAGAAATACGAGGATCAGAGCGGGCCACCACCCGGTGAAGTTCTGGGGCCAGTGAACCATCCAGACGGCCACCACGAAGTTGATAGCGAGCAGCAACCCCACCCAGCGAGTGAAGAGGCCCAGGATCAGGAGGATCGCGCCGATGAACTGCACGGAGATGGAAAGCGGCGCCATCAGCACGGGATAGAGAAACCCATGGTCGGCGAGAAACGTCTCGAACTCGATCATTCGTGCCCGGGAAAAGACATTGTCGTGACTCTGGTAAATGAGAAACGCCCCCGTTGTCGCCCTCAGCAGCAGAACTGCATGATCGGTGAAACGTTCAAGCCGAGGAAGAAACACCCAGTCCGTCTTCACTTTTCATTCCCCCACCTGGACCTTGCCCCCGCGATAATGCCCGAACAGCCACGGGCAGGTCGATGACTAAGCTCGAAAATCATCCGCGGCAGCGAAAAAAACTTCTCGCCGAGGATCAGTCTTCTCCTCTGATGAAGCCGCAAAAGGCATCGGTCCGATCAGGTCCCTTGCTCGTACGACCTGTTGTAGGAGGTCAGGCGATCGGAGCGCCGACTCGCGCTACTTCTCAGCCGCACTTTCACCGATCTCCTTCAACGGCGATCCCTGCAGAATAGAGTTAAAGGCTGCGAAGCCACGCCTTTTCGTCGCCGACAGCGGCGTTTTCTACGGCGCGGTAAGATTTCGCGGCGCGGGTGGCCTATCGATGGGAGGCCTCCGCGCGGCCATCGCCGGAGTCCAGACGATCACCGAAGCAAGCTATATGCGGATAGATATGCGTAAAATCCTTGTCCCGCTCCTTCTCCTGAACCTCGCGTTGGCCGGCTGCGCCAGCCTTCCGTCCGCGCGCAGTGTCAACTGCGCGGAGTCGAAACGGGTCCCGATCCATCTGTCCAAGGATGGGGAAACGCAATCGATCATTCTCGACGTCCTCACCTACAATGTCGAAGGCCTTCCGAAGCGGGTCCGCTCGAGCCGCCCGGCCGACCTTCGCGCTCTGGGAGACTTGCTGGCCTCTCTCCGTAGCCAGGGGATGGCGCCCGATATCATCCTGTTCCAGGAAGTCTTCAGCGGCTCGGCGCGCCGGGCCGTCCTGGCTTCCGGCTATCCAAGCCTTGCCCCGGGGCCCTCGGCGACCGACCCCCAGCCCCGGTTCCGTTCACCGGCCCTGCCCGGTCGCCCCAGAGTCCGCCGCGGCGAGGTCGGAATGACCCTCGCGTCCAGCGGGATCGTCATCGCTTCCGAATTCCCGATCATCGCCCAGGCGCGGAAGCCTTATGCAAGGGGAAGCTGCGCCGGCCTCGACTGCCTTTCGAACAAGGGAGTCGTCTTCGCCCGGATCGAGATTCCCGGCGTTCCCTTGCCGATCGACCTGTTCACCACTCACATGAATTCCGGAGGCGCTTCCCGAGTGTCGGAACGCCGGCACCTGGCTGCCCATCGCAAGCAAAGCCGCGAACTCATGGCGTTCGTCGATGCGCATTCGGACCCCCGGACCCCGACCGTCCTTGGCGGCGATTTCAACATGCGCGGCTCCGCCGAGCGATTTGCCGAATTCGCCCGGGACAAACCGCTGACCCTCGTGCCCCGTTATTGTCTTGGCGAGGCTGGCCCCTGCGACGTTCGTATCGGATGGAACGGCGAGGAGCCCTGGATGGAGACTCAGGACCTGCAACTGTTCCGCTCCGGGAGCCAGATGACAATTCGTCCCGTCCGGGTTGAGGCCATGTTCGACGGCGAGGAGAACGGCCCCCAATTGTCTGATCATGACGGCGTCCGGGTTGTTTACGAGATCAGCTGGCCCGTGGACCTGGACTCACAGAAAAGATGCGGCTGACGGACGAGCCGAAAGAGCCAGGCCTCGCCCGCGAAAATGGTAGCCTGTGAGCGGCACGGCAACCATGCGAGGGCACATCGCGTTCATCTCCTGAAGGACGGAGGCAGCAATGCAGGTGCAGAATGACGGTCTGGTGGTTGTCGTGGACGGCGAGAAGATGCTTCTTCTTCGCAACGCGGGTGACGCCGAATATCCGAACCTGGAGGTGATCGAGCAGGACGAACAGGAAAGCCAGGCGAATAGAGTGCTTCGGCGGGATTCCCCGGGACGCGCCTTCGCCAGCGCAGGCGCGAGGCGGAGCGCTTATCAGGAGACCGATAGCCGCCAGGTCGATGAGGATCGGTTCGCCGCAGACACAGCCGAAACGCTCAACCGGATGGCACTGGAGAATCAGTTCGAGTCGCTCGTCATCGTTGCGTCACCGCGCACGTTGGGCGAGTTGAGGCGGCATTA
>CAYOJN010000095.1:0-7852 GCA_964404245.1 uncultured Sphingosinicella sp. | reverse complement strand
GCGGCCGGACCAGGAAGGAGATGGCGAAGGTGCCGAGCGCGAACAGGGTCGCGGTCGCCGCTTCGCCCGGAAACAGGGCAGCGGAGATGAAGGTGAGCCCATAAGCGTAGATTCCGTAGTCGAACCACTCGGTCGCATTGCCCAGCGCCGAGGCAGCGATGGCGCGCCTGATTGTGGACTGGGGGATCGGTTGACCGGTCGCGGATTCGTCCATCTTCATCTCGAATCTCCATCGGGTTTCAGGGCTGCCGGCCCGCCGGTCCCTTCCAGGGTCGCTGCGACCGGAGTGGTTCTTGGCAGGTTGAGATACGGCTGCTGCCGGCTCGCCGGCACCGGCGCGCGCGCGATCTGGCGCCAGAAGGCAAAGAGGAGGGCACCGCCGGCGACTGCGCAAATCGCGCCGAACAGGCCGCTCGGGCCGAAAGCGCGCATCGCCGCTCCGGAAAGCAGCGGCCCCGCCGCCGCTCCGGCCGAATAGATCAGCACCAGCATCCCGGCCGCACCGACCCGCTGCGACGCTTCAAGATGATCGTTCGTATGGGCGACCGACAGCGGATAGAGCGCAAAACTCAAGCCTCCGAACAGGCTGGCCAGGAGGAAGAGAAGAAGGCGTGATGGAGCGAAGACGAGCAGGGCCGTGACCAGGACGCAGCCGGCGATCGTCCCGACGAGTATCCGCCGGCGATCGAACCGGTCCGACAGTCGGCCGAGCGGCCATTGCAGGACTACTCCGCCAATGATGACGAAGCTCATGAAGGAGGCCGTGTCGGCGACCGACATACCGAGGCGCCGGGCATAGACCGCGCCGAGTCCGTAAAAGGCGCCGAGCATGATTCCGCTCGTCACGGCCCCGATGAAGCCCAGCGGCGAGGCGGCATAGAGGCGCCCGACAGAGAACGGCAGTTGCTCGGAAATGGCGGGACCGCTCAATCTGGTGAGGGCGATCGGGAGCACGGCCAACGAGATCGGAATCGAGGCGATCAGGAATGGAAGGGCTGGAGCCGAAGGCGCGAAGTTGAGGAACTGCTGGCCGATCGCCTGACCGAGATAGAGGGCAACCATATAGGCCGCCAATAACGTTCCCCGGTTGTGGTCTTCGGAACGTTCGTTGAGCCAGCTTTCCAGGCAGATGAAGACGGCCGCAACGCAGATCCCGTCTATGAACCGAAGAGCCAGCCAGAGCGGCGGTGATTCCAGCAGGGCGTATGAGAGGGCAGTTGCCGAATAGAGCGAAACGAAGGCAGCGAAGCCCCGTATATGGCCAACGCGGTTGATCGTTCGCGGAACCCTGAGCGAACCCAAAGTGAGACCTGAAAAATAGGATGCCGTCACCCCGGCGATGAGAAAGGCATGGGTACCACTGTCCTGGAGCCGGAGCGTGATCAGGGTCGAAAGATAGCCCGACCCGGTCATCATCACGAAAATCGCAAGGAGGATGCTCGGAACCCGGAGCGCGGCCTGCAGCATGGAAGACAAAGTGAAGACGAGCGCGAAACGTTCCCTCACTCATTTACCCGCCGAGGCGAATGTCCGGGACGCGGCCGGGCGCATCGTCTAAGATCGCCCGAACTGTCCGGCCCATGCCGGGAGGTTTGGCTATGTCAGCCAGAATGAAGGAGGAGCGCCATGGCCAAGGGTCAGCAAAAGGGCAACAAGGAAGCCCGCAAACCGAAGAAGGTGGTCAAGAAGGTGATCGCTGCCAATCCTTCCACCAAGGGCGTCGTTGCGAAGAGCTGATGAGCGGACAGTTCGTCAGGCATAGGCAGCCCTGGAAGCTGGAGGAAATCGCCAAGCTTCGAACGCTCGCGGCGAAGGGGATGGGGCTGAAGGCGATTGCGAAGGCCCTCACCCGAAGCGAGGAATCGGTTCAGGACCGGGCCAAGGCCGACGGCATCCGGATCGCCAGGCTGCGGTGAATTTAATCTTGCGAACGCTTCGCAATAGCTGCTAGCCGGACGCCCTCAACGAGAGGGTAGGCATGAAGTCCAGGATCAAATCGCTCGTCGCTTTTGCCGCTGCTGCAATGCTCGCTGCCTGCAACAGTTCGGAGGATGGCAATTCAGAGGCCAATGGCGCAGCGACCGACCAGGGCGTCGTCAATCTCTACAGCGCCCGTCATTATGACAGCGATATCCCGCTCTACGAGCAGTTCACGCGGGAAACCGGGATCCGGATCAACCGGATCGAAGGCAATGCTGACGAGCTGATCGCCCGGATGAGGAGCGAAGGCGAAACGAGCCCTGCCGATCTGTTCATCACTGCCGATGCAGGCGCCCTCTGGCGTGCGCAGCAGGCCGGCCTGTTCCAGCCGGTCGTATCAGAAGTATTGAGCGAAAGGGTTCCAGCCGGTCTTCGCGAGCCCGATGGGAACTGGTATGGTTTTTCGCGCCGCGCGAGGATCGTCGCTTATGATCAGGCAAAGGTCCGTCCCGAGGAAGTCGACAGCTATGAGGAACTCGCTTCGCCCCGCTTTCGGGGCAAGCTTTGCGTCCGCTCTTCCGACAATATCTACAATCTCTCCCTGGTCGGTGCACTGATCGAGGCCTGGGGCGAGCCCAGGACCGAAGAATGGGCGCGAGGAATCGTCGCCAATATGGCGCGGCCGCCGGAAGGCGGCGACCGGGACCAGATCCGGGCCGTCAATGCCGGCGTCTGCGAAGTCGCGATCACCAACAGCTATTATTACATCCGGATGGCCAATGGCGAACCGGCGGACCGCGAGGTGACCGAGCGGGTGAAGCTCGCTTTCCCGAGCCTCAATGGCCAGGGCGCGCATGTGAACATCTCCGGCGGGGGCGTCGCTGCCCGAGCTCCCAATCGCGAAAATGCGATCCGTCTCCTGGAATTCTTTGCCTCGCCGGCGGTGCAGCAGCACATTTCGCGCGAGAATAACGAATTTCCGGCCAGTCCCGACGTGCCGGCACCGCCGCCCGTCGACGCATTTGCCGATTTCCAGGCTCATCCGATGCCGGCGGCGTCTTTCGCCGCCCGCCAGCCTCAGGCCCAGGCGCTGATGAGCCGGGCGGGGTGGCGCTGACGGTCGTTACCGGAACGCTGACCAGGCCTTCCCGCCGACTGAAGCCGCCAAGCGCGCTTCAGTGGCTGGCGGGAGTGGCCGGGCTCGTGGCGGTGCTCCCGATCGTCGGGGTCATCGCCGCGGCCCTGTCCGGCCCAGGCGCAGCAATCCCGGCTGGCGACGTTCTTCGCTATGCCGCGACTTCGGCCTGGCTCGCCTTGCTCGTCGGAGGAGCGACCGCCGTGCTCGGTTCGGCAGCGGCCTGGCTGGTCGTCATGTACCGTTTTCCCGGCCGGTCCTTCTTCGGCTGGGCGCTCGCACTACCGCTCGCGGCACCCGCTTTTGCACTCGCTTATTCCTATGCCGACCTGTTCGACGTGGCCGGGCCGCTGCGAATGTGGATGCGAGCCGTGATCGGCGCCGACCTGCCGTTCAACATTCGAAGTCTTGGCGGCGCCGCCTTCGTCCTTTCCTGTGCTTTCTATCCCTATACCTATCTCGCCATGCGAGCGGCCCTGACCAGCCAGTCGGCAAGCGCGCTCGAGGCGGCAAGGCTGCTTGGCTGTTCGGAACGCCAGGCTTTCTTCCGAGCCGCCCTGCCGCTGGCCCGTCCGGCGCTCGCCGCCGGGGTCGCGCTTGCGGTCATGGAAACGCTTGCCGATTATGGCGCGGTCCGATTCCTGAGCGTTCAGACGCTCACCACCGGCGTCGTCAGGGCCTGGTCCGTTTTCGGTTCGACTGCAGGGGCGGCCCGATTCGCGCTGCCACTGGTGGCTGCGGCCGGGTTCCTTCTCTGGATCGAACGGCGAAGCCGGGCGGGACAGAGCCATAGCCATCAGCGATCGGCCTGGCGGGCGCTGCCGGTGCGCGATCTTCACGGGGTTCGGGCCGCCTTCGCCTTCGCTTTCTGTGCCTTGCTTCTCACCGCAGGTCTTGCGCTACCCCTGTCCTGGCTGGCCTGGAACAGCCTCTCATTCACCCCGGAAATGTCGCGCCTTCTGGAAGCTGGGCGAAACAGCCTCGGGCTCGCTCTGGTCGGCGCGATGCTCACAACCTTCCTTGCGGGCGCGATCGCGATCGGGGGTTCGAGGCTTCCGTTTGCAGCGCGCCTCGCAAGCCTCGGTTATGCGACTCCGGGCGCGGCGATGGCGATCGGACTACTCGTTCCAGCGGCCTGGGCCTGGCAGGTCGCGGGGGGCAGCGGCAGCCTTGGGGTGGGCATCGTCCTTCTGCTTTATGCCTACTCGGCCCGGTTGATGGCGGCGGCGCTGGAGCCCATTGACTCCGGCCTCGCAAGGATCACGCCCTCGATGCTCCAGGCCAGCCGCAACCTCGGTCGAAGCGAGGGAGGATCGGCATTGTCGGTCCAGCTTCCGCTTGCCCGGGGGGCCTTTCTCACCGCAGGGCTTATCGTCTTCATCGACATATTGAAGGAGCTTCCGGCCACATTGATCCTTCGGCCATTCGATTTCGACACGCTTGCGGTCATCGCGAACAATTATGCCCTGGACGAGCGGCTGGGCCAGGCGGGCTGGCCGGCGCTTCTCGTCATCCTGGCGGCGCTCGGCCCGACGATCTGGCTCAGTCGCAAGATTGCCGGCTCCCGCCCGGGGACGTAGCAAGGCCTTGTATGACCCTATTTTCAGGGCTCCAGATGATTCGATCTGGCCGCAACCCACTTCCAGGGCGAAGACCATGTCCAGCACTCCGGTTCTCCGGATCCGTTCCGTCAGCAAGAGCTACAAAGGCGAGGCCGCTGTCGCGGAGGCGAGCCTTGACCTTCATTCGGGGAGCATTGCCTGTCTCCTGGGTCCGTCGGGCTGCGGAAAGAGCACTTTGCTTCGGCTCATCGCCGGGCTCGAGACCCCGGACGGCGGTGAAATCGAAGCAGGCGGTCGGCTCGTCTTCGGCCCCGGCATCGACGTTCCACCTGAGCATCGGGGGATCGGGCTCGTCTTCCAGGATTTCGCTTTGTTTCCGCATCTCACTGCGGCCCAGAATGTCGCTTTCGGCCTCCGGCATCTGCCGGCCCGGGCCCGGCGGGAGCGGGCCCGTTCGCTCCTTGACCAGTTCAAGCTGGCGGACCGGGCCGATTCCTGGCCTCACACCCTGTCCGGCGGCGAGCAGCAGCGGGTCGCCATCGCGAGGGCGCTGGCTCGCGACCCGCCCGCAATCCTCCTCGACGAGCCCTTTTCCGGCCTTGACGGCGATCTGAAGGCGGAGGTCCGCCACGCCGTCCTGTCCGGATTTCGAGCGGCCGGCGCGACCGTTCTCATCGTCACTCATGATCCGGAGGAGGCGATGCTGATGGCCGATTGGCTGGCCCTGATGAGCGACGGCCGGATTCTCCAGCAGGGGTCTGCAAGCGCCTGCTATCTGGAGCCGTCGTCGATCCGTGCAGCGCGTCTTCTCGGCGCGGCCAACCTCCTGCCGGCTTCGATCTCTGAAGGGATTGCCTCAACGGTCATCGGCCCTCTGCCTGCTCCGGCCGGAGCCGATGGAGAAGGCATCGTCCTGGTCAGGCCGGAGGGTCTTCGGATTTCGAACGAAGGGACTCAGGCCGAGGTCATCCGGGTTCGCTTCGGCGGTGCCTTCTGGGAAGTCACTCTGAACGCCTCGGGAGTCGAGCTGATCATGAACCTCGTCGACAAGCCGCCGGCCTGCGGCGACCGGGTCGCGCTGGCCATCGATCCGGCGCGAGCCGTCGCCTTTCCGGGATGAAGGGCCAGGGTCAGTGGAGAGTCGCGCAGCCCAGCCATTCGCCGGCAAGGCCCCTGAAATGCGCCTTCAGTTCGATCGGGTCCTTGCCGGTCCGAAGTCGGTGCAGGCCTTCGGACACTCGCTCGAGGATGGCGACCCGGGCCGAACGACCCTCGCTCTGACGCAGCCGGTCGATCGCCGACCAGATTCTGGCCTGGGCGGCAGGAAGGGCAGCGGGCAGCCGGGCCTCGTCATCGAACAGGATTCGAAAGACGAAGGCAGAGAGCGAGTTGCCCGGTTCGGCCGCTTGCGCGGTCTCAGGGAAAGGGTTTGAATCCATTGCCGGGACGGGATGACGGAAAATGGTTAATGTCCCGCTGACGACATTCAGTTTCCTGATGCCCCGGTCAGTGACCGGAGCTCGACGCTGTTCAGCCGCGGGCGGCCGCTCCGCGAAGACCCTGCGGGCCGAAATGGCCGCGCCGGATCGGTTGTCGACCGGTTGCGACGAGGAGCTCCAGGGTAGCGGCATGAAGCGGAGTGACGAACTCGAATCCGGCCTTGCCGTCGCTCGACCAGACCGCCCGGCACTGCCTCGGCTCGAGCCCGGGGAGTTTCAGCCAGACATGGGCCCCGGTGTCGAACCTGAGGCCGGTCCGGGCCATGAAGCCCTTGACGGAAAGATCCTGGACCTCGGCATCCTCCACCCGGGCGCCGGGCTCGCGAAGCCGGGCTGCAAGGTTGACAATTCTCCGTTCGGCGGAACGTCCGTCGACGACGGGCAGGATCGCCAGCTGTCCTTTGGTCACCCTTCAGTCTCCTTTGCCCCGGCTATGGCCTGCAAAGGCTAAACAAGACTTAATCACGAACCTGCCGAAACTCCCCGATGGCTGCGGACGTTACCTGCGGACTATTGTCTGCTCATGGAGTGCCTGTGCGTATAAAGTTCTGGTTTGCCGCCCTTTTTCTTGCTCTTTCAGCCTGTGCAAACCAGGGCAGCGGCGATGGCGGCAACGGCCTTGCCGCGGTTCAGCCGAGCCGGGTCGATCCGGCGGCGCTTCGTGAAGCCGTATCGGACGAACGGTTGCTGGCCTTTTACGAGGCGCGCCAGTGGCAACCGGCCTGGAACGCGCAGACATCCGAGGCCCTGGTCGAAGCGATCGGCGGCGCCCATCGGCACGGGCTCGACAGCCGGCGCTTCCTGGGGCCTGTCGAGCAGGCCACGGAGCCGGTGGCGCGGGAGGCGGCCTTGACCCTCGCGGCGCTGAGCTATGCCGAAGCGCTTGCAAGGGGCGCGGTCGATCCCACCCGGCTTCAAGAGATTTACGAGGTGTCACGTCCCGAATTCGACGCCCCGGCGGCCCTCATTCAGGGACTTCAGGGCGAGGACCTTGCTGCCTGGTTCGAGGGTCTTGCGCCTCAGGATGAGGAATATCGCGCTCTGTCGGAAGCCTATGCGCGGGCTGTCGCCCGGGCGGGCGAAACCCGGCAAGCCATCGAAGATGGCCCGGTGATCCGGCCTGGCGGCCGTGACGAGCGTGTAGCGGCGATTGCCGCTGCGCTTCGGGCCGACCGCTATCTGCCCGAGTCGGAGAGCGGTGAGGCAGAGGAGGCGAAGGCAGGGGGCGAGGACGGGGCCGCCGAAGCGGTGACCAGTTACTCCCCGGAACTGGTGGCGGCCGTTCGCCGCCTCCAGGAGGACCATGGGCTGGAAGCGAGCGGGGTCATCGGTGAGGACACGCTTGCCATCCTCAATGGCGGCAGTTTCGATCGCGCTCGGATTCTCGCCGTCAATCTCGAGCGACGGCGCTGGCTGGAAAGGCAGTCGCCGCCGACACGGATCGACGTCAACACCGCGGCCGCGACCCTGGCTTACTGGCACGACGGCCAGATTGCCGACCGGCGCCGGGTCGTTGTCGGCCAGCCCGGCAACGAAACGCCGGTCATGGCTTCGCCCTTCTTCCGGCTGGTGGCAAATCCCACCTGGACGGTGCCCCGGTCGATCCAGAAGGAAGAGATCGAGCCGAAGGGCGATGCCTATATGCGACGCAACAACATGATCTGGAAGGACGGCTATATCGTCCAGGGCTCGGGCCCCGACAATGCGCTTGGCCTGGTCAAGTTCGACATGAAGAA
>CAYOJN010000094.1:0-7898 GCA_964404245.1 uncultured Sphingosinicella sp. | reverse complement strand
AAGGGGACGACACGATCATGGTTCGCATTCTGGGCTTTCTGGTCGGGCTCGGCTTCGTCGGTGTCGCGGCCTGGTCGCTGCTCTGGGGAGTGGTCGCCTATGTCGGCACTCCGCCCGAGGAGACGGTGGAGCATCACTTTCACGAGCATCCCCGAAGCATCGCCTTCAGCTTCGAGGGTCCGTTCGGCCGCTACGACAATCAGCAGCTCCAGCGCGGCTTTCAGGTCTACAAGGAAGTCTGCGCGGCCTGCCACGGCCTGAGCTTCGTCGCCTTCCGCGATCTCGAGCAGATCGGCTATAATGAGCCGGAAGTCCGGGCAATCGCCGACCAGTGGCTGATCGAGGTGCCGTCGATCAATCCTGACACCGGTGAACCTGCCACCCGCAAGGCGCTTCCGGCCGATCGTTTCCCGGAGCCCTATGCCAATGAGGTTGCAGCGCGCGCGGCCAACAATAATGCGTTGCCGCCGGACCTGTCGCTGATCGTCAAGGCCCGCCACAACGGCGCGGACTATCTCGCGTCTCTGATGACCGGTTACCAGGATCCGCCCGCGGATCTCCCAGCCGAGAACCGGCCGGGGACGGGGCTCTATTACAACCCCTATTTCGCGAACCTCAATATCGCGATGCCGCCGCCGATCGTGGCCGATGGCCAGGTGACCTATGCTGACGGGACTCCTGCAACGATCGACCAGATGTCGAACGACGTGGCGGCGTTCCTGACCTGGGCCGCAGAGCCCAAGATGGACGCGCGCAAGAATGCCGGGATCGTCGCCCTGATCTTCCTGATCTTCGCGACCGTTCTTGCCTATCTCGCCTATCAGAATGTCTGGGCGACGGCGAAGCGCAAGGTCCGGGTGACCGGGGCCCTCGACCCGGAGAATAGAGCCAAGCGCGAGTCCGCGAGCGATGAAGCGGGGGTCAACCGCTAGGAAGACGGGAATCGGATCGGTGCAATGATCGACAATGACGATCTGAAGGCGCTGATCCGGACGATCCCGGATTTTCCGAAACCCGGTGTCCGGTTCCGCGACATCACGACCCTGCTTCTCGATGGCCCCGGCTTTGCCGCGGCCATCGAGCGCCTGGCCTTCCATATCGAGGAAAAGCCCGATCTGGTGGCCGGGATCGAAGCGCGCGGCTTCGTCGTTGCCGCCGCTCTTGCCCAGCGGCTGGGGACGGGGATCCTGCTCATCCGCAAGGACGGAAAGCTTCCGGGCGAGACCATCGCCGAGGACTATGCGCTGGAATATGGAAGCGACCGGCTTGCCATGCATGTCGATTCCTGCGCGCCCGGCGCCCAGGTCCTGATTGCCGATGATCTCATTGCAACCGGGGGAAGCGCGGTCGCGGCATCCAGGCTGATCCGCCGGGCCGGTGGAGCCGTGACGGGGGCTGCGTTCATCGTCGATCTGCCTGATCTTGGCGGTTCGTCCCGGTTGAGCGACGAAGGCCTCGCGGTCCACAGCCTCGTCAGCTTCGCCGGCGAGTGAGACTGATCGGAACTGCCCCAGCGCCCGGTCGTTAACTCTGTCTCCAGACCCGGGAGACTTGCCCATGCGCATCCAGCGCCTCGGCGCCGCCATCTTGGCTTCGGCCGCAACGCTCGGTCTTGGCGCCTGCTCGACCTATGACGACTATGGCTATGGCTATGGCGGAGTTTCGGTTGGAACCAGCTATTACGACCCCTATGACGATTATTGGGGCTATTATTCCAGCAACCCCTATTGGGGCTGGTACGGCGATTATTATTATCCCGGCGGTGGAAACTACGTCTACGACCGCTATCAGCGGCCCTATCGCTGGAACGACCGCCAGCGTCATTACTGGACCCAGCGACGGTCCTACTGGAATGACCGCGCCGACCGCCGCGACCGGCGCGAATTCCGCGAGAACTGGCGCGACTTCAGGCAGGATAGACGGGAGTATCAACGCGACTGGCGCGATCAACGACGCCAGCCACGCCGCGACAATCGGCGCTACCGCCGCGACTGAGCGTCAGTCCTGAACATCCGGCCGGCGCCGAATCAGGACGATCGACGTGAAGGTCAGGACCGGTACGTCGTTCTGGTTGGTCACGACCGTGGCGGTCCGGAACGAACCGATTTCGGGCTTGCTTCGCGAGGGGGTCTTTTCAATGATCGTCCCGCGCACATGAAGGGTGTCGCCCGGGAAGACGGGCTTCAGCCAGCGAAGCTCGTCCAGGCCGGGTGAGCCGAGGCCTGCCTGCTCCTCGTCCACGACGGCCCGGGCGATCACGGCCATGGTCATCGCGCAACTATGCCATCCGCTCGCAGCAATCCGGCCGAAATGAGTCTTCGCCGCTTCTTCATCCGAAAGGTGAAACGGCTGGGGATCATATTTGCGGGCGAACTCAAGCACCTCCTCGCGGGTGACCTCGTAGCAGCCGAAATAGCGTTCAACGCCGGTTTCCAGATCTTCCCAATAAAGCATTTCAGGCCTGCCTCAGCTCTGCTTTGTCTGGACCGGTCATCCAGCTCGCGCGCTTGCTGATCGTTCCGTCCGGGGTGCTGACCCGGTCCATCACCATGAAATCGGTTCGCCACTCGTCCCGGTCGACTTCGCAAAGGACGTAGCCGCGCTGGTTGTTGATGAATTTGAGCTGCGGGTTGTTGGCGAGGATTCGGTCGCTGCCCGGGCGCAGATCCTGTCCGTTGCCACCGCTGCTGATCGACGTCGCAACGAACTCGACCCCGACCGGCCTGTCGCGGTGGTGGAGGAGACCGGCATAATTCTGATGTTCGTCGCCGGTCAGGACCACGACATTGTCCAGCCCGGCCATGCGCTCGAGCAGCCGCTGCCGGGCGACTTCATACCCGCCCCAGCTGTCCAGGTTGACGAACTTCTCCGGTTCGTCGCGGGTCCGCCGGTCGAGCGACATCATCATGATCTGCTGGGCGATGACGTTCCAGCGAGCCTTTCCACGACTGAGGTTGCGATCCAGCCAGGCCTCCTGCTCGCGGCCGAGGACCGTCCGGCCCGCAATCGAGACATCGGCGCATGGAGTGGACCATTGGTCGCCGCAGACCTGGTCGCTTCGATATTGCCTTGTGTCGAGAAGGCTGAACTGCGCCAGGTCGCCCCATTGGAAGGCGCGGTGGGCGAGAAGGCCGTCCGGGCGTGGAAAGGCCGAACGTCGAACCGGCATATGTTCATACCAGGCCTGGAACGCCTGGGCCCGGCGAAGCTGGAAGATTTCGGGCGGCGTATCGTCCTGCGGGATCGTGCCCACCCAATTATTCTCCACCTCATGGTCGTCCATGGTCATCAGGAAGGCGTGGGCGGCATGAGCACGCTGAAGATCGGCATCCAGCTTGTACTGGGCATAACGCCGGCGATAATCGGTAATGTCGAACAGCATCCTGCCTTCGTGCAGTCGGACCGGCTGGATCAGATCGCCGCTGAAGCTTGGCCGGACCGGATCACCACCATATTCATAGATATAGTCACCATAATGGTAGACGAAGGCGACGTCCTCGCGGGCAAGGTGCCGATAGGCGGTATAATAGCCCTCTTCATAATTCTGGCAGCCGGCCACCCCGAACCGAAGGGCGTCGGGTGAGGCGCCGCCGGCGGGCAGGGTCCGGGCCCGTCCTCGAAGTGAACGCTCATTCTGGATTTCGAATCGGTACCAATAAGGCCGGTCCGGCGACAGTCCGGTCACTTCGACGTGGACGGAATGGGCAAGTTCCGGCCTTGCCAGGGCCTCGCCTTCGGCGACGACCTGATTGAAGCGATCGTCCGAAGCGACCTGCCATTTGACCGGTGCGACACCCATTCCCATTCCGCCATCGGGGGCGAGCGGCTCCGGTGCGATGCGGGTCCAGATGACGAATCCGTCGGGGGCCGGGTCTCCGGAAGCGATTCCAAGGCTGAAGGGATAGTTGCGCCAGAGCGATCGGGCCTGGACGATGGCGGGCGCAGCGACGGCGGCGGCACTGCCAAGAATGAAATGACGGCGGCTCAGCATCAATCGCGTCTAGGATGTGGATCGGGCCTCGGCAATGGCCGTCACCAACGCTAGAGGCGCAGCCGGCACTGGCTTCGGGACGGACTAGTCAACAAGGGGGTGGGGCGCCCTGTCCAGCCGCGATTGACCAGTGCGGACCCCATGGTAAGGCGACCCGGAATGGTCCGCGTCCGCCGCCTTGTCCCGGCCTTCATCCTGATCATCGGCCTGATTGCGTCGATCGCCGCCGCAATGGTCCTTTCGAAGTCCGAAGTCGATCGCCGCGAGGCCCGATTCCAGGGACTGGTCAACAGTTCGGTCGGTTCGGTCCAGAGCCGGATGCTCGTCCAGCTGACACTGCTTCGCGGGATGGCGGGCTTTTTCAACGCTTCCGACGAGGTCGACCGGGACGAGTTCACGGCCTATGTCGCCCGACTGAACCTCGAGGACAATTATCCCGGCGTCCTCGGAATGGGCTATTCGGCCTATGCCCCGGACCGGCTTTCGATCCAGAGCCGGGTCGCCGCGGCCAGCGGGGACCATGCCGGCCTTCGTCACTGGCCGGACGGCAACCGGCCGGGATTTTCCTCGATCCTCTATATCGAGCCGATGAACCGGCTGAACCTTCAGGCCCTCGGTTTCGACATGATGAGCGAACGCACCCGAAGGACAGCGATGGAGGCCGCGGCCGAAAGTGGCCTCGCCTGGATGAGCGGACGTGTTCAGCTCGTCCAGGAGATCGATCCGGTGAAACAGCCGGGTTTTCTCATCTACCTGCCCTTGTACCGCGACGGCATCGAAACGCCCGACCGACTTCACGGCTGGGTCTACAGCCCGCTGCGCGCTCATGATCTGTTCGGCGCCATGTTCCGGGACCAGGATCTTCCCGAGCATTCGGTAGAGGTTTTCGACGAGGAAGTGGACGAGGATCGGCTTCTGTTTCGAAGCGGCGCCGTTCAATCCGATCCGGGCCGGTCGACGGTCCGCAAGGTCGAGATTGCCGGACGAACATGGGCGGTCCGGATCACCTCATCGCCGTCCTTCGACGCCGATTCAACGCTTGCCCCGGCCCGAACGGTGGCGGTGGCCGGCCTCTTCATCACGCTCCTCATCGCCGCCCTCAGCTGGCAGCAGCTTCGATCGGCCGACCGGACAGAGGCGATCGTCGAACGCCGGACCACGGAGCTTCGCGACAGCAATGAACGATTGCTGGCCGAGGCCAGCGCTCGCGAAGAGGCGGAAGCCCAGGTTCGCCAGATGCAGAAAATGGAAGCGATCGGGCAACTGACCGGCGGCATCGCCCATGATTTCAACAATATGCTCGCCGTCATCATCGGCAATCTCGATCTCGCCCAGCGTCGGTCGGACGATCGTAGCCGTGTCGACAGGAGCATCGGGCAGGCCAGGGAAGCAGCCGTCCGGGCAGCGGATCTTACCCAGCGTCTCCTGGCCTTCGGGCGAAGACAGGCCCTGGCCCCGCGGCCGATCGATCCCAACGCCCTTCTTCGCGGGATGGAGGAGCTGCTCCGGAGAGCGATCGGGGAATCGATCCGGACGAACCTCGTTCTTTCCGAGGCCCTGTGGAAGATCAGCGCCGATCCCATCCAGCTTGAAAATGCGATTCTGAACCTGGCGATCAATGCCCGGGATGCGATGCCGGACGGCGGCACACTCACGATCGCCACCGCCAATCATGTCCGAAGCGCCGAAGCTCCGGGAGTCGGGAAAGGCGGCGACTATGTCCAGATCGCGATCATCGACGAAGGTCGCGGAATGACGCCCGAGGTGGCTGCAAAGGCGATCGAGCCTTTCTTCACCACCAAGCCGCTGGGGCGCGGGACCGGCCTTGGCCTGAGCCAGGTCTATGGCTTTGTTCGCCAGTCCGGCGGCGACTTCAACATCCGAACTTCGGAAGAGACGGGGACGACGGTCGAAATCCTGCTTCCACGCTATGGCGGGGAGGAGTTGCCGGGCGAATTGCCGGCGACGGCCGAGGAAGCGACCCCGACCGGCCGCCCCGAGGAGGTCGTGCTCGTCGTCGAGGACGAGGCGCAGGTTCGCGACATCAGTGTCGAGACGCTTCGCGAGCTTGGCTACACCGTCCTTTCGGCCAGGGGCGGAAAGGAGGCGCTTGCGATCCTGGAAAGCCGGAAGGACGTCCGCCTGCTGTTCACCGATCTGGTGATGCCGGAGATGAACGGACGCCGACTTGCAGCGAGGGCAAGGGCGCAGCAGGACGACCTGAAACTCCTCTTCACCACCGGCTATGACGCCGCCGTGATCGATCGCGACGGCGCCCTCGAACAGGACGCCGCACTGATCCTGAAGCCGTTCACGGCCGCTGAGCTTGCCCGCAAGGTCCGCGAGGCCCTCGATCGCTGAGCCGAAACGCTCTCCGACCGGTCAGACGTTGAATCGAAACAGCATCACGTCGCCATCCTGGACGACATAGTCCTTGCCTTCCGCCCGCATCCTTCCGGCTTCCTTGGCGCCCGCTTCGCCCCCGAAGGCAAGGAAGTCGTCGAAAGCGATGGTTTCAGCCCGGATGAAGCCGCGTTCGAAATCGCTGTGGATCGCACCCGCGGCCTGGGGCGCCTTCGCCCCCTTCTCGACCGTCCACGCCCGCGCTTCCTTCGGGCCGGCAGTGAAGAAGGTGATCAGGTGGAGCAGATCGTAGCCGGCCCGGATGATCCGTGCGAGACCGGTTTCGGTAAGGCCCAGGTCGGACAGGAATTCGGCCCGGTCGTCGGCCGGCATGGTTGCAATCTCGGCTTCGATGGCAGCCGAGATGATCACCGCCTTCGCGCCGTCGGCCTCGGCCTTGGCGAAAACCCGATCGCTATGGGCGTTGCCGCTGGCCGCTTCGCCTTCGTCGACGTTGCAGACATAAAGGACGGGCTTTGCGGTAAGAAGCTGAGCCCGATCCAGCGCCAGTTTCTCCTCGGGATCCTTCGGTTCGGTCAGCCGGGCCGGCTTCGACTGCCGAAGCAGTTCGAGCGCCTGGCCGAGGATGCTGGCCTGGATCTTCGCTTCCTTGTCGCCCTGCTGTGCCTTCTTGACGAGGTTCGGGACCCTTTTTTCAAGGCTCTCGAGATCGGCCAGCATCAGCTCGGTCTCAACCGTCTCGGCATCCGCAACCGGGTCGATCCGTCCTTCGACATGGGTGACATCGCCGCCTTCGAAGCAGCGAAGGACGTGGACGATCGCGTCCACCTCGCGGATATTGCCCAGGAACTGGTTGCCCAGCCCTTCCCCCTTGGAAGCGCCTCGAACCAGGCCGGCAATGTCAACGAATTCAAGCTGGGTCTCGATCGTGTTTGCGGATTTCGAGACCTCGGCGATCCGGTTGAGCCGCGGATCGGGAACGGCCACTCGTCCGACATTGGGCTCGATCGTACAGAAGGGATAATTGGCCGCCTGTGCCGCCGCCGTTTCGGTCAGGGCATTGAACAGGGTGGACTTGCCGACATTTGGAAGCCCGACGATACCGCAGCGAAAACCCATTTTCGTCCCTGGATGTTGAAGGGGGGAGGGCCGGCAGGCAGCCGGCCGGCTGCCGTTAACCCCTTGGCCACCGAAAGACCAGTCGCCTTAGCCCGTCGATGTCGAGGGTCAGTCCTTCATTCGAAGCGCGACATCGCTCATGAACCGCGAATCCTCGCCTCGGGCGAGCCATTCCGCTTCAGCGGCGATGGCCGCCAGCAGGTCGCTCAACCCCTCGGTCTCGGCCTTGGAATAATTGCCGAGCACATGTTTCGTGACCCTGTCCTTGTGACCGGGGTGGCCGATCCCGATCCTGACCCGCCGGAAGCCGTTTCCGACATGGGCATCGATGGACCGGATCCCGTTATGGCCGGCGGTTCCTCCACCGACCTTCACCTTGACCTTGAACGGGGCGAGATCGAGCTCGTCATAGAAGACGGTGATG
>CAYOJN010000093.1:0-7991 GCA_964404245.1 uncultured Sphingosinicella sp. | reverse complement strand
AGAAGATCTGGGACGAATAGGTGGCAGCGAGCTGCGCTATCTGAGGCATTGCACCCTATCCTGTCCTTGCCGCCCGGCCGAAGCCGGACGGCCAAGGAAACGAGCCTTTGTTAGGCGACGAAGACCAGGATCATCGCAACGACGAACGCGAGCAGACCGAGCAGCTCGGCGGCGGCGAAGCCGATGAACAGGCGGCCCTGCTGGCCGTCGGCGGCCGACGGATTGCGAAGCGCGCCTTCGAGGAAGGATCCGAACACGTTACCCACACCGATCGCGGCCATGCCCGCACCGATGGCGGCGAGACCGGCACCGATCAGCTTTGCTGCTTCTGCGTCCATTGTCTTAACTCCTTGGGTAAAAAACGTGAGTGAAAGGGATCAGTGAAGATTTTCGGCGTCGTTCAGATAGAGCGACGTCAAGAGCGCGAAAACATAAGCCTGGATTCCGGCGACGAGCAGCTCGAGGGCGCAGATCGCGACCATCAGGACGAAGCTTGGAGCGCCGATGGCGAGCCCCCAGCCCGCTCCCGCATTGGCACTTCCGATGACGAAGCTCGACAGAACCTCGAGCAGGACGTGCCCGGCCATCATCGCGACGAACAGTCGAAGACCGAGGCTGAACGGGCGGACCAGGAACGAAATCAGCTCGATGACCGGGATCAGCCACATCAGCCAGAGCGGCGTTCCGTGCGGGACGAACAGGGAGAAGAAGTGAAGGCCATGGCGCCAGAAGCCGACGATCAGGACGATCGAGAAGCTCAGGATCGCAAGGACTCCGGTGACCGTGAAATGACTGGTGATCGTGAAGGGATGAATGCCGACAAGGCCAAGCGGAAGAAGGCCCAGAATGTTGGCGAACAGGATGAACATGAACAGCGAGAAGATGTAGGGCACATATTTCTTGCCGGCCGGGCCGACATTGGCGGCAAGCATGGAATCGATGAAGCCGGTGACTCCCTCGACCGCCATCTGCCAGCGCCCGGGAACGAGCTGGCGCCGCATCCCGCCGAGCATGAACAGCCACAAGGCGACGGCAGCGAAGACCATCCAGAGAGCCGAATTGGTAAAGGCGATATTGTAACCACCAAGACTCAGCTGATCGGTGCCGAAAAGCGGCTCGATCGTGAACTGATGCATTGGGTCGACTCTGCCGCTTTGGGCCACGACTAACCTCGATCGCTGCGAGTGGCGCCCTCATCCGGACGCCGGCTCGAAATCCTGACGATGTTCCTGAAGGCTACGATGATGCCGAAGAACAGCATCACCAGCAGTCCCCAGGGTGATGTACCGGCAAAGCGGTCAATGACCCAGCCGATCAAGGCGCCCCCGGCAATCCCCCCGATCAACTCTGCGAGCACCCGGTTGCCGAGACGATAATTGACGTCCAGCCCGGGCGACGCTTCGCGTCTCGCTGCCTCCTCGGCCTGAGCGTTCTTCAATCGCCGTTCAAGCGATGTCAGCCGCGCATCTTCCGGAAGACCAGGGTCCTGCCGGGACTCGTTTTCCGCCATGTCAAACTCCCGTGGATCAGGCCGCCGTGCATCAGGGGACTCATCAGGGCGTGGGACATGCCGGCGAACGATCCCGCCAAGGCGCGGTTCCTTTAGGAAGGGGCCGGGGTCAAGTCAACACATTGCCGCACTGCAGCAAGTCACCCTTTCGGACGCCGCCGGGCAATCTTCATCGATAGCGAGGGAAATCAGCCGCAATGGGCTGGAAGAGGGACAGGCTCGTTGCCGTTGCGTCGGCGCCAGACGCCGTCCGGAAGCCGATAATATTGGCCGGCACCGACCCGCGTCCGGAATAGCTGACAGGCGGTGCTTGCGGCCACTTCCTCGATCGTCGCTCCGCGGCGGGCGGCAAGGTCGGTATAATAAGCCCGGCGCTGGATGTTGATCGCATCGACTCGGGCGCGGATATCGGCCGAAGCCGATCCCGCCAGGCCCAGATAGCCGTCGGCCTGCTCACCGGCGACTCCGGTCGCCCGAAGCTCGGCCGCGGCCGCGTCGCCGCCCTGGACGAAGAAGGCCTGGGCGGTTCCGGCAACGAGCAGGAGGCCAAGACCGGCAGCGATCGTCATTGTCATTCGGCGGCGCATCAGAACACTCCTGGATTATTCTCTATCAACTCCCGAACATCCTCCTGGAGACGGACAACCACTTCCTGGCGGATGTTGATGTTGAGATTGATCTCGATCGGGCGATCGGGCGCGCTCACCTGGACGCATCCCGAAGTGGATGCGCAGCAGGTGGCGAGGAGCAAGGTCCTGGCCCACTTTTCCATCCGCTTTCGGCTCGCATTGCAGCCCTTCCTCGTCAAGTTGGTCGCAGTCATTGCACAGGCTCGCTTTCTTCATCCTGAACGTCGCTGAAGGGGGTTTCACGGTCGCGCAGGGCTCCGGGCAGGACCGACTGGATGAGGTTGGTCGGATCGCTGAACGAACGTGCGGTGGCGATCAGGGACCGGAACTGGCCCTGGATCCTTATATTGAATTCGAACGGGATGGCGGCGATCTGCCTGAACGCCCGCCGGGCGATCATCTCGGTGATCCCGCTACCGGAAGGAAGGGTCGTCAACGACGGGTCGCGGGCGATTCCGTCGAGATCGATGGTGGTGATGAATTCGCCGGCAAGGGCCCCGTCGAGCGTGAGATCGAAGCGATCATAGCTCAGCGACTTGAGGGCGTTGAAGGCGAGAATTCCATAGGGGCCGAGGTCCCGATCGGTCAGTTCGCCGACATAGGACAGGGTTCCGCCCTCGGGCCGGGCCTCGAGCCGCCCGCCAACGATCCGGCCGCCCGAGCGATCGAACTGCATCGGAATGATCCCGTCGAACGTGCCGGTGGCGGCGATGTTCGAAAACTCCATCTGCTGGATGAATCGCGCTGCATCGAGACCGGCGACCCGGAAGGTCAGATATTTCGTCGTCTCCTGGCTGAAATCGAGGACGGTCGGCTGAAGGAACAGCTCGCCGCCTGCATAGGGCCAGCGCCCGCTTTCCACCGCGACATGATAATTGGGCTGAAGCTGGTAGCGGACGGTCCCGTCATAGACGTCGATCCCGGCGCGGACGAGATCGACCTGGGCGACCTGGCCGGGGGCGCTGGTGAGCCCGAGAAGATCGGTGAACTCGATCCGGGTCGTCAGGCCTTCGACCGGCCCGAACGGCGCGGCCAGGTTCATGCCTTCGGTCGCGAAGGTGCCGGAACTTCGAGTCCCTTCCATGTCCCATTCGACCCGCCCCTCCCCCGAGAGGCTGCCATCGACCAGTGCAACGACCCCCAGGGTGAGCGGGGTGAGTTGCTCCGGCTGGAAGGAAGGCGTGAATCGGAGCCCCGGAACGTCGAGCCTGGCTGAACCGGCGCCGGTGCCAAGATCGTGGACGATTTGGGCTTCGGTCACCCGGACCCGGCTTCCCGGATGAAGAAGCCAGCCGGTCGACTCGATCCGGTTGCCCTGGAGCGTGAGTTTCAGATCCTCGCTGACGAGCGGATGGAATCGGACGACGTCCTGCTGGTCGGCGATCCGGATCCCGCCATCCACATCGAGCCGCCCGGCCGCGAACTGCCAGCGCCCGGAGCCTTCCGAAAGGATGAACGGAACCGCTGCAATGGTCCCGGAAAGGCCGCCGAAATCGCCGGCGATGCCGAGGCGTCCGAAACGGCCGGACAAGCGCCCTATGTCGAGGCGGGTTGCCGATTGCGGCGGCCCGAACCGAGCCTCCAGTCCGCTTGCCGTGAAGGCGTCCAGCCCGACCAGCAGGCGCGAGGCCGCAAGCCTGACCGGCGAACCACCCAGCCGGCCCGAGAAATCGGGACCGCGAAGTTCCGCACCGACCCGAAGTCGGCCACCATCGCTCGAGACGAGGGCAGGTCCGGACGGACAGAGCGGAACCGAGGCTTCGCCGAGATCGAGATCATCCAGCTGAAGGCGGCGGAAGCGCGCCGTGACGCAGCCTTCCCCGATCGCAAGACCGCCGGGTCCGAACCGGCCGCTGATCGGCATCGCAAGCCCGTCGACTCGCCCCCCGCTGAACGGACCGTCCAGGACCATCGAGGTTCGAAAGCGGGTCAGGCCGTCTGCTCCGGCCGTGAAATGGACGTCGCCAAGGGCCAGCCTTGCGGATCCGGCCGACATCGGGGCGATCCGGCCCCGGCCTTCGATCGGTGAACCGATCCGCGCCTGGGCGAGCCGGAACCGGGCCTCGGGAAAGCCGCCGCCCGACAAGGCCAGCGAGCCATCGACCCGGAAGCCGCCGGAGGGCCAGCTGTAGCTCAATCCCTCGCCGCCGGTCATCTGAAGGCTGGCCCCGCTCCGGCTTCGATAGTCCACCCGATCGAGCTGAACCCCGCCGAGTCCGTCGCTGTTGGTGAGCCTGACCCCTGCCGTCGCGCTCCCACCGCCGCGAGCGGCTCGAACGAGGGCCGTGGAGAGGTTTGCTCCGATCGGACCGAGGGGGGTGCCGGCTGGTCCCTCGAGCGCTTCGACCATTGGAGCGAGCGAAGCTTCGTCGAGCCTCAGACCCTGCACGGCCAGAGCGCCGTCGAGCTGGAAGTCGCCGGTCAGTGGAGACAGGCCATAATCCCCGTCGAAACGGGTCGATGCGGTGGCCAGGTCATCGATCGCAAGGGCTGAGGCGGCCAGGTTGACCCGGCCGATCGTCCGTTCGCGGTCCCCGGCGAAACTCGCCCGGATCTGAAGGCCCGTTGCCGAAGCGGGCGGTGCTGAAAGGCGCTGCGAACTGGCGCCCAGATTGCCGCGCCACGAATCGAGAGCGGGCGAAAGTCGGGCCTGGAGATCGAAGCTCGGTGCCCACAAGGCCAGGTCGTCCCCGCAGCTCAGGCGATCGAGGGTGAGCGGGCCCCTGACCGATGGGCGAAGATCATCGACCCTGACCGCCAGTTCGGCCCTTGGCCGGGCAAGACTGCATTCCCCAAGCGCCAGGTTGCTGGCGGCGAGGGCGAGCTGGCCACGAAAGCCGTCGGCAAGATTGCCTTTGCCGGCAAGGCCCAGCGCGAGCGGGCCGGCCGGTGTTGCCAGGAAAATCGCCGAATCGGCGACATCCACTCGCTGGTCGGGGAGTCGGAACGGAAGCCCGCTGGGCGGCGGAAGGAGCCGGTCGAGCTGGCCCAGGCTCAGCTTGCCGTCGACGATCCGCCCCCGGATCCGGACTCCCCGTGCAGTGATCAGGCCCACTTTTGGCCCGCCGAAGCCGACCAGGATCTGGACCTTGACCTGGCGGGCCCTCAGGTCCGGTGAGTCCGGGTCGCCGATGACGAGATTTTCGAGGACCTGGGTACCAAAGCCGATTCGCTTCACGTCATAGCTGGCCTCGACCCCTCGGCGAGCCAGTTCCCTGTCGATGAAATCGGTCGCGATCCGGACCCTCATGAACCAGGCCAGGATCAGAAGCAGGATCAGCGCGACGAGAAGGACAGCGAGGACCATTGCAAGCCTTCGCGGCCATCGCCGGCGCCTCTCCAACTGGACCTGTTCGTCTTCCACGCGCTGCGCCCGAACCCCGTTTGTGCGGTAATGCGCCATCGTGAAAGGCGTTCCGCAGCCGTCACATTCCTTAGGAGATCAACTCAAGCCTGTCTCGCCTTAACCCGGGCGAAACGGATCGGACGGCGGTTTCACCGAAGGCTGGCCCGAAACGAAATGGCTTGAACCCGGCACCGGAATATGTTCCGTTTCTGTTCCTTCACTGCGGAGTCGTCCATGTCCCGATCCCCGGAACAGGTCCACGAACTTCCACAATCGCTAATGTTCGAAACTGCGGCCGAAGACTCCGGGGGGCGGTCACGCCCGTCCCGGTCGGGCTCCACTTCGTCCATCACTCATCCCGGCACCGGTCACCGCGAACGGCTCAGACATCGTCTCCTCACCGGCGGACCCGAGGCGCTTCACGATCATGAACTGGTCGAATATCTGCTCGCGCTCGCTCTCCCGCGCCGGGACACGAAAAGACTGGCGAAAAAGCTGATCGCGGAATTCGGAAGCTTCGGACGACTGCTGAGTGCCGATCCGGGCGCCATCGCCCGCGCCGGCAATCTCAGTGACGCGACGGTCGCCTCGCTCAAGATCGTCAACGCCGCCGCGGTCCGGCTGCTCGAAAGGACAATATCGAACCAGCAGGTCCTCGGCTCCTGGCAGGCGCTGATGGACTATCTCCATTCGGACATGGCGCATCTGGCGATCGAGCAGGTCAGGATCCTCTTTCTCGATTCCCGAAACCGGCTGATCGCGAACGAGAAGATGTGGGACGGATCGGTCGACGAATCGGCCGTCCATATCCGCGAGATCATGAAGCGGGCGCTTCAGCTCGGCGCCACGGCCCTCATCATCGTCCATAACCACCCAAGCGGCGATCCCACGCCAAGCCAGCAGGACATCAGGCTGACCCGGGACCTGGTCGAAGCCGGCCGTCACCTTCGGATCACCATCCACGACCATGTCGTGATCGGAAGCCAGGGGCATAGCAGCCTGAGAGCCCTGGGACTGATCTGAAGCGACCTCACGGCTTGCACGCCTCCGTGTGCAAGCACGAAGCTCACATCTGAATTTCGCTGTTCTTCGCATCGGCGCCGTCTGTGGCACGCGGAGGCGCGACGGCCGCGAAGAGCCAGGGGCCAGCAAAAGAGGTGAGGCGCCCGGCGATTGGTCGTCGGCCGCGCGAAGGCCACTCCGCGTCTCCGCGCATCTGTGTAAACCCGCCTCCTCTCATGTTAGATTTGCTTTACACGATGTAATATGTTTGTTACCTGGTGTGACGCTCAACAAACATGGGGAATGGCATGGCCTTTCGGGAAAAACTGGCATGGCTCAATCTGGTGGCGATGCTGATCGCCTATGGGGTCTATTTCGCGCTGATCGGGCCGGCCACGGGCTTCGGCGAGGACTCGATGGTCACGATCCTGTGGTCCTTCGGCCCGGTTGCCGCCGCTCACGCTTTGGCCGTCATGGTCGGAGCCATACTCCTCGCCGTCCTTGCGACCGGCGACGCAAGCAGCCCTGCCGACGAGCGCGACCGGGCCATCGACCGGCGCGGGACCAATGTCGGTTTCTATATCCTCATCACCGGGATGATCCTGGTCGGAGTGGTGATGCCCTTCTCCAGTCCCGCCTGGAAGATCGTCAATGTCGCACTGGCGGTCATCGTGATCGCCGAAACCGTCCACCAGCTCATCGTCGTCATCAGCTACCGCCGAGGCTGGAATGGCTAGAAGGCGCCTTTCCAACACCATCCGCACCCTTCGCTTCCATTCCGGCGAGATGACCCAGGCCGAACTTGGGAGCCGGATCGGAGTCACCCGCCAGACCGTCGCCGCGATCGAACAGGGCAAATATTCCCCAACCCTCGAAACCGCCTTCCGGATCGCTGACGTATTTGGAGTGAAGCTCGACGAGGTCTTCAGCTGGGAAGCCGGACCGGAAACCGATTCGTGACAGTGGAGCTCAAGAAATTGAATTTCCTGCGATAATGCTCCGCCAAAGACCCGGGATTCTGAAATACTTTAGAACTAAAATAAGGCTTCCCCGGCGAAGGCCGGGGCCCATGAACACCGGGCAAACCGACTCGACGAAGCGAAAGTCACCCCACCCGGCCTTGAAGACATCCGTGTTCCTGGCCCCCGGCCTTCGCCGGGGAAATCTCCTTTGGGGAACTGCAGCGCAGTCCAATGCGCCACTCTTTCCCGTCTCTTCCCCTACCCCACTTCAAACCCCGCCGAATCCCCGGCGAAGGCCGGGGCCCATGAACACCGGCCATGCCGGTCGGAAGAAGCGAAAGTCATCCCACCTGGCCTTCAAGGCGTCCGTGGTCCTGGGCCCCGGCCTCCGCCATGAAAAGAAGAGGGCTAATCTTCGGGGCGGCATCCGGCCTGACCCCAGCCCGACTCAGGTTGCACCCGGACCCCGCCCTGCCATAAGGCTCCGCCATGATCAGCCGCTATGCCCGCCCCCGAATGAGCGAGATCTGGGAAGCCCGGAA
>CAYOJN010000092.1:0-8004 GCA_964404245.1 uncultured Sphingosinicella sp. | reverse complement strand
TCACCCGGGAGCCCGCTCCGGCGACGGACCGTCGCAGCCCAGCCGCTCCGACAAGGCTTCGCGAACCGCGAGCGCTGCGGCCCTGGGGCGCATTTCGGGATTGGAAGCGAGGAATTCGCCGACCAGGGCCGCGGCCTCCCTGTTATTGATCGGCTTCGGGCACAGCTCCGGTGCGTTCGAGCGCGAGCTGGCGTAGAAAAGGCCGTCGAGCACGCCGGCGACATACATGGAGCATTGCCCGGCATTGGGCCGGCGGCAGATTTCGTGGAGGCCTTCGGCGGTGAAGAAAGCCGGGATAAGCGGAGGCTCGGCCGGCGTCTGCAGGGCCAGCAGCAGGATGATTGCGGTGTTCATCGTCCTCCCTTCAGGAAGCGGCACTCCAGGCGGGCGCCCCCGCCCTTCCCGTCCGTGGCCCGGGCTCGCTCAAGGGCCGGTGATCGCAAAGGTCAGCAATAATGCGCCCTAGTTGATAACCTTTTCGCCGGCATCTGCCACCGATTCAATATCCTGGCCGACGCCCCTAACCGTGTTGCAGCCGGCAAGAGTCAGGCTGAGGCCGGCCACTGCAAGGATCACAAGCTTCATCACATCATTCCTTGATATTGCACGTCCACTCATCAGCGCGCAGGTCCAGGGGCGGTTCCCGATCCCCTCCCATGCTCACCGGACCGTCGGTGCCAGAAGATTGGGCGCAGGTATAGGTCGAGCGCGGATTGTGGGTCCGCTTGCAACCCTGAGGTTCGTCGTCGGACTCAGTAAGGAAAAGCCGGGGCCCTCAAGGCCCCGGCAGGTCAACGTCCGGCCCGGATCAGGCCGCGTCCCGGTTTTCGCCCGACCGGCTATCGCCAGGGGATTCGAGCCGGCGGACATTGCCGCCAATCTCGATCCTTCTCGGTCGAAGCGCTTCAGGGATCTCGCGGACGAGGTCGATGGTCAGGAGGCCGTCCTTTATGTCGGCCCCCTTCACCTGCACATAATCGGCAAGTTCGAAGCGCCGCTCGAAATTGCGGCGGGCGATGCCGCGATGGAGAAAGGCGGAATCGTCCTGTCGCTCCGAATCCTTGCGGCCCGAAATCACGAGCAGGTTCTGCTGCGCGGTAATCTCGATCTCGTCCGGGCTGAAGCCGGCAACGGCAAGGGTGATCCGATACCGGTCCTCGCCATCATGTTCGAGATCGAAGGGAGGAAAGCCATCGACGCTGGACGCTGCAGCGCTTCGCTCGAGCAGGTCGAAAAGCCTGTCGAAGCCGATGGTCGACCGGCGGATGCCGGAAAGGTCAAGATTGTTCCTCATGACAAAGTCCTCCATTGAGCAACGATGTGACAAGGGCGCGCCCGAGAGAGCGGGCGCCCTCCTGGTTCTGCCGGCGCCTTCGATGGCCTCCGGCGGGAGAAATATGGGTCCGGAAATGGGGTCGTTCAAGCCTGGCGACGCCGCGAAAAGTCACCGGCCAGGCCGGCGAGACGCTGCTGACCGCCTCCGGCCGGCCCCAATATCGCCGACTTCGGCTTCGGGCAGGCGCGGACCCGGTTCGGCGATGGCGAGGTGTGGGCGGCAATCCGTTTCCGGAACAGCGAGGTCAGCGACAATCCGGATGGAGTCACGGCGGCGATCCTGCTTAAAGCCGCCAAGTGCCTCGGCGGAGCCCACCCCCATCCCTTTCCATCCCGGGAGGGGAGAATTCGGCGGAGACGGTTCGGATAGCGAGCTCAGGGGGGTCGAATGAACGGACAGAAGCGCACTTCCCCTTTCGGGCGGCATCCCTTCTTTCGCTGGTGGTCAAGGCATATCGCACAGTCGGTCGACCGGAAGGAAGTGGTTGCCCGGGTCTATGAGGATGCCGGCTGGTCCGGCCACTATGTCTTCATGACCCTGATGTCGGCCGGCATCGCAGTTCTCGGCCTTCTTCTCTCCTCCCCAGCAGTCGTCATCGGGGCGATGCTGATTTCGCCCTTGATGGGCCCGATCATCGGGCTTGGCTTTGCCCTTGCCGTCTTCGATGCCGTCGAGATCCGGCGGACGATCTCCGCAATGGCCCTGGGCGTCGCGCTCGCGATCGGGTTTTCCGCCTTCGTCGTCATGCTGTCGCCGCTCCAGACGGTGACGGCCGAGATCGCCGCTCGAACCCGGCCCAATCTCTTCGATCTTCTCGTCGCGCTCTTTTCCGGGCTTGCAGGCACCTATGCGATGATCCGTGGCCGCCAGGGCGCAATCGTCGGGGTCGCGATCGCGACCGCGCTCATGCCCCCGCTCGCAGTCATCGGCTTCGGCCTCGCCATCGCCAATTCAACCGTCTTCTGGGGCGCGACCCTGCTCTTCCTCACCAACCTCATGACGATCGCGCTGGCTGCAGCAATCCTTGCGAGGATCTACGGTTTCGCCGCCAACCTGTCGCCGCGGCAGAGCGGGCTCCAGGTGACCCTGGTCCTCGCCACCTTCCTCGCCCTCGGGGTACCGCTCGCGCTCGCACTCAAGCAGATCGCCTGGGAAACGATCGCCTCGCGTCAGGTCAGGGACGCCCTTGCCGGTCATTTCGGGGACCAGTCGAGGCTCAGCGACGTTGCGGTCGACTATGACAGCGAACCGATCAGCGTTCATGCCACCGTCCTCACACCGCAATTCCGCCGCGGCGCGGAAGGCGAAATCGCGAGGCAGTTACAGCTTCAGCTGCTCAATCCCGTCGAAGTGACGATCGACCAGTTCCGGGTCGATGCCGAGGAAGCGGCGGAAGCCGCTGAAATCGCCGTCGTCCGAAGCGGCGGCGCCGAGCGCGCCCGAGACAGGCTCGCCCAGCGGCTTGCCCTCATCGCTGGAGTTCTGCCCGACCAGGTGCTCGTCGACGGAGTCAACCGGCGCGCAGTCGTCCGGGCCTCGCGGCTGCCCGGAGCGAACCTCGCCACCTATCATACGCTGGAAGGGCGGATCGCGGCGGCCGAGGAAGGCTGGAGCGTCGCCCTGGTCCCGCCGGTCCTTCCGCTGGGCGATATCGGGTTCGAGGAAGGTGCTCCGGACGATGAGGGCCGGCTTTCGCTTCGAACCGCTATCTGGGCAGGCCAGCGACTTCGGCTTCCGATCGCAGTCAGCGGCGATTCGGAAGACTCGGCCCTCATTGTCGAAGCCCTCACCGAGGCCGGTGTCGAAGCGCGCCTTAACCCCGGAGGCGGCGGCGACGGCGTGTCGCTTCGCTGGGCGACAGCCCAGGCCCCGGAAGACTGATCAGGCCCGTTTTTCCGATACCGGTTGCGGCCGTCCACCCGGAACCAGGGACGGGGTCCGGGCGTGTAGTCGGACATGCTGTTCGACACTGTTCAGGGACTGCTTCGGGTCCTGGTGATTTCGCTTCTCGCTTATGCCTGGCTCGTCATCGTCCTTCGTCTCTCGGGCAAGCGATCGCTCGCCAAGCTGAACGCCTTCGATCTCGTCGTCACGGTGGCACTTGGCTCGACCCTTGCCACCGTTCTCCTGTCCGAGGATGTGGCTTTCGCTGAAGGGGCGCTCGCTTTCTCGATGCTCGCCTTCCTCCAGTGGCTGGTGTCGCGGCTGTCGGTCGCATCCCAGGCTTTCGGGAAGCTGGTTCGGTCGGAGCCGAGGCTTCTGGTGGAGAATGGCCAATACCGGCACGACGCGATGGAGTCGGAGCGGATCACTGCGGACGAGGTCGATTCAGCGGTCCGGGGCGCAGGCATCGGCTGTATCGAGCAGGTCGGCGCGGTCGTTCTCGAAAGCGATGGAAGCATGAGCGTCATCGGCCGCGAGTCCGGCGATCTTTCGATCCTTCGCTCGGTCGGCCGCTGAACCCGCCCCGATCAGACGAACGACGGCGGCTCGCTTGGGGCTGTCGGAAGAATTTGGCGGGGCCTGGGCGGCGGCGAGAGCCCGAACATCGGGCGAAGGAAATCGGCCCGGGCGCCCATCCGGTAGAAGAGCCATGAGCCTCCGAACGTCGCCGTGACCAGAAGCGCGAAACGGGCCGCGTTGGACATGTCCCAGCCGGAAAGCGGAAGGCCCACCAGGACGATGATCGTCTGGTGAACCAGGTAACAGGGAAAGACGGCCTCGCAGAGCGGCTTTCGAAGCGGGTGGTCGCGGTTCAGCCACCGATGCGCCGCCCCGAACAGGAGCAGGATCATGCTCCACCCCATGGCGAGCGAAGAATCGCGGTCGAGCGCCTGGACGAAATGGCCATGATCGCCGGGTTCGGCATATTCGATTGCGACGAGGAGTAGGAAGGCTGTCGCGGCGACGATCGCGGCCGGCCGCCAGACCCGGTGAACGGCCGCCCAGCCGGCCGGCTGCGAAGCCAGTGCGAAGCCGAACAGAAAGGCTGGAAGGAAGGTGACGTCGCTCACCCAGTCATGGAGAAGGCCATGCTTTTCCGGGATGGTGAACAGAACCGCTACCCGGACCCCGAGCAGCGGAAAGAGCGGTAGCCAGAGCAGGCGATGCCCCTCGAACAACCGCTCGAGAATCGACCCGATCTGCCTGCGCAGGCCCTCCGGAGTGGCCGCGAGCGCGAACAGGAGAAGCATCGTATAGGTCCACAGATAAGCGAGGAACCAGAGATGCTCGGTGGGGGAAAGGCCGGCCGCTCCGGGAAGCGGTGTCCGCCCCCAGTCATTGAGCCAGTAATGCCACAGGCTCTGGACATAGCCATGTTCGGCGCTGAGCCTCGCCCAGCTTTGCGGCGGGACCAGGACGAGCATTCCGAACAGAAGCGGAAGCAGCAGCCTCAGGCTTCGCGAGGTTGCGAAATTGCCAATCCCGGCTCCCCTGGAAAGCAGCGCGAAGGACGCATAGCCCGACACGGCGAAGAGGAGCGGCATTCGCCATGGCTGGAGCGCCACCATCGGCCAGATCGCCCAGGCTTCGATGTCGGGCGACTGGACGATCCACGCCTCGGGCCCGAAATACATTCCGACATGGTGGAACACGACGAGCGAGAAGGCGATGACTCGCAGCCAGTCGAGCCCGAAATGCCGTTCGCCAGCCGACCCGACCTTCTGTTCCATCGATTCGCCAAGGCGCTCACCGAAAGCCGTTGCCAAGAGGTCGGTTTCGACCGTCCCGGGGCGGCACGTTTTTCAGGGGGAGTCTTTCCCCGGCGGCGGCGCCCATCGAAGCGATGAGTGGACAGGCCCGCCACCGACCGACATCATGTCCGCCGACCCCGCTTTGTCGTCCAGGAGGAAAGTTCACTCATGCGCATGCGCCGCCCGCGCCTTCTTCTCGCCCTGCTTTCGGCGGCCGCCGCGGCCGCAACCGTCCCGGTCCATGCTCAGCCGCCGGCGGCCCAGGCGCCAACGTCGGCCGATGCCCGGCTGAAGCATTTGTACGAGGCCTATTGGCAGTGGCAGCTGGAAGAGCGCGGCTCCATCCCCGACGGCGAGGGCGGCTATACGTCCGGGACCCGGCTGGCCCGGGTCGATCCGGCCTCCCAGCAACGCCGGCTGGAACGGATACGCGCCTTCGCCGAGACCCTCGGCGCCATTCCAGCGGACCAGCTGTCCGAGCCCGAAAAGGTGAATGCCGCCGTCCTTCATACCCTGCTCGAGGAAGCCAGGATCGAGGGCGAGTTTCGGGAATATGAGATGCCGTTCAACAGCGACAGCTCCTTCTGGACCTATCTCGACGAGCGGCGGCCGCTTCGGACTGCCCAGGACTATCGCCGCTACATCGACCGGATGCGCGACATTCCCCGCTATTTTGCCGAGCAGGAAGCGAATATGCGCAGCGGGCTCGGACGAGGATTCAGCGTTCCAAGGGTCACGATCGAAGGCCGCGATTCATCGATCGCGAGCTTCGTGACCGACGATCCCGAGGCCAATGCCTTTTACGCCGCCTTCCGGGACATGCCCCGGACCATTTCGGAGGCGGAGCAGCAATCGCTTCGCTCGGAAGCGAAAGCGGCGATCAGCGAAGCGGTGATCCCGGCTTATTCGCGGCTGCTCACCGTCTTTCGCGACGAGTATCTTCCTGGGACAAGGACCAGCGTTTCGGCCCAGGATCTCCCCGACGGCGATGCCTTCTACCGGGCGCAGATCCGGAAATTCACGACGCTCGATATTACTCCTGAAGAGGTTCACCGGATCGGCCTTGCCGAAGTCGCCCGGATCCAGGCCGAAATGATGGAGGTGATGCGCGAGTCCGGTTTTTCCGGGACCTTCCCGCAATTCCTCGAATATCTGCGCACCGATCCGCAATTCTACGCAAAGACCCCCGAAGAATTGTTGATGGTTTCCGCCTGGGTCGCGAAACGGGTGGACGGGGTGATCGGCGACACGATCGGCCACCTTCCCCGGCGCCGGTTCACGATCATCCCGGTCCCGGAAGCGCTCGCGCCCTTCTATACGGCCGGCCGCGGCGGCCTGGAGGCGTGCCAGATGAACACCTACAATCTGCCCAGCCGGCCACTTTACGCCATCCCGGCACTCACTCTCCACGAATGTTCGCCCGGCCACAGTTTCCAGGCTGCATTGGCCGCTGAACGGGACCAGGAGCCCGCCTTCCGGCGCTACACCTATTTCTCCGGCTTCGGCGAGGGCTGGGGCCTCTATACCGAATGGCTCGGGACCGACATGGGCATCTATCGAACGCCCTACGAGCATTTCGGCCGGCTGAGCTACGAGATGTGGCGCGCTGCCCGGCTGGTCATCGATACCGGTCTTCATCTCCAGGGCTGGTCGCGTCAGCAGGCGATCGACTATCTTGCCGGCCATACCGCGCTTTCGACCCACGAGGTGGAGACCGAGGTCGACCGCTATATCAGCTGGCCGGGCCAGGCCCTTGCCTACAAGCTTGGGGAAATGACGATCCGGCGCCTTCGACTAAAGGCGGAGGCGGAGCTTGGCGAGGCGTTCGACCAGCGCCATTTCCACGACGTCATCCTCGCTCTGGGATCGGTTCCGCTGCCGGTGCTCGAAGATCGGATCGAGCGCTTCATCGCCGAGGGCGGCAAGGCCGACCCGGCTGGCGCCGGCTGACGGGTCGGCATCGAGCCGGTCAGCGGGGCCAGGAAAATCGCACTTCGGCCTCGCCGCTCCGTTCGCCATTGGAATCGAAGGAGCGCTCGACGATCAGCCCTTCCCCATCCTGGTCGATGGCGACCACAGTGCTGCACCTTGTTCCGTAGACCGGGTTTCGGATGAAAATGGGCGAGCCTGCCGAATCCCTTTCGGACCGGTGCCAGTCCGGAATCCCGCTCTGCTCGTCGGCGAGGATGTCTAGCAGGGAGTCGATGGGCGCCGAACGACTCCCCAGCCAGCTTTCCACCCCCGCCTTCAGTCGGAGGGTCTTCGGCCAGGGCTCGTCGAGGCCGGCATTGGACAGGCCGTAGAGGCCGGGCGCCAGAGCCTTCCGGGTCGGCTTCGGCCGGTTGGAGAGGAACCAGGCCTGGTCCTTGTTGACCGCGATCAGGTTGAACGGGCTGAAGCGGGAAAGACGAGCAAGGTCGGAAGGCCCGGCCCCCATCCGGCCAAGCAGGCAATCACTGACCAACTCCCCGCGCGACGGCGCCCCCGGCTCGGGCGGTCGCTCCGCCGGAAGATTGGTGACGACGGCGAACCGGCCGTGGTCCGAGACACCGAGCCAGGTTCCGCCCGACTGGAGATCGCGACCGGCGACGAGATGATCAGGTTGCTTCCAGCGCGCAAGCGGAGCCGCCGGCCGGTCATGTCGTTCGTCCCGATTGCCGGCCATGACCAGGCGCCATCGCGCGCTGGCCCGCCAGGCAAGGGCCAGGACGCACATCGATCAGTCGCTTCGGCCCAGCCGGATCACGGCGCGACCGGCGAAGCGCCCGTCGCCGGCGCCGGCATTTCGAAGGTGATTGCTGCCCCCGGACCGAGCGGAACGTCGAGGGCGACCCAGGCCATGGTCAGCGCAATTCCGGACAGGAGAATGCCGATCGAGAAGGGAAGCATGAGCGCCGCGAGGCTCCCGAGTCCGAAATCCTTCTGCCACCTCTGGCAGAAGACGAGGATGAGCGGGAAATAGGGCATGAGCGG
>CAYOJN010000091.1:7015-8245 GCA_964404245.1 uncultured Sphingosinicella sp. | reverse complement strand
CGTCTGGAATTGGCACAGGCAATCGGGCAGATTGTCCGCAATGGCCTCGCGATCATGGGCGTCGAGGCGGTCGAACAGATGCAGTGACTCCGCCTCGGCGGCGAAAAGGGACAAAGGCATGGGCGACGCGCGTACCGAAGAGCTCGGCGACGAGGATCGCCTTCCCTGGCTGGAGGCAGTCGAAGAGGAGGAACGCGAGGAAGGCCCGCCTCTCGCCAAGATGATCGCGTGGATCGTCGTTGGCCTGATCGCGATTGCAGTGATCGTCGGGGGGCTCTTCTGGGCCGGCAATCGAAGCCGGCCGGTCGGCGATGGCGAGCTGATCGCTGCCCCTGAGGGGGATTATAAGGTCAAGCCCGGCGATCCGGGCGGAATGACGGTAGAAGGGGAAGGCGATACGGCCTTCGCTGCAAGTACCGGGGCCGAACCCAAGGCCCGGTTGAACACGGACGCGGTTCCGGAGCGGCCGGTCAGCCGTACGCCTCCTCCTGCAGCGCAGCCGGGCCAGGCCCCGCCTTCGGCGCCGAAAGCGCAGCCCAAGGCGGCGCCGACGCCCGCTCCGGCCCGGGCTCAACCGGGCTCCACAATTCAGCTGGGTGCCTTTTCGAGCCAGGCATCCGCAAATCGGGCCTGGACCGCCTTGTCCGGGCGTTTCCGCTATCTCTCCCCGCTCTCCCATTCGGTGATCCCGGTCAAATCGGGCGATCGTACCTTGTACCGGCTACGCGCCTCGGGTGCGGAAGCGGCCGACATCTGCCGCAGGCTTCGGGTTGCCGGAGAAGATTGCACTCCCGTCGGCTGATCAGCCGACGGCCCGCCTGCGGGCTTCGCAGCGGGTGCGGCTCAGTCGGGCAGCCAGTCCGGAAAGAGGCGGGCAAGCTGTCCCGGGTCATCGAAAATCGCGGCCGCGCCGGCTTTTCTGAGCACCTCGTCGGCAAAACCGCCGCAGCGAAGGGCGATGGCTTTCAGCGCCGCGTCTTGCGCAGCCTCCATGTCCCAGGGTGAATCGCCGACAACGAGCGCCTGTTGGGGATCTACGGGTCCTGCCGCCCGCAAGGCGGCCTCGAACAGGTCGGGGCAGGGCTTCGAACGCTCGACGTCATTCTTCGAGGTGGCGGCGTGGATCAGGTCTTCGCTGCCGATGAGGCTGCGGTGGAAATCGAGTTCGGCCTGATGGGCCGAGGTGGCCAGGACGATCCTGATTCCGCGTTCGTAGAGACGCTCGAACAG
>CAYOJN010000091.1:0-6915 GCA_964404245.1 uncultured Sphingosinicella sp. | reverse complement strand
AGCGCCGGGATCAGATTGTCGCCGCCTTTCCCGATCTGCGCACGGATGACGTCGATCGGTAATTCCGCTCCGAAATGAGCGAAGGCCTGCTGCCAGGCGGCGGCGTGAAGGTCATTGCTGTCGATCAGTGTCCCGTCGACGTCGAAAAGGATTGCTCGGATCATTCGCCGGGCTCTGCCCGTCTCGTTCCGAGAAGGGCCAGGACAAGAGAGAATAGTCCGATCCGGCCGACCACTCTGGCCGGGGAGGGCGCGGTTGCCGACGGCCCGGGGTCGCGCTCTTCAGAGGGTTCAAAATCCGGGGCTAGCGCCGTGCGGCGCTTTTCCTCTGTCTCGAGGGTCGCGTTGAGCTCGGCGCCGAGCAGGACGACATAAGCACTCAGATAGAGCCAGGTCAGAAAGACGATGACTGCCCCCAGCGAGCCATAAGTGGCGTTGTAATTCCCGAAATTGGAGACATAGATCCCGAAGCCGGCGGTGGCGGAAAGCCAGATGAAGGTGGCCCCGGCCGATCCCGGGGTGATCCACTTCCACTTCGCCCGCGGCCGGTTCGGGCCATATCGGTAGATCAGTGCGAGAAGGAGCATCACTCCGGCTGCGGCAGCCAGGAAAAACCCTGCCTGGAGCAGGAACCGGAGAACGCCACCGAAATCGGGCAAGGCCGCTTCGAGGAAATTCAGCGCCGACACCGCCAATATGGCCAGGATGAGGACCAGAACCCCGCCCACCGTCATGACCAGGGAGAAGAGGGTTCGAGCAAGGAAGTTTCGACTTTCCCCTACCTCGAAGACGATGTTGAGCGCAGTCATGATCGATCCCGCTCCCTTGCTGGCGCCATAAAGGGCGATGGCGAGCGCGAGCAGAAGTGCGAAGCCCGTCTGGGTCCCGCTCGACTCGGTCATGCTTCGCAGCTGGTCGCCGATGATCGACGCCGCGTCCTGGGGCATGATTGCGGTGAGCGTCTGGACATGGGCGACCACGGTGGCCGGTTCGGCGAGCAGTCCATAGCTCAGGACGAAGGCGGTCAGGAGCGGAACGAAGGCAAGGAAGGCGTAGAAGGCCACGCCCGCCGAGACGAGTGCAAGATTGTCCTTGCCGGCTTCCTTCCAGGCGTCGAGCAGGATCCGCTTCCAACCCCGTGCCGAACGCCGACCGGGGGGCTCGACCGTCGAAGGCGAAATTTCGGATGAGTGGGCCATGACTGGTCTAAGTCGCTCGCCCGCGAACGGGTTCCAGACGCTGATACTTTGCGCTTGAAACCGCCAATGCTACGCCATCGGAATGACCGGTGCCGGCTGGACCTTTTCGATCGACCGGGGCGGCACCTTCACCGACATCGTCGCCCGGTCCGATGACGGAAGTCTGGTCGTCCGAAAGCTGCTGTCCGACAATCCGGAACAGTATGACGATGCCGCCGTGGCCGGAATCCGGCAGGTGCTCGAGGCCCATGGTGGCGACATCGGCGAAGTGAAGATGGGGACCACGGTCGCGACCAACGCCCTTCTCGAACGAAGGGGAGACCCGGTCCTTCTGGCTATCACCTCCGGCTTCGGCGATTCGCTGGCGATCGGCTATCAGGCCCGGCCGGAGATCTTCGCTCGCAACATCATCCTCCCCGAGCCGCTCTATGGCCGAGTCGTGGAAATCGACGAGCGGGTGGATGTGAATGGCACGATCCTCCGTCCGCTGGATCTGGATTCCGCGCGGGCCGCCTTTCTGGAGGCTCATGAGGCGGGCTTCAGGTCAGTTGCAATCGTCCTGATGCACGGCTGGCGCTGGACCGCGCACGAAAAGGCACTTGTCGATCTGGCGCGGGCGGTCGGCTTCACCCAGATTTCCGCTGGCCACGAGGTCGAGCCGCTCGTCAAGCTGATCGGGCGCGGCGACACCTGCGTGGTCGATGCCTATCTCTCGCCTGTTCTCCGGCGCTATGTCGACAAGGTCGTGGCCGGGCTGAGCGGCCAGGGGCAGCTCTCTTTCATGCAGTCCAACGGGGGACTCGCCGACGCTTCGGCCTTTCGAGGCAAGGATGCCATCCTGTCGGGTCCGGCCGGCGGGATCGTCGGGATGGTCCGGACCGCAGCCCGGGCCGGTCACGAAAAGGTGATCGGCTTCGACATGGGCGGAACGTCGACCGACGTGTCCCATTATTCGGGACGTTTGGAGCGAACCACCGACCGGGCCGTCGCCGGGGTCCGGGTCCGAGCGCCAATGCTGGAAATCCATACCGTTGCCGCCGGAGGCGGATCTATCTGCCATTATGACGGCGCACGCTTCCGGGTCGGCCCCGAAAGCGCCGGCGCCGTTCCGGGGCCAGCCTGCTACCGGCGCGGCGGGCCGCTCACGGTCACCGACTGCAATGTCGTTCTCGGGAAGATCCGGCCTGACCATTTTCCGGACGTCTTCGGGCCCGACGGCGACGAGCGGATCGATCCCGAAGCCGCTCGGGCGCGCTGCGACGCGATTGCGAGCCAGGTCGGGATGAGTGTCGAGGCCGTCGCCGAAGGTTTCATCCGGATCGCCGTCGGGAACATGGCCAATGCGATCAAGCAGATCTCGATCGCCCGCGGTCACGACGTCACCCGCTATCTGCTCCAATGTTTCGGCGGCGCCGGCGGCCAGCATGCCTGCGCGGTTGCCGACTCGCTCGGGATCGGCCGAGTGTTGATCCACCCGCTCGCCGGCGTCCTCAGCGCCTATGGAATGGGGCTCGCCGACCGGGTCGAGTTGAGGCAGCGCAGCCTGGGCGGCGACGATCTGGAACAGGTGCTTGCTGAGCTGACCCTCGAAGCGCGCGATGCCCTTCGTCACCAGGGCATTGCCGAGCCGGAGGTCAGGCGGAGGGCCGCCCTGCGCTACGAAGGCAGCGATACCGCCCTCGAAGTGGATGTCGCAGCCGACATGGAAACGGCCTTCGTGGAGGCTCATCGTTCCCGCTTCGGCTTCGAACTGGAATCACGGATCGTCGTTGAAACCGCCCTCGTCGAGGCGGTCGGCCGAGGCGATCGAGTCGACGATCGATGGGGCCAGGCCGTCGGCCGGGACGATGCCCAGCTGGAACCCGGTCTCTACGCTCGTGACCGCCTTTCCACCGGATCGAAGATAGTGGGTCCGGCCCTGATCGTCGAAGCGACCGCAACCACGATGGTCGAGCCACAGTGGCAGGCCGAAGTGGATTCGCTCGGTAACCTCATCCTTACCCGGGCGCTCCCGAGACCGGCGGCGAAAGCTGCCGGAACCGAGGTCGATCCGGTCATGCTCGAAGTGATGGGCAACCTGTTCATGGCGATTGCAGAGGAAATGGGAGTCGCTCTTCAGAACAGCGCCTCATCGGTCAACATCAAGGAGCGGCTGGATTTCTCCTGCGCCATCTTCGATCCTCAGGGCAATCTGATCGCCAACGCGCCCCATATTCCCGTCCATCTGGGGTCGATGGGCGATAGTGTCCGGACCATCATCGACCAGCGCGGCGAAGGCGTCGACGGTCGCGGGATGATCGATGGCGACGTCTATGTCCTGAACGCGCCCTATCGGGGTGGAACCCATCTGCCCGACATCACCGTGATCATGCCGGTCTTCGTCGAAGGGAAAGCTCGGCCAGCCTGGTTCGTCGCTGCTCGCGGTCATCATGCCGACATTGGCGGCATCTCGCCCGGATCGATGCCTCCGGAGAGCCGGTCAGTCCAGGAGGAGGGCGTTCTGATCGACAATTTCCTGCTCGTCGATTCAGGCCGCTTCCGGGAAAGGGCACTTCGCGAGCTGCTCGCTTCCGGGCCATGGCCGGCGCGCAATCCAGACCGGAACATCGCCGATCTCAAGGCCCAGGTCGCCGCCTGCGCGCGCGGCTCGAGCGAGCTTCGCCGGGTCGCTGGAGAATTCGGATGCGACGTCATCGACGCCTATATGGGCCACGTCATGGCCTATGCCGAGGAAGCCGTGAGGCGACTCATCGATCGGCTCGAGGAAGGCGCGTTTCGCTACCCGCTGGACAATGGTTCGGTCGTCTGCGCGGCGATCAGGATCGATCGTGAGGCCCGTTGCGTGACGGTGGATTTCAGCGGCACCAGCGCTCAGCTTCCGGACAATTTCAACGCGCCTTATTCGATCTGCAGGGCAGCAACCCTCTATGTCTTCCGAACCCTGGTCGACGATTCAATCCCGCTCAACGACGGATGCATGAGGCCGATCAGGCTGGTCGTTCCGGAAGGCTCGATGCTCAATCCTTCCTTCCCGGCAGCGGTGGTTGCAGGCAATGTCGAAACCAGCCAGGTCATCACCGACTGCCTGTTCGCCGCGCTCGGGGCCCTCGCGCCGAGCCAGGGAACGATGAACAATTTCACCTTCGGCAATGAGCGCCATCAATATTATGAGACGATCGCGGGAGGGGCGGGCGCCGGCCCCGATTTCGACGGTGCAAGCGCCGTCCAGACCCATATGACCAACAGCAGGCTCACCGATCCCGAGATCCTCGAAGCGCGCTTCCCTGTGATCCTGGAACGCTTCGCCATCCGCCGAAATTCGGGCGGGAGAGGCGCCCATTCCGGCGGCGACGGGGTCGAGCGCCGGCTTCGCTTTCTCGAACCGATGAAAGCCGGGATCCTTTCCAACCGGCGGCTTGTCGCTCCGCGAGGCCTGGAAGGCGGGCTCGATGCGAGGCCAGGGGTCAATCGGGTGATCCGGGCCGAAGGGGGCGAGGACTCCCTCGGGTCAACGGCCGCGGTCGACCTTGAGGCGGGTGACTGCATCGTCATCGAGACTCCCGGCGGCGGAGGCTTCGGCGCCCGATGAGCGACTATCTGCCACTGCTCGGCCTCGTCGTCCTCGTCCTCGGATTTGCGCTTCGATTCAACCCGATGATGGTAGTACCGGCGGCGGCCCTGACCACCGGGTTGCTTGCCGGGCTCGATCTGGCCGACGTGATCGCAAGGCTCGGCAAGGCGTTCAACGATTCCCGGATCATCATCATCCCCTGGGTCGTCCTTCCGGTCATCGGTCTTCTCGAACGCTACGGGCTTCAGCAACGGGCGCGCGCCGTGATCGGGGGCTTTCGGGCGGCCAGTGCCGGAAGGCTCCTGATCCTCTATCTATTCTATCGCCAGCTCATTTCGGCCATCGGGCTCCATTCCACCGCGGGTCACCCGCAGACGGTCCGGCCGCTGGTGGCGCCGATGGCGGTTGCGGCGGCCGAAAAGGATGGCGAGCTCGACGAGGCGACGATCGAGGAGGTGAAGGCCTATGCAGCGGCCACCGACAATGTCGGGCTCTTCTTCGGCGAGGACATCTTCTTCGCGATCGGCTCGATCGTCCTCATCCAGCAGGTATTGGAAGCCTATCAGATCTATCTGTCTCCGCTCCAGCTGGCAGTCTGGGCGATCCCGACCGCCATCGCCGCCTTCCTCATTCATGGTTCCAGGCTGATCCTGTTCGACCGGCGGCTTGGGGCTAGAAGGGTGGCCGACCGATGATCACCACCCAGCATGTCTTCTATCTCGTCGGCGCACTGTTCGCGGCCTGGGCAATTCTCGGCCTGTTCGACCTCACCAACCCGAAGAGGTTCGGCAATTTCGCTTTCTGGGGACTGGTCGCGTTGAGCCTGCTGGCCGGACACCGTCTCGGCGATTTCGCTAATGGGATCCTTGTTCTCGCCCTCGCTGCGCTTGCGACCTTGAAACTGATCGGCCGCGGCGCCCAGTCCACCTCCGATGAGGAGCGGAATGCGGCCGGAGAGCGTTTCGGGAACCGGCTGTTCCTTCCGATCCTCGTCGTCCTGCTCACCGCCGTCTTCGGTACCCTCCTCTATCTCTACACCCCCTTGTTCGGGACTGGCCTCTTCGAAGCCGGCCGCGAGACCTTCATCCTTCTCTGCCTCGGGGTGCTGCTCGCCATCGGGCTCATCTTCGTCTGGCTGCGACCGCCTGCGCTTGCGCCGCTCGACGAGGGCCGAAGGCTCATCGATGCCGTGGGCTGGGCGGCCATTCTTCCGCTGATGCTTGCGGCGCTGGGGCTCGTGCTCAGGGATACGGGTGTCGGGGAGACGATCGGCACGCTGGCGCTGAACATCATTCCCGACGGAACCGTGCTTCCGGCGGTGATCGTCTTCGGGGTCGGAATGGCCTTCCTCACCATCCTCACCGGCAACGCCTTTGCCGCCTTTCCGGTCATGGCGACGGCGATCGGAGTTCCCCTGCTCATCCTGGATTATGGGGGCAATCCCGCGGTGATCGGAGCGATCGGAATGCTTGCGGGCTTCTGCGGGACGCTGATGACCCCGATGGCGGCCAACTTCAACCTCGTGCCCGCTGCGCTGCTCGAACTCAAGGACCAGAACGCCGTCATCAGGGCGCAGATCGGCACCGCCGTCCCCTTGCTGTTCGTCAACATCCTCTTCATCTACTGGCTGGCCTACTGACATGACCCACCGGCTCACTTCCACGATCGCCAATTGTTTCGCCGAGACTGCTCTTGGCCATGTAACCCAGGAATTTCCCCACAAGCTCGACCATGTGCTGAACGGGCCGGAAGATGTCCTTCGCCCAAGCCTTCTTCATCCCATTTTCCATGGCAGCTTCGACTGGCACAGTTGCGTTCACGGCTACTGGCTTTTGCTGCGCACCCGTCGGCTTTTCCCGGACCTTCCGGTGGCCAACCGGGTGTCGGCGCTGCTGGACGGGATGCTGACGGCCGAAAAGGTGGCCGGGGAACTCGACTATCTGGACCGCGCCTATAGTGGCGGCTTCGAGCGGCCCTATGGCTGGGCCTGGCTGCTTGCGCTTCATTCCGAAGCGAAGCTGCACCCGGAAGAATGGGCTGAGCATCTGGAGCCGCTTGCAAGGGCCTTCGCGTCGCGTTTCTCCGACTATCTTCCGCGTCTCACCTATCCGATCCGGGTCGGCACCCATTTCAACACGGCGTTCGC
>CAYOJN010000090.1:0-8268 GCA_964404245.1 uncultured Sphingosinicella sp. | reverse complement strand
AGTTCGAGCGAACCCTGATCGTCGCCGAAAAGGGCAGCTATGTTTCCTATCTGGAGGGCTGCACGGCGCCGATGCGCGACGAGAACCAGCTTCATGCCGCGGTGGTCGAGCTCTATGCCCATGCCGACGCGGAGATAAAATATTCCACGGTTCAGAACTGGTATCCGGGCGATTCCGAAGGGCGCGGCGGAATCTACAATTTCGTTACCAAGCGGGCGATGTGCGCCGGGGATCGGTCCAAAGTGAGCTGGACCCAGGTCGAAACCGGAAGCGCCATCACCTGGAAATACCCGTCCTGCATCCTCAAGGGCGACGGCAGCGTCGGCGAATTCTATTCCGTTGCGCTGACCAACAACCTTCAGCAGGCCGATACCGGAACGAAGATGGTCCATATCGGCGCCAACAGCCGCTCGACGATCGTTTCGAAGGGAATCAGCGCCGGCCGCTCCAACAATACCTATCGAGGCCTTGTTCGGGTGAACGGCGCCGCCGAAAATGTCCGCAACTTCACCCAGTGCGACAGCCTTCTGCTCGGCGATCGCTGCGGGGCTCACACCGTGCCCTATATCGAAGTCAGGAACCCCACCGCCCAGATCGAACATGAGGCAACGACATCGAAGATCAGCGACGACCAGCTCTTCTATGCGATGAGCAGGGGGCTTTCGCAGGAGGATTCGGTTGCATTGATCGTCAACGGGTTCGCCCGTGAGGTGCTTCAGCAGCTGCCGATGGAATTCGCCGTCGAGGCTCAGAAGCTTCTGGGCATCAGCCTGGAGGGCAGCGTCGGATGATCGCTGACCTCCGTCACTCAGGACCATCGAACATGCTCGAGATCGACAATCTTCACGCCCGGGTCGAGGACAAGCCGATCCTCAGGGGGATCAGCCTGACCCTCAAGGCCGGCGAAATCCACGCAATTATGGGCCCGAACGGTTCCGGCAAGTCGACCCTGGCCTATGTCCTGGCTGGCCGGCCAGGCTATGAGGTGACCGAGGGATCGGTCCGGCTCGACGGCGAGGACCTGCTTGCGCTCGAGGCTCATGAACGGGCCGCGAAAGGCCTGTTTCTCGGCTTTCAATATCCAGTCGAAATCCCCGGCGTTTCCAACGTCCAGTTCCTTCGCACCGCGCTGAATTCCCAGCGCAGGGAACGCGGCGAGGCTGAACTCAGCGCCGGTGATTTCCTTCGTCTCGCTCGAGAGCAGGCAGGCGCGCTCGGCTTCGACATGGACATGATGAAGCGCGGTGTGAATGTCGGTTTTTCCGGCGGCGAGAAAAAGCGAAACGAGATGGTCCAGCTGGGAATCATCGATCCGCGCCTCGCAGTCCTCGACGAGACCGATTCCGGGCTCGACATCGACGCTCTTCGGGTCGTCGGCGATGGGATTAACCGGATCATGCGCAAGCCTAATCGCGCCGTCCTCCTGATTACCCATTATCAGCGCCTGCTCGAACTCGTCGAACCCGATTTCGTCCACGTCCTGGCTGCCGGACGGATCGTTCGGTCCGGCGGGCCGGAACTGGCGGTGGAGCTCGAACGCGAAGGCTATTCAGCGATGGCGGAGACGGTGGCTTGACCCTGCTCGAACTTCAATCGAACCGGACCGAAGACTGGCGCTGGAGCGATCTGTCGGCGCTTCACGATCTTTCGTCGAAAACGCCCTCCGGCCAGGTTCCGGAAAGCCTGCCCTGGATCGACTCGGAGGGACCCCGCCTGGTCTTCGTCGATGGGGTCTTCGACGAGTCGCGAAGCTGTCCTGGCGAGGTCAAGGTCTCGCCGGCGAAACGGCTAGCCAGCGGGCAGCCGCTTGCCGACTATGCGGCAGACGGCGCGAGCACCGGGTACAGACTTGTCCTCGACTCGAGCCGAGCTGCTTCCGGTCTCCTCCAGCTCCTGTACGTCTCCAGCGGTGGCGCAGCTCATCATTCCAATCAGATCCTGCTCGGGAAGGGCGCTCAGGCTTCCCTCGTCGAGACCCATATCGGTCCCGGCTGGAGCAATTCGGCCAGTCATTTCGAGCTTGACGAAGGCGCCCGCCTTATGCGCGCTCTTCGAGTCCTGAAAAGTGGCGGGGCCCATACCGATTTCGCCTCCTGCGCTGTGAAACAAGCGGCGAGCTACGACAGTCTTGCCCTGGTCACCGGCTGCGACTCGGCGCGTATCGAAAACCGGATCCGGCTGCTCGCTCCGGGCGCCTATGGCGAGGCCGGCGGGGCCCTGCTCGCCCGCGGTTCGCAGCGCCTCGAAGGCTTTACCGTCATTCGCCATTCCGCGCCCGGAGGAACCAGCCGGCAGCTCTGGCGCTCGGTCGCCGACGATCGTTCGACTTGTTCGGTATCGGCGCGGGTGGAGGTGGATCGCGACGCCCAGCGCACCGATGGTGAACAGTCGCTCAAGGGCATTCTCCTTGCTCCCGGGGCATCGGTGAACGCCAAGCCCGAGCTGGAGATCTACGCCGACGATGTGAAATGCGCTCATGGCGCGACCGTCGGTGAACTTGACCGAGACGCGCTTTTCTATCTTCAGAGCCGTGGCGCAACGCCGGAAAGGGCGAGGGGCCTGCTGACCCGCGCCTTTGTTGCCGATGCCCTGGAGCGGATCGGCGAGGCGAAGGTGCGCGAGGTCTTCTACGAAGAGGTTGAGCGCTGGTTCGCTCCCAAATCGCCGGTCGAGGGGCCTGGGGAATGATGGACGTGGCTCTCTCCACCCGGCCGCTCGACCACCTTTCCGACTTTCCCGCCATCCCCGAGGGCTGGGCCTATCTCGATACAGCGGCCACGGCCCAGAAACCGAAGTCGGTGATCGATGCGATCGCACGGGCCTATGGCGAAACCTATGCCACCGTTCATCGCGGAGTCTATCAGCGATCGGCAGAGATGACTCTGGCGTTCGAAGCGAGCCGTGAACGGACTGCTCGCTTCATCGGCGCCGCCAGTGCCGATGAAATCGTCTTCGTCCGGGGTGCGACCGAAGCAATCAATCTCGTTGCTCAGAGCTGGGGGGCCTTTGAACTGAGGCCCGGCGATCGGATCATGCTTTCGGCGCTCGAGCATCACAGCAATATCGTGCCCTGGCAGCTCATCGCCGAACGCACCGGCGCGGTCATCGACGTCGCTCCACTCACTCCGGACCACCGAATAGACCTGGACGCAATGGCAGGGATTCTGACCGAGCGGCATCGGCTGGTCGCCCTTGCCCATGTCTCCAATGTCCTGGGGTCGGTACTCGATGTCCGCCGTGCCGCCGACCTGGCGCATTCGGTGGGGGCGAAACTGCTTCTCGATGGCTGTCAGGCGGTGCCTCGAATGCCTGTCGATGTCAGTGCCCTGGATTGCGACTTCTATGTCTTTTCCGGGCACAAGCTCTACGGACCGACCGGGATCGGCGTGCTCTGGGCCCGATTGTCGATCCTCGAATCCATGCCGCCGTGGCAAGGTGGCGGGGCGATGATCGACAAGGTGTCATTCCATCGCACGACTTTTGCACCACCGCCTGCGCGCTTCGAGGCAGGCACTCCGCATGTCGTCGGGGTTGTCGGTCTTCATGCGGCGATCGACTATGTCGAATCGATCGGTCCCGATCGGATCGCGCTCCACGAGGCGGCCCTGGTACGCGATGCGCGCGAGGCTCTTTCCGGGCTGAACAGCGTTCGCCTTTTCGGTCCCGAGGACAGCGCCGGGATCGTCAGCTTTTCCGTCGAAGGGGTGCATCCGCACGATGTCGGCACCATATTGGATGAAAGCAGGGTAGCGATCCGCGCCGGTCATCATTGCGCGCAGCCGCTGATGGAGCTGCTTGGGGTCGATTCGACGGCGCGGGCCAGTTTCGGTGTCTATAACGATTCCAGGCATGTCGATGCACTGACCCGAGGCATCGAACGGGTAACACGGATTTTCGGATAGGATTGGCCGGTGAACGAGCAAAGGAAGGTAGAAATCGAAGAGGTGGAGCAGGTGGACGCGCCGCCCAAGGCGCGCGTGTCCGATGTTCCGGTGCCGGAAAGCGCCGCCGAGACCTTCGCCCGCAAGCGCGACTATCTGGAAGGCTTTCTGGCCCAGCCGCCGAGACCTTCGGAGCCTGCGGCGGTGGAGCCTGGCGGCGACCTGTACGAGCGCGTGATCGAGGCCCTGAAGGAGATTTACGACCCCGAAATCCCGGTCAACATCTACGACCTCGGACTGATCTACGATGTCGAGATCACTCCCGAGAATCATGCGCGGGTCAAGATGACCCTGACCACTCCGCATTGCCCGGTGGCCGAAACGATGCCTGGCGAGGTGGAACTCAGGGTCGGCGCAGTCCCCGGAATAGGTGATTCGGAGGTTGAGCTGGTATGGGATCCGCCCTGGGATCCGCAGAAGATGAGCGATGAGGCGAAGCTCGAACTGGGAATGTTATGAGCGTTGATACGAAAGTCAGGACCATGCCTTCGGCAGTCAGGCTTACGTCGGCCGCGGAGGCTCGCATTGCCGACTTGATGGCGAGGGCCCCGGCCGGTGCGATCGGCGTGAAATTGTCCACGCCGCGCCGCGGCTGCTCGGGCCTTGCTTATTCCGTTGACTATGTCAGCGAGGAACAGAAGTTCGACGAGAAGATCGAAACGCCTGGCGGCATCTTCTACATCGACGGCGCTTCCGTCCTCTATCTCGTGGGAAGCCTGATGGACTGGCGGGAAGACGACTTCACCGCCGGCTTCGTGTTCGAAAATCCCAATGCGAAGGGCGCGTGCGGCTGCGGCGAGAGCTTCACCGTCTGACCGGATGACCTTTCTGGCCGATGGTCTGCCTGCGCGCCGCCAACCGCTAGAAACCGACCGAGAGTCGAAGGGCCGCACCCTTGTCGCTTCGAGCAGCCTCGATATGCCCAGGATCGAGCCGCCAGTAGAGGTTGGTGCTCAGATAGCCGGAATTGCCGAACAGACCCAGCGTGTAGACAGCCTCGAAATCCACTTCCTGTCCGGTCGGGGCGAGGTTGAACCGTCGCTGTTCGTAGCCCACCTCGAGCGTCGAATAGTCATAGGAGACCGGGACATTCAGGCGATATCCGCCCGATTTCACCCGGAGCGGCTGCATGAGCCGGAAGGCAAGCCTGTCCCCGGGCATGAAATTATTTCCCCGAGACAGGTCGACGGCCCAGGAATCGCTCGCGAGGCGGCCCTTGCCGACCAGGCCATTGCTTCCGGGCATCTGGGTCCAGCCTAGTCGATAGCTGGCGCCGGCATTCCAGCCGAAGCCGAGCGGATACTGAGCCGATAGGTCGAGGAACTGGCTAGCCGAGCCGCCTCGAGCGAAGGCGAAGCGGCCGCCAAGCACGGTCTCATCCTCGGCAAGGTGAGACAGGCCGACGGCGAAAGAGGCCCGTCCCACCTGCCGCTCTGCGCTGACCGAGGCGAGCGAGAAGGCCGGGCCGTCGAGGCGGCGGCGTGAATCCTGTTGTTCGACTTCGCCACGCTCCGCAGTGCCGACAAGGGAGAATGCGCCAAGATCGTGGCGGACTCCCAGGCTCAACTTGCTATCGCCGTCGAAGCCTGCCCGGGCCAGTGGATCACGAGCAACGAGGAAAGGCATTCCGCCGCGCTCGGACAGACGCTGCCTCAGCCGGTGGCCGCTTTCCGAGAAACCCAGCGCGACGGCGGTGCCGGGCGTCAGCCGGCTGACCGCGAGCCCGGCAATGGCCCGGGCCGCGCGCGACTCCCCATGGTTGAGACCCGTCTGAGCGAGGCCGATTCGCGGCTGTCCATGAAGGTCCTGACGAACCGTGACCGACAGCATCGTCGCACCGGCAGCGGCGAAGCCGGTGCTGATCCCGGGTTGAAGCGCCTGGGCCAGCGGCCTCTGCTGTGGCGCCCGATTGAGCAGGTTGACGAAATCGGCCGCATAGGCGCGATCATAGCCATCGAGGATGATCGCCCCGGTCATTGCCGGCGAGGCATCGCCCATCGCCGCCGATCCATCGCCGCCACCGATCATCTCCGTCGGAACGGCGCTTCCGGCCATCGTTGTCTGGCCCTGGGGTGCGAAAGCGCGCTCGATGTTGAGAATCCCGTAGCCGAAGGAGTCGTCGCGCCCCGGAAGACCGGCATCGTCGCCGGTAGTGAGGAGAAGCTGGACGATCTGGCGCCCGGTCAGGTTCGGGAAGGCGCTGGCGAGGAGTGCAGCGGCGCCGCTGATCACGGGGGCAGCGAAAGAGGTCCCGCTCCACAAGGTGGGCGCCCCAGTCTCGTCGATCGTCCGGACCCTTACGCCCAGGGCAACCAGATAGGGCGTGCCGGTTCCCGCAAGGTTCGAGAAGGTGGCGAGGCTGCGATCTGCATCCATCGCGCCCGCGATGATGACCTGTCCGGAGCCCGCGCCAGCAATTCCCGTCGCGAACGGGCTCGGACTTTCCTTTGAATCATTGCCTGCGGAAACAATCACGACCATCCCTGCAGCAACTGCCCGCTGCACGGCAGCAACGACCGCGGAGCCGATCCCTTCGCCCCCAAGTGAGATATTGACGATCCGGGCGCCGTTGAAGCGGGCGAGATCGAGCGCCTGGGCAATCGCCCCGGACGAATGCTTGCAGCCGTCCTCGTCGTCGCAATTGTCGGGATCCGAGGTGTTGAGAGAGAGAATCCGGGAATCGAACGCGACCCCCATTGCACCGCTGCCATCGCGATTCATCGCGATCACCCCGGATACTGCAGTCCCATGGCCCTCGGTGTCCACGACCCCGCGACCCTTGACCATGTCCTGGCTGGCGGGATGAATCCGCCCGGCGAACTCGCTCAGACCGGGATTGATGCCGCTGTCGATAACGGCAACATCGACGCCCCGTCCGGTAGCACCGAGATCATAGGCATGGATGGCGCCGGCCGAGCGAGCGCCATTAGAACGCCGATACTCCTCATCGTCATAATTGATCGGCGGCGGGGGCGGCGGTGGGGGCGGAGGAGGCGGTGGTGGAGGTGGGGGCGCTGCCGGGGGCGCCGGGATCGGGGCCGGACGGGAACCGCCACCGCCGCCACATCCGGCCAGAGCGATTGCCACGACTCCAACCGAAAGGATCAGGCCTACCCTCTTGCTGCCAATGGTCATCATGCCCCGACTCTGATTTTACGTTGAATTTCCGATAGCTAACGCTTTCATCCTTTCGCTTTGATGAAGCAGTCCTGCTGCGCTACGGGAGCCAGCATGCATTCTGACCTCGTCCATGTCGACAACTGGATTTTCGATCTCGACAACAGCCTCTATCCGGCATCGACCGACTTGTTCGCGCTGATCGACGTTCGAATGGGGCAGTATATCGAGCGGCTTCTCGGCTGCGATCCGGTCGAGGCGAGGCGCATTCAGAAGCGCCATTTCCTGGAACATGGTACCACTCTTGCCGGGCTGATGCGCTCCCACGGCGTCGACCCTCACGATTTCCTGGACTTCGTCCACGAGGTCGATCTGGCCCGGCTCGCTGCCGATCCCGACCTGGTCGAAGCGCTCGATCGGCTTCCAGGGCGAAAGTTTGTCTTCACCAATGCAGACGAAGCCTATGCCCGGCGGGTTCTCGATCGGCTCGGACTAGCCAATGCGTTCGACGGAATGCACGACATCCATGCAATGAAATATGTACCGAAGCCGGATCCGCGCAGCTATTCGGCCATCTGTGACATTCACGGGATCGATCCGAAGCGGGCCTTGTTCGTCGACGACATGGCCCGCAACCTGGTGCCGGCCAAAGCCATCGGAATGACGACGGTCTGGCTCGACAATGGCTCGGAAAAGGGCGGCCACGAGGTCGATCTGACGCTGATCGATCATGTCACCGCTGACCTTGGCGAATGGCTTCGCGAAATCTTGGGGGAGGAAGTGGAATGAGCGATGTTCAGACGGTGATCGACCGCGCCTGGGAAGACCGGGATTCCCTTTCCCCCTCGACGGCGGGAGAGATACACGACGCCGTCGAGGCGGCACTGGAAATGCTCGATTCCGGAACGGCCCGGGTGGCCGAGCCGGCTGCGAATGGCTGGCAGGTCAATCAGTGGCTGAAGAAGGCGGTGCTGCTCAGCTTCCGGCTGAATCCGATGGAGCGGATGAGCGGTGGCCCGGGCGGCGCTTTCTGGTGGGACAAGGTGCCGTCCAAATTCCTTGGCTGGGACGATGAAAGCTTTGCAAAAGCTGGATTTCGCGCGGTTCCGGGCTCCATCGTCCGGCAGGGCGCCTATATCGCTCCGGGCGCGGTCCTGATGCCCAGCTTCGTCAATATCGGCGCCCATGTCGGGGAATCGGCGATGATCGA
>CAYOJN010000089.1:0-8289 GCA_964404245.1 uncultured Sphingosinicella sp. | reverse complement strand
ATCGAATCGATCCGTTCGCCCGCGCTCGGGTCCGACCCGCCGGCATTGATGCTGATCACCCTGCCGGCAATGACCCGGGCAATTCGCTCGACGAGGCTGCTATTCGAAACCGGCATGATCCGTCTCCAGAAGCGTTCGATCCAGTAACGGCGGAACCGTGAATGGGTTTCCAGCGCTCGCAGTCAAAGGGTCGCAAGCCGGATTCCCGGAAGAGGCGATCAGCCAGGACCCTCCCCTTCCCGTTTGCTCCGCGCTCTTCCCGGGTTATCAGGGGCGATCAGGGGAGGCGAAAATGGTTCGAAAGATGATCTTGCTGTGGCTCGCGCTGGCGGGAGCGATGGGGCTTGCGGTTCCGGCTTCTGCCCAGGGAAGTCCCGGTCCACTTGAGGAGCGGGCCGAACAGGTGCTGGCCATGCTCGGCGGAGAATCCGACCCGTCGCGAATGTTCAGCGCCAATTTCCTTGCCCAGGTGCCCGTTTCGCAGCTCCAGGCGATCAGCCGGCAGCTGACCGACCAATATGGCGCGCCGAAATCGGTCCGGGTCGAGCCGAAGGGCCCGAACGCCGGGATTCTTCACATCGAGACCGAGCGCGGCCTGATCACGATGAACCTGTCGATTGCCAGCGAGCCTCCCCATCCTATCGAGGGCCTCGTCGTCACCGGGGTCGAGCTTCGTGGAGACAGTCTCGAGGCGGTCACCGGAGAGATTGGAGCGCTTCCGGGAGAGACCGCCCTCGCCATCGTCAGGCTCGGCGACAGCAATGCCCTTGCAGCGCACCAGCCCGATCGGGCGCTGGCGATCGGATCGGCGTTCAAGCTGTACGTCCTCGCCGAGCTCAGCCGGCAGGTGCAGGCCGGCGAACGGCACTGGAACGACATCGTCTCGCTCGACGAGCGTTCGCTTCCCTCCGGAATGCTCCAGAACTGGCCCAAGGGCGCGCCGGTCACTCTTCACAGCCTTGCTTCGCTCATGATCTCGATCAGCGACAATACCGCGACCGACCAGCTTATCTCCGTCCTCGGTCGCCGGAATGTCGAACAGATGATGGACCGGATCGGGGTCGCTTCGGCGGACCGCAACCGCCCCTTCCTGACCACCCGCGAAGTCTTTGCGCTGAAGACCGCCGACCCGGAAGCGCAGAGCGCCTATCTGGAGGCCGACGAAGCGGAACGCCGCCGCCTTCTCGAGACCCGGTATTCCGCCGTCGACCCAGCCGCCATCGATGGCTCCCGCTTCGGGGCCGGGCCATTGGCGATCGACACCCTCGAATGGTTCGTCTCGCCATCGGACCTGGTCCGGACGATGGACTGGTTTCGTCGAAGCGGCGACGACGCTGCGCGGTCGATCCTTGCAATCAGCCCGGGCGGCCCGGCCTCGCTTCGCCAGGACTTCGACTATATCGGCTTCAAGGGCGGCTCGGAGCCGGGCGTCATCAACCTGACCTGGCTCGTCCGCAATCGCGCCGGCCAGTGGCATGCAGTGACCGGAAGCTGGAACAACACGGCAGCGCCGGTCGACGAGGAACGCTTCACCGGACTGATGCAGCGGGCGCTCATGCTGCTTCGATAAGCCGCGCCGTACCGGCACCACCTCGGCACGTCCCCAGCGCTTCCCCGGCGAAGGCCGGGGCCCATGAACACGGCCCAAACCGGTTGAACGCGGCGAACATCACTGCGCCTCGCCCCTGCCTTCGCCGGGGACTCTCCTGCCCCCTCCCCGCCCGCCGGAAGACCGGAAATCAGGTCGTGACGGCCGGTGAAATCAGCGGAAAGCGGGGAATGTCGACGGCGAAGCTCACGCCGTCGGCCCCGATCATGAAATAACGGCCCTCCATCGAGCCGGTCGGAGTCGTCAGCGGGCAGCCCGAGACATAGTCGAAACTCTCCCCGGGCTCGAGGACCGGCTGCTCTCCGACGACCCCTTCGCCGCGAACATCGTGACGAGTCCCTCGGCCATCGGAGATGTTCCACTCGCGGCTGACCAGCTGGACCGCCTGGCGGCCGCCATTTTCGATCCGGACATGATAGGCCCAGAACCAGCGGCCCTTGCCCGGCTCCGACTGTTCCGGAAGGTAGGAAACGGAAACCCGGATCGTGATGTCGCCGGTGACCGCAGAATGAGGGAAGAATTCTTTCACCCCCGCTTCCTGTGCCGTCAGGGTTGCCGGGTCAACCGCTCATGCGCCTAAGCCGCTCGACAAGGCGTTCGCGGCCCGCAAGCACCTCGGCCTGGCGTTCGATCAGGAGGTCGCGGGCAAGGAAGTGGCCGGTCAGCCTGAGCCCGTCGATCAACGCGTCCTGGCCGGGGATGGCCGGGTCTCCGCGAAGGAAGGCCGGTAGTGGAAGAAGCCGGTCGCGCCATTCGCCCGCTGCCTCGGCGCTGACCGCCCGGCCGCTCTTCGGGCTCACATAGTCCAGATTCTCCTCGCTTCCGCTGACTGCGCAGTCGCGAAGGTCGAGTCCGAAGCCCAGTTCTGCCAGGACCAGCAGCTCATAGCGAACCAGAGCCGCTGCCCAGCCGCGCGCAGTGGGCGCCGCCTCGATCGCCGCGAGCAGGCCGCTCAGCCCCTGGTGGACTCGCGGATAGGGCTGACTCTCGATGAGCGCCGTAGCGGTCAGCGCACAGCTCCATTCCAGTCCCGCCGCCGGCAGCGCTTCGGCGAGCAGGAAAGCGCGGCTATGAACCAGTTCGACGGCAAGATGCGGCAATTGCTCGTCGGTTCGGGCCCGGAACTCGGCCTGGATGCTGTTCCCGGGAACCAGTACCGGCCGAAGCCGGCGCGATTTGCCGCCCCGGACATAGCCGGCCTGGAGGCCATCCGACGGAGTCAGTGCGCGAACGATCGCCCCATGCTCGCCATGAGCCCGAACGGCGACGATGATCGCTTGGCTCTCGATCCGCATCGGATCGTCCATCGCCCCAGCCGGGGCCGAGCGCAACTGCAAGCCTGGTCGGAAGCCTTTCGGCCTCGCCTCAGAAGCGGCGCTCATGGACGGCATTGCCCCAGGCCTGTTCAACCATCCTGGCCAAGGAACGGCTGATCCGGGGTGGAAGCGGATCGGCCGGAGAGTCGAGCGAAAGTCCGGCAAGCTCGGTGAAATAAGCGGTCGGCAGGGCTTGCCTGTGCTCGTCGAGATAGCGGCAGAGCTTCCGGAACCGGTTCCGGGCCACATTATTGGCTCGGCGGCCGTCCCTCGTCGCAAGTTCGAAACAATGGCTGACGATGGTCACCAGCGGGTGCGAACGATCGGCCGCATGGACGAGCGAGTCGCGCATCTCCTCGAAGGAAACGGCGCAGACCTGCAAATGTCTCAGTCCGGTCTTCTGGTCGATCTGGGTGATCGGGACCTCGATCACTCCATCGACCAGGGTGGGTGCAATCTGCCGGCGATCGATCGGAAGCGCGCTCGGCCAGGGATGATTGCTCCCATCATGGCTGCTGTCATAGCTGAAGCCGAGCGAGGCAAGCGCCGCCAGAGTGTCGGCATTGGCAGCGAAACTGCCGGCCCGGAAGGCGATCGGCTCCGGTGCTCCGGACTCGCGAAGCAGGTGCCGGGCGATGGCGATCAACGCCTTTTGCTTCTCCGGACCGAGGGAGGCGAGTTCGGAGACGGCCACTTCATCATGGGCGAGCCCATACCAGGCGGGGTGGAGATGAAGCTGGATCTCCTGGCCCGCCGCAAGGATCGGCTCGACCATCGCCCGGATCGGCTCGATCCCGTAGACGAGCGCAGGCATCGGATCGACGAAGAAGACCGCCTTCAGCCCGTGGCGGGCAAGAACTCCAAGCTGGTAGGAAAGCCCGACCTGGGCGGGTTCGACACTGAGGGCGAAATTTTCCCGCCAGTCCTGGTCGGGACGATAACGGCCGAAGAAGAGTTCCGTGTCGATGGTGAGAAGGACCCGGCTCATCGCTTCACCCGGCGTGCAAGCCCGTGAAGGCCCAGACGATGCGCCGAATGCCGGGCAAGGCCGACAGCCGAATCGAAGCTCTTGAGAAGGTGCCCGGTCAGCAGGTTCGACCAGGTTCGGCGAAGAAGGAGCAGGTCGACGCACTCGGCCTGGCCGGACGCGAAGAATGCCTTGTGTCGGCCGGCGCCCTCGGTGAAATCGAACAACCGGAATTTCTGCTCGGCGAAAAGCTGGCGCATGACTCCGTCCTGGAGGACCGTTCCGGGAGACAGGTTGGCGAAGGCGGGATCATAGCCAAGATGATCATAGACGAGCACGTCGCCGTCGGCCGGGGCATGGAGATAGGCGATTGGCCGGTCGTCCAGGAACAGGATCCAGCCGAGCACCGACTCCTGCCGGGCCTGGACTTCCAGTCGGGTCACGAACGCCTCTCCATCCGGCAGGCCGCAATTGAGCAGCCGTTCCTGATAGGTCAGGACCGAAATGCTTCGGGCATGGCGGTGAAACTCGGCCATTTCCCCGGGGCGCCGATAGCAGCGCAGGTCGATCTGCCCGCCGCTTGCCTTGGCAAAGCGTCGAAGCTTGCGATTCAGGGTCGACCGGCTTCGCGCCGTAAGGCCTTCGAGCCAATGGTCATAGCTTCCCCCAAGGGCCGTAAAGCATCGTGGATAGAGCTGGCGAACGAAGAGGGCGAGGTCGGGATGAGCAGCGCGGATCTTGGGCAGAAGCGCAACTGGAAGCGAAATGACGAGATAACCGTGAGCCTCGTCCGGAAGCGCGTCGAGGCTCGGCAGGCGCGGCGACAGGGTCTCGGCGAGGCTGAACCGGCGCCGAACCAGCGTCCGCCTGAGGCTGGCCACCGTGCGGGCGCCGACTCGAAGGGGCAATCCGACCGGGGCGGCCCTGGGACGCGATTGGTCATCGTCGCTGCCACTGGTCGGCGGGACGATTGCGAACCATCCGGTTTCGCCGATGAAATGCGCCCAGGGCATTTCTGCGATGAGACCCAACATCTCCACTCGCCGTGCAATACCGGCCGCTCGTGAAGAAATGGTGAGCGCTGGCGATCCCTGAAGGTCAGCCCCCGGGGTGATAGTAATCGTAGATCTGGCGGGCGATGGTTCGCGAGATTCCAGGCACCTTCTCCAGATCCTCGAGCGCTGCGTTGCGGACGGCCCGGGCGGTCCCGAAGCGCATCAGAAGCGCCTTCTTTCGCCCGGGGCCGATTCCCGGCACCTCGTCGAGCGAACTTGCAGTGAACGCCTTTGCCCGCTTCTGGCGGTGGGCGCCGATCGCGAAGCGATGGGCCTCGTCGCGAAGCCGCTGCAGATAGAAAAGCGCCGGCGAGTTGGGCGGAAGGGTGATTTCGCGGCCGCCGGGCAAATGAAACACCTCGCGTCCCGCATTGCGATCGGGTCCCTTTGCAACGCTCACGACCGGGACGTCATGGACCCCCGCATTTTCCAGCGTCTCGCAAACCGCCGACAGCTGGCCCTTGCCGCCATCGATCAGGAGCAGATCAGGCCATTCGCCTCGGCTTCGATCCGGATCCTCGCGCTCGAGCCGGGCAAATCGGCGGCTGAGCACTTCGCGCATCATTGCGAAATCGTCGCCCGGAGCGGTTTCCGGCCGCTTGATGTTGAACTTGCGATAGGAAGCCTTCCGGAAGCCCTCCGGCCCCGCGACGATCATCGCACCGACCGCCGAACTGCCCATCACATGGCTGTTGTCATAGACCTCGATCCGCTGCGGCGGTTCGGGAAGCTCGAACAATTCGGCGACTTCGCGAAGGTTTTTCGCCTGGGTCGAGGTTTCGGCCAGACGGCGGTCGAGTTCCTCTTCGGCATTTCGCTGCGCCTGGCGGATCATTCGCGCCTGCTCTCCCCGCTGGGGCGCCTTGATCGAAACTCGCCGACCCGCTTTTTCCGAGAAGGCCTCTTCGATCAATTCTGCCTCCGGAAGCGCTCTGTCGATCAGGACCAGCCTGGGCGGCGGCATTTCGGAATAGAATTGGGCAAGGAAGCTGGCCATCACTTCGGCTTCCTCGATCTCGCTGACATGGGCCGGGAAGAAGCTTCGATGGCCCCAATTCTGGCCACCGCGAATGAAAAAGGCCTGGATGCAGATCGTTCCGCCCTTGCAGGCGAGGGCGAACAGATCGGCATCGCCGAGCTTTTCGGCATGAATGGCCTGGCTGCCCTGGATGAAGGTAAGCGCCCTCAAACGGTCGCGATAGAGAGCGGCAAGCTCGAAATCCATTTCCTCGGCCGCATCCGACATCTGCTTGCCGAGCTTCTGCTGGATCTTCGTCGACCGGCCGCTCAGGAAATCCTTCGAATCGCGAACCAGTTCCGAATAGCCTTCTTCGTCGATCCGGCCGACGCAGGGCGCCGAGCATCGGCGGATCTGGTAAAGCAGGCAGGGCCGTGACCGGTTCGCGAAGAAACTGTCGGTACAGCTTCGAAGCAGGAACAGTTTCTGGAGAGCGTTCAGGGTTTCACGAACCGAGCCGGCACTTGCGAACGGGCCATAATATTGCCCTTTGTGACGGCGGGCGCCGCGGTGGAGCTGGACTCGCGGAAACTCATGATCCTCGCGAAGCAGGATGAAGGGAAAGCTTTTGTCGTCGCGAAGCAGAACGTTGTACGGCGGGCGGTAGCGCTTGATCAGCTGCGCCTCCAGAAGCAGCGCCTCGGCTTCATTATGGGTGGTGACGATCTGCATCGAGCGGGTCTGGGAGACCATCCGAAGGAGCCGCTTCGTCAGCCGTGCCACCTGGGTATATTGTCCGACCCGGTTCTTCAGTGCCCGGGCCTTGCCCACATAAAGGACATCGCCCCGGCTATCGAGCATCCGATAGACTCCGGGCCTGGCCGGCAGGGACTTCACCACTGCCCGGATCGCCGCCACGCCGAGGTCGAGATCGGGCTTGTCGCCGCCGCGAACGGTGTAGGTGGCCTTCTCTTCGTGAAAGCGATCCGGCGTATCGGGCTTGTCGGTCACAGCGAAGACTTAGGCACTCGCGCCCCGACTATCCACCCATTCGCCGATCGTCGGGCTCCGCCACCAGGGCAGCGGGCCCCCGCCGGGAAGGAGACTAGCCGGCGCGGCCGAGTTCGGTGATCGTCCTGTCGATCATTGCCCGGTCGGAATCGGCATCCAGGCGATCGCGGATGAGCTGCTCGGCCGCGGCCGTTGCGGCCGTCGCTGCACGGGCTCTGACCTCGTCCACGGCGGCGCGCTCGGCAGCCGCGATCTTGTCCTCGGCCATCCGGGTCCGGCGCTCGATCAGCTGTTCGGCATCCTTTTCGGCCTGGACCAGAATGTCCTTCGATTCCTGGCGCGCGCGATCGACCATGGCCGCCGCTTCGGCCTCGGCAGCGCCCGCCTTGGCGACATATTCGGCCCGAAGCGCCTCCGCTTCGGAGCGCAACTGGGAAGCTTCGTCGAGTTGCTGGCGGATCTCGGCGATCTTCCTGTCGAGCGCCCGGCCGATCGCTGCCGGGACCCGCTTCCACAGCAGGATGGCGATGAACGCCGTCATCGCCAGAGCGACCCAGCCATAGGGCTCGAGACCCAGGGCCGAGGGCGCATGGCCAGCGCCATGATCCTCGGCGGTCGCAAGGGTTTGCGCCGAAATCTCGTCGGGAGCGCCCGCGGGCGTCAGCTGAGCAGGATGAGCCATCAGACCATTACTGCCTTTACTGCACGAGTGGCGTCCGCCGACTTCACTTCAACGCCGGCGATCCGGGCAACGATTTCCCGGGCGGATTCAGCGGCAACCGCCTCGATCTCGCTCCGGGCGGCTTCGGAAGCAGACCGGATCCGGGCTTCTGCGGCCCCAAGTCTTTCGGAGAGCGCGGAGTCGCTCTGGGCAAGACGGCCTTCCGTTGCCGAAGCCGCTTCGGCACGGGCCGACGCAGTCAGTTTCATCGCCTCGGCGCGATTGGTTTCCAGCTGGGCGCGATAGGCGCTTTCGCTCTCCTCGGCTGCCCGCTGGGCCGCTTCGGCGCCAGCAAGGTCATCGAGAATACGGCGTTCGCGCATGTCGACCGTCGACTGCACCTTCGGCACCATTCCGAGGCCGATGACGAAGAAGACGAAGCCGAACGTCACCAGAAGCCAGAAGATCTGGGACGAATAGGTGGCAGCGAGCTGCGCTATCTGAGGCATTGCACCTGCATCCTGTCTCTGCCGCCCGGCCGGGAGCCGGGCGGCGGAGTAACCGGGGCGTGATTAGGCGACGAAGATGAGGATCATCGCAACGACGAACGCCAGCAGACCGAGAAGCTCGGCGGCGGCGAAGCCGATGAACAGTCGACCCTGCTGGCCGTCGGCGGCCGAAGGATTGCGAAGCGCGCCTTCGAGGAACGAGC
>CAYOJN010000088.1:0-8312 GCA_964404245.1 uncultured Sphingosinicella sp. | reverse complement strand
ATGATCCCCGACGAGAGGAACAGGCCCTCGATATAGTTGCGGCGATAGAAAGCGAGGGTGAGCTTCACGACTTCGTCCGTCGTGAACCGGGCCCGGCGGATGTTCGAGCTCTTGCGATTGATGCAATATTGGCAATCGAAGATGCAGCTGTTGGTGAGCAATATCTTCAGCAGGGAAATGCAGCGCCCGTCCGGCGCATAAGCGTGGCAAATCCCCATTCCTTCAGTCGAGCCAATGCCCTTGCCACCGCGGCTGTCGCGCTTCGAGGTTCCGGACGAGGCGCAGGAGGCATCATATTTGGCCGCATCGGCGAGGATTTCGAGCTTCTGCTGGACATCGAGACGCGACATGTGTTCTCTTTATGTTCCAAACGGTTGGGAGTCCAGCGAGATCAGTCCGAAGATCGGCAGACATCCACCCAAAGGGCTCCGACAAGCTCGAACAACCGGTCGGGAGACACTTCTACCGAACTATTCAGCGATCCCGCAGCGGGATAGACGAGGTCGAAACCGAGCAGGCTGCGGTCGCAATAAACGGGCAATGGCGTTGCGAGTCCGAACGGGCAGACGCCGCCCACCGGATGGCTGGTCAAGGTCAATGTCTCTTCGGGTCCCAATAGCCGCGGCCTCCCGCCGAACGCCGCCTTGGTCTTGATATTGTCGAGCCGGGCATCGCCCCGAGCGACGAGCAGGAATGGCAGCGAATTGACCCGGATCGCGAGCGTCTTCGCAATCCGTCCCGGCTCGACGCCAAGGGCGCTAGCGGCTTCAGCAACGGTTGCAGTGCTTTCCTCGACCTCGATGATCGGCAGGTCGGGGGCGTGTTTGGCGAGCCAGGCCCGAGCGGTTTCAAGACTCATCGGGCTTTAATCGCCGATCAGGTGAAGAACGATCCGCCGCCGATGGGACCTTCGGCGGTGTTCGAACAGATAGAGGCCCTGCCAGGTCCCGAGCGCCATCTGGCCGCCGATGATCGGAATGGTGAGCTGGACCTGGGTGAGGGCCGAGCGAAGATGCGCCGGCATGTCGTCCGCCCCCTCCTCGTCGTGCAGGTAAAGCCCCTCGTCCTCCGGCGCCAGTCGGGCAAAATAGGCTTCAAGATCGCGGCGTGCGTCCGGAGCCGCATTTTCCTGGATCAGGAGCGAGGCGGAGGTATGGCGGCAGAAGAGGGTGAGAAGTCCCCCGTCGATGTTTTGCTTGCCCAGCCAGGACCGGACCTCGCTGCTGATTTCCAGCAGACCCTGACGAGTGGTCTGGAATTCCAGCTGACCATTGGCCTGGCGCATGGCGGGCTCCTAGGCCGGAAAGACGGAGAGCGCCAGCTTCAGAACTATCCGGCTCAATCGCCGCCTTCGCGGTCGGCCGCCTCTTCGAGCGCGGCGATGTCGAGCTTGCGCATCGTCATCATCGCTTCCATCGCCCGCCGGGCCCTGCCCGGATCGGGGTCGGCAAGCAGCTCGATCATCCGCTTCGGAGTGATCTGCCAGGAGACTCCCCAACGGTCCTTGAGCCAGCCGCACTGGCTTTCCTCGCCTCCTGCCTCGAGGAAGGCATTCCACAATCGATCGGTTTCCTGCTGGTCCTCAGTCTTTACCTGAAGCGAAAAGGCTGGAGTCTGCGGAAAGGCCGGACCGCCGTTGAGGCCCATATAGCTTTGCCCCTGAAGAGTGAATTCGACCACGATCACCGCTCCGGCCGGAGTCGAGGGATTGTCCGCTGGCGATCGCTGGACATGATCGATCCGGCTGCCGGGAAGGAGGCTGGTGTAGAAAGCGGCGGCTTCCTCTGCTTCGGTGTCGAACCAGAGGCAGGGCGTGATATTCTTCATCCCGATCACTGCTGATCAACGGGCCTGGGAGACGAGAGCGAAGGCTCCACCCTGCGGATCCAGGGCCTGGAGAATCCAGCTTCCGCCGGGAACCTCGTGCGGTTCCATGAGGATCTGGCCTCCATTCGCCTTCACCCGATCGGCCGCGGCATCGATCCCGTTCACATAGATATAGTAATTCCAGTGCGGCGCCGGCACCTGTGCGGGCTTGTCCATCATCCCGCCCATCTGGAGTCCGTCGCGGCCGAAGATTCGATACTGGCCCATCTCGCCCATCGGCATCCGGACGAATGTCTCCCATCCGAAGCGCCGCGAGTAGAAATCGAAAGCGCCTTCCTCCCCATTTCCGGAATAGAGTTCGCGCCAGGAGATCACACCGGGTGCCATCGCGTCCGAACGGTCCGGAGCCTCGGTGCGAGGCAGAGGAGTCATCAGGTAGAAAGGCGCTCCGCCTGGATCGGTGACAAGGGCGAAACGGCCAATCCCGGGAATGTCGGCCGGCGCCATCAGGACATGTCCGCCGGCTTCGGCGATCGCCTTCGCCTCGGAGTCGGTATCAACGACTCCGATATAGCCGAGCCAGCCGGGCCGAGCCCCGCCGGCGCACATTTCAGAGGTAAGGTTGAGGACGCCGCCGACACCATGCTCCCCGGCCGCGAGGGTCAGGTATCGAGCGCCGTTCATGTCCCTGTGCTCGGAATCGGTCACCTTCCAGCCGACCACCTGGCCGTAGAAAGAGGCGGCCGAGTCCGGATCGGTGGTAAGCAATTCATACCAGATGAAGGTTCCATGCCAGGGCTCGGTCTGTTGACCATTGTAAACCGGGGTTGCAGCGGAACCTGTATTCGTCTGCGGCATGATCGACTCCTTTCCGGTCGACAATGGGAGAAAGCGGCGGCCTTCGACGGTGCTCAGGCCGGCTGAGGCTCTGAGCGAAGGGTCGGCGCGGATTCGGACCTGTCCACGATCGGAACGAAGCCGCCCCAGAACATTCGAAGGCCGTCAAACGGCATCTCGCCGTCCGGATTCATGTCCGGGCCGGACATTATCGCCTTCCAGGCCTCGTCGCGGGTCGACTTGTCCGGCCATTCGATCCACGAAAACACCACGCTTTCGCCGGGTTCGGCCTTTACGGCCTTCTTGAAGTCCGTGACCTTGCCGTCCAGCAAGTCGTCACCCCAGGCCTCGACCACCCGAACCGCCTTGTGATCGAGGAATATCGAAGCGGTTCGGGTCGCCATCGAATGATAGGCTTCCCGTTTCGATTCCGAGACCGGGAGCAGGATTCCGTCGAAATAGCCCCCAGGGCCGGAGTCTCCTTCGTCCAGGAACGCGGAGAAGCCGCTGATGATCATCCGCTGGCCATCAAAAGGCATTTCTTCTCCCATCGCCTTCATCCGCGGGTCGTTCATGATCTTCTCGTTGGCGGAATCGCGCGTCGCCCGGTCAGGATATTCGAACCAGGAGAAGACGATCGTTTCACCGTCCTTGGCCTGGACGGCCTTGTAGAAATCGGTGACCTTCCCGGGCTGGACATCGTCGCCCCAGGCTTCGACCATCCGCCTCACGCCATGCTCGGCGAAGATTGGCGCGGCGTCTTCGGCGTGCCGGCGATATTTTTCCTTGTTTGCGGTCGGAACCGCAAGAACGAAGCCCTCGATATAGGTCATCCTCTCTCTCCTCTTTTCCCGTTCGGACTCAGATCTGGACCGGCTGCGGTCCACTCGCGGCCTCACCTGCCGCGGCGACGTCCATCCAGAAGGGCTCCCAGATATGGCCATCGGGATCCTCGAAGCTTCGCGAATACATGAAGCCATGATCCTGGGGATCGCCCGCTTCCCGGCCGCCGGCGGCGAGCGCTCTTCGAGCGAGGTCGTCGACCGCCTCGCGGCTGTCGGAAGACAAAGCGATCAGCACCTCCGTCGACTGATGCGCGTCGGCGATCCGCTTCGGAGTGAACTGGGCGAACTTGCCATGGGTCAGGAGCATGACATGGATCACGTCGGAGACGACCATGCAGGCCGCCGTGGCGTCGGTGAATTGCGGATTGTTGGTCGCACCGATCGCCTCGTAAAAGCTCATTGAAGCGGCCAGGTCGGCAACGGGCAGGTTCACGAAGATCAGCTTCGACATTCTCAATCCCCTAATCTCGATCAGCGACTCGCGGTTTGACGTTGATGCGCCCGCAGGTTAGTAATTGCAACTGTGCAGTTAAAAAAAGTAACCGAAAATAGGAACGGTCCGTCCCGTCGCCGCTACGACGATGCCTGCGCGGCGACTCATGGAATGGACATCATCGGGGAGCGCTGGGCGCTTCCGGTAATGCGCGAGTTGATGCTCGGCCCGCGTCGCTTCGGTGAACTTCGATCGAGCCTTCCGGGAATCAGCGCCAACGTCCTGACCCAGCGTCTCGAAGGCCTCGAGGAGGCCGGAGTAGTGAGGCGCACTCGGCTGCCGCCGCCAGCCAGCGTCCAGGTCTATGAACTCACGCCCTGGGGCTATGAGGCGGGGCCGATTTTCCAGGCGATGGGCCGATGGGCCGTGCGCTCGCCAGCGCATGATCCGACACGGCCTTTCAGCGCCGTGTCCCTGATGCTGTCCTTCCGGACGATGATGGACATGGGCCGGGCGAAAGGAATCGAGGGTCGGATCGGGTTCAGGATCGGCGAAGATCGCTTCGTTCTGGGACTTGCAGGCGGAACGGTGAGCCTGGCCCGGGCGGAGATCGACAATTGCGATCTGGTGTTCGAAGGATCGACGGGAATCCTCGCCGCCGCCGCTTATGGCGGCGCGCCTCTCGACCGGCTGGAGGATTCGGGCGAGCTCGCCATCGAGGGGGATCGGGTGCTCGCCGAGCGCTTCGTTACGCTGTTCCCGCTTCCGCCGAAGGCGCCGTCCCCCTAGCGGGGACGAGGCCTTCGATCAGTCGTCGAGCGTGAATCCGATCCGGAGCGTGACCTGATAATGGGCCACCCGGCCGTCTTCGACATGGCCGCGAGTGCTGATCACCTCGAACCACCGAATCTCGCGAACCGTCTTCGAAGCCCGGTCGATGGCTCGCTGGATCGCATCCTCGATACCAACGGCCGAACTGCCGACGATTTCCACAATCTTGTAGACATGGTCGCTCATGGAGGATCTCCTTCCATCCCCAACCCCGTCGTCGCCTGGCTGTTCCGACTCTGCGTCGACGGCTGTGCCAGGACGAAGCTCAGGCCGGATTTCGGCCCGACGATGCTGGCCACCAGCCACCGAACCGCCTGGCGGCGGACGATGGAGAAGGACTCGAAGGCAAGGTCGAGGCCTCCTCATCCTCGACGTAAAGCCGAAGATTGTCCGGCCGGCTTGGGCGAACCGGATTGCGGCCGCGAAGAAGATCCTCGGCTGCCTTCAGTGCCCGGACCAGATCTTCTTCGCTGAATGGCTTGAGCAGACATCCCAGGGCGAGATCGCGAAGCGGGAAATCCGGCACCTTTCCGCTGATGAGAAGGCTCGGGATTCCAAGTTCCGCGAACTTCGCGCCAACGGAAAATCCGGTCGAGCCGCGGGCAAGCTGGAGGTCGATCAGAGCAAGGTCGGGCCGACGCTCTTCGACTGCAGCGATCGCGCTTGAATAGTCGTCGGCCAGCCCGGTGACGACATGGCAGGGATTGAGCTCGATCAGATATTTGAGCGTATCGGCGAAGAGTGGCTCATCCTCCACTATGAGAACAGACAGCATTCGGCCCCTTCCCCTCCCACAAGCCAGCAGTCTGTCCTGAAAAGCCGTCGGATGGGAATCCCGGGCGCAGGCTTTTGCGGCCAGCGATTCCGTAGCAGCGGCGAAACGAGCCCGACGGCTGGGCTCAGAGCCTCATCACCCCTTCCAGCACGGTGACGCACTGGCCGCCGAGGATCACGCGATCGTCGTTGAGCCGGCAATCGACCATTCCGCCGCGCCGGCTGGCCTGCCAGGCCCGAAACCGCTTCTGGCCAAGACGCTCCGCCCAGAAGGGCGTGAGCGCGGCATGCGCCGACCCGGTGACCGGATCCTCATTCACTCCCCAGGCCGGAACGAACACCCGGCTGACGATATCGGCCTGGCTTCCGCCACGGGCAGTGACGATCGCCATCAGCGGGATGGAAGCGAGAGCAGCGAAATCCGGCCTGCACATCTCCACCTCCGACGGGTCATCGACAAGAAGGATCGCGGTTGCCTGCGACTGTTCGGCGGAAAGCCAGAGCTCGGCCTGGCCGAGGCCGAGCGCTCGGCGAAGGGCTTCGTGGTGGCCCGGGACGACCGGGATTGCAGGAAGGTCGAGCCGGAGCAGTCGCCCTTCGCGCCCAACAGCCAGGATTCCGGACTTTCGAGTCCTGAATCGAACGGACTCCCGGTCTCCGATCAGGACATGACCGCTCGCCAGGGTGGCATGGCCGCAAAGATCCACTTCAACCGTGGGGGTGAACCAGCGCAATTCGTAGTCGGCATCGCCGGAAGCGGGAATGGTGAAGGCGGTTTCCGAAAGTGCATTTTCATTGGCAATCGCCTGCATCACGTCGTCGGAAAGCCAGGCTTCGAGGGGAATCACGGCCGCCGGATTGCCGGTAAAGGGCCGATCGGCAAAAGCGTCGACCTGGACCAGTCGAAGCTCGGTCATGATCAAGTCTCCCTCTTCGTCTCGTCGGTTTCGACCAGTATATTGCCGGGCTGATCCACCTGGCCTTCGGGATCGAGGTGGATCAGAACCTCGACTCCGGGAAATTCTCCGGCCAGTTCCTGTTCGATCTCCTCAACGACGTCATGCGCCTCGGCAACCGTCATCGCCGGATCGACCCAGATATGGAATTGAGCGAAATCATGGGCTCCGCTGCAGCGAGTGCGCAGATCGTGAATTCCCCGGCCTTTCGGATGACGGGCAGCGACCTCGACGAACCGCCGTCGCTTCTCCTCCGGCCATTCGCGATCCATCAACTGGTCGACGGCTCGGGCCGAGGCGCGGCGGGCGCCAACCATCAGCCAGGCGGCGATCCCGATCCCGAACAGGGGATCGGCGCCGACAAGGCCGAAACTCTGCTCGAGGAGGAGCGCGGCGATCACCGCCAGGTTGAGCAGGAGGTCGCTTTGATAATGGACATGGTCGGCCTGGATGGCGACGGAGCCGGTGCGCCGGATCACCGATCTTTGATAGGCGAGCAGGGCGAGAGTGACGAGGATGGCCACGACGGAAACGCCGACGCCTTCGCCGACATGGCTGGTCACTGCACCGGCGGCGAGCCTGGAGAAGGCATGCCAGAGGATGGCGATTGCAGACAGGATGATGAGAATCGACTGGACCAGAGCGGCAATGGCTTCTGCCTTGCCATGGCCGAAGCGATGGTCGTGATCGGCAGGAATGGCCGCGACCCGAACGCCCATCAGGGTGATCAGCGAGGCGATCACGTCGAGACTCGTATCGGCAAGCGAGCCAAGCATTGCCACCGAGCCTGTCTGCCAGGCGGCATAGCCCTTGAGTCCCAGCAGGAAGAAGGCTGTGCAGACGCTCGCGACGGCCGCCCTTCGGGTCAGCGCGCCGACACTGCCGGGATCGATTGGGCGATCGATCATGGATAAAGCAGGCTCTCGCTCCAGACTTCCCCGTCGCGGGTGAACAGGCGCCGTTCGTGAAGCCGATGAGCGCGATCGATCCAGAATTCGATTCGCTCCGGAACGACCCGGTAACCGAGCCAGTGGGGTGGCCGGCTGATCTCGAGGCCCTCATGCTGCTCGGACAATTGCCGATAGCGAGCTTCGAAGATGCTCCGGCTTTCAAGCGGCTGCGACTGGTCGGAGGCCCAGGCGCCGAGCTGGGATTCGCGCGCCCGGCTTGCAAAATAGGAATCGGCCCGAGGGGCCTCTACCGGTTCGACCGGTCCCTCGATCCGAACCTGCCGCCGAAGGGACTTCCAATGGAACAGAAGAGCCGCGCGGGGATGTTGATCGAGCGCCCGCCCCTTCCGGCTCAAGCTGTTGGTGTAGAAGATGAAGCCGGCTTCATCATGGCCTTTCAGAAGCACCATCCTGCATGAAACCTCACCGTCGGCACAGGTTGCGAGAGCCATGGCTTCGGGATCATTGGGTTCTGACAGCCGGGCCTCGGCAAGCCATTCCTCGAAAAGCCGATGCGGATCGGTCACCATGGGAAAAGCGTCTAGACCCCTGCACTCATCGGGGACAAGCGCTCTTGCAGCCGCGGCGCCGTCCGCCCATTGGCGGATGTTGCCGCTCATCGGCTGAAGACCGGCATGGTGGGTGGACTTTTTCGACGATGTGGAGAACGAAGTTCGAATGGCGGACCTGTATTCGACCCTCGGCGTGACACGAAGCGCGAGCGAGGCCGACATCAAGAAGGCGTACCGCAAGCTCGCCAAGGAGCTTCATCCGGACCGCAACAAGGACAATCCGAAGGCTTCGGAGCGCTTTTCGCAGGTCACCCAGGCCTATGACATATTGAGCGACAAGGATAAGC
>CAYOJN010000087.1:0-8318 GCA_964404245.1 uncultured Sphingosinicella sp. | reverse complement strand
ATCGTCGCCGAATGTTTCAGCTTCTCCGGAATTCCGGGCTATGCCACCGGGGGAACGATCCATTTCGTGATCAACAACCAGGTCGGTTTCACGACCTCACCCCAGTTTGCCCGATCCTCGCCTTATCCCTCCGACGTTGCCAAGTCGGTCCAGGCGCCGATCCTTCACGTCAACGGCGACGATCCGGAGGCGGTGACCTTCGCCTGCAAGCTGGCCGTCGAATATCGGCAGAGGTTCAACCGCGACATCGTCATCGACATGTGGTGCTATCGCCGGTTCGGGCACAATGAGGGGGACGAGCCGAGTTTCACCCAGCCGCTCATGTATTCGGCGATCCGAAGCCATCCCCCGGTCTCGGAAATCTATGCGGAAAGGCTGATCGAAGAGAAGGTCGTCGACCGTTCCTGGGTGGACCGGCACGTGGCCGAATATACCAGCCTGTTCGAGAACGAGTTTGAAGCCTCCAAATCCTATCTGCCCAACAAGGCGGACTGGTTCGAAGGTCGCTGGACCGGCCTCAACAGGCCGTCGACACCGCTCAGCGAGCGTCGCAATGTCGGCACCAGTGTCGATGAAAAGCACCTGCTCGACATCGGCCGGATCCTGACCGAGGTTCCGGACGACATCTCAGTCCACAAGACTCTGCTTCGAGTCATCGACGCCCGCCGCCGGATGTTCGAGAGCGGCGAAGGCTTCGACTGGGCAACGGCTGAAGCGCTCGCTTTCGGTACCCTTCTTCGCGAAGGATCGCAGGTGCGCCTGTCGGGCCAGGACAGTGCACGGGGGACGTTCAGCCAGCGCCACTCGGTGTGGGTCGACCAGAAGAACGGGAGCAAATATATCCCGCTGACCCAGGTCGGGCCCGGCCGCTTCGAGGTTCGCGACAGCCCGTTGTCGGAGTTCGGGGTTCTCGGCTTCGAATATGGCTATTCGCTGGCCGATCCCCTCACTCTCGTTCTGTGGGAGGCGCAGTTCGGCGATTTCGTCAACGGTGCGCAGGTGATCATCGACCAGTTCATAGCAGCCGGTGAAGCGAAGTGGCTGAGGGCAAGTGGCCTCGTCATGCTTCTTCCACACGGATATGAAGGCCAGGGTCCGGAACATAGTTCAGCACGGCCGGAGCGCTTTCTCCAATTGTGCGGCGAAGACAATATCCAGGTCGCCAACTGCACCACGCCGGCCAATTATTTTCATATTCTGAGGCGTCAGATGCATCGGGACTTCCGAAAGCCGCTGGTCCTGATGACCCCCAAGTCGCTGCTTCGCCACAAGCAGGCCGTTTCGACCCTCGCCGATTTCAGCGGCGAGTCGAGCCATTTCCGCCGGATCCTTTCCGATCCCGACGCGCCCGGCGATACCGATATCAAGCGGCTGATCCTGTGCACCGGGAAGCTTGCCTACGAGCTGTTCGAAGCCCGCGATCAAAGCGGAGACCGGAACGTGTCGATCATCCGGATCGAGCAGCTTTATCCATTCCCTGGCGAAGCGCTCGTCGCGCGGCTGAAGAGGATGACCAATCTCGAGGACGTGGTCTGGGCGCAGGAGGAACCGCGCAACCAGGGCTATTGGACCCATGTCGAGCCCTATATAGAAGAGGCGCTCAAGGAAGCCGAACTGAAGCCCAGGCGTCCGGTCTATGCCGGTCGTGAAGCCGCGGCCTCGCCCGCGACGGGGCTTGCAAGGCGCCACGCCTCCGAACAGGCAGGACTCATCGCTCAGGCGCTAGGCCACGTCGCCGACGACGCCACTCACCGCAAAGCCAGCTGAAGGACGCAAGATGGCCATTGAAGTCACGGTACCGACGCTCGGGGAATCGATCACCGAAGCCACGCTTGGGCAATGGCTGAAGAAGCCGGGTGATCCGGTGAAGGCGGATGAGCCGATCGCGAGCCTCGAGACGGACAAGGTGGCCGTCGAGGTCAATGCACCGTCCGATGGAACGTTGAGCGAGCAGCTCGTCGCCGAGGGCGACGATGTTTCGGTCGGCGCAGTCATCGCCCGGATCGAGGAAGGGGCCGGTGGCAGAAGTGATCGGCCGGAGGCTCGATCGAGCCCGATCAATCCAGAGGGCGCGGGTGAGAATATCGAGGCCAGGGCCGAAGCCGCCGATGAACCGTCCGAAGAGCCGCATCTGACGCTGTCGCCGGCCGTTAGGCGGGCGGTTCTGGAGCACCAGCTCGACCCCTCGCGGATCAAGGGCACGGGCAAGGACGGGCGCCTGACGAAGGACGATGTCCTCGCCGCGGCCAAGGCCCAGAAGGCGTCGGCAGGCGGGGAGGAGGCTTCGGAGACCGACTCCAAGGCGCCCCCGTCCCGGTCGCAGGCAAGCGCTCCAGGCGGCGAGCGGCGCGAGGAGCGGGTTCGGATGAGCCGGCTTCGGCAGACGATCGCAAGACGGCTGAAGGATGCGCAGAATACGGCGGCGCTTCTGACGACGTTCAACGATGTCGACATGACCGAGGTGATGTCGGCCCGAAGCCGCTACAAGGATCTGTTCGAGAAGAAGCATGGAGTCCGGCTCGGCTTCATGGGCTTCTTCGTGAAGGCCGCAGCACTCGCCGCGCGCGATGTCCCGGCCGTCAACGCCCGGATCGATGGCGACGAGATCGTCTATCACGACTATCTCGACGTCTCTATCGCCGTCGCCGCCCCCCAGGGGCTTGTGGTTCCCGTGATTCGAAATGCCGATGCGTTGAGCTTTGCGGAAATCGAGACGATCATCGCCGATCTCGGTCGCCGCGCGAAGGATGGAATGCTGACGATGGAGGACATGCAGGGCGGCACCTTCACGATCTCCAATGGTGGTGTTTTCGGATCGCTCCTGTCGACCCCGATCATCAACCCGCCGCAGTCGGCGGTTCTCGGGATGCACCGGATCGAAGAGCGGCCGGTCGTTCTGGACGGCGAGATCGTTGCACGCCCGATGATGTATCTGGCGCTCAGCTATGATCATCGGCTGGTCGACGGCCGCGAGGCGGTCACCTTCCTGGTCAGGATGAAGGAAGCGCTGGAAGACCCGACCCGCCTGTTGATCGACCTCTAGGCGGTTCAGGCCGTCTTCACCGGGTTCGGGAGGGCTGGTCTGGCCGTTCCTTCCGGGTGCAGAGGGTCCCGATCTGGCTGGAAACCCCATAATGGCCCTAAGGATGCAAGATGGCAGAAACTGAGTTCGACCTCATCGTGATCGGCGGCGGGCCCGGCGGCTATGTCGCTGCGATCCGCGCCGCCCAGCTCGGTCTCAGGACCGCCTGCGTCGAGAGCCGCGAGACTCTCGGCGGTACCTGCCTCAATGTCGGCTGCATCCCGTCCAAGGCCCTTCTTCATGCATCCGAACTGTTCGAGGAAGCCGCCGACGGAGCGCTCGCCAAATGGGGTGTGAAGACCCAAGGCGTCGAACTCGACCTCGAGGCCATGCATTCCGGCCGCCGCGAGGCGGTGAAGGGGCTGACCGGCGGGATCGAATTCCTGTTCAAGAAGAACAAGGTAACGTGGCTGAAGGGTCATGCCCGATTCACCGGCAGGGACAGGATCGATGTCGCCGGTACCAGCTATCGTGCGGGGAAGTTCGTCATCGCGACCGGCTCGTCGGTAACTCCGCTTCCGGGCGTCGAGGTCGACCAGCAGGTCATCATCGATTCCACCGGCGCACTGGAGCTCGACAAGGTTCCCGATCATCTCGTCGTGATCGGCGGCGGAGTCATCGGGCTTGAGCTGGGTTCGGTCTGGCGGCGACTTGGAGCGAAGGTGACGGTGGTCGAGTTTCTCGATCAGATCCTGCCCGGGATGGACCAGGAAGTGCGCAAGGAAGCCCAGAAGATTTTCCGCAAGCAGGGGTTCGAATTCCGGCTGTCGACCAAGGTCACCCGAGCCGAGCGAAAGGGCGATACAGTCACACTGACGGTCGAGCCGGCTGCCGGCGGGGATCCCGAGACCATCGAGGCGGACGTGGTCCTGGTCTCGATCGGCCGCCGTCCGAATACCGAAGGGCTTGGTCTCGAAGAGGCCGGAATTTCCCTCAACAAGCGGGGTCAGATCGAGGTCGATCACGAATTCCGGACGGAAGTCCCGAACATCCATGCGATTGGCGATGTCACTCCCGGACCGATGCTCGCCCACAAGGCGGAGGATGAAGGGATTGCCGTTGCCGAAATAGCCGCGGGGCAGATCGGGATCGTCAATCACGATGTGATCCCGTCCGTCGTCTATACCATGCCGGAAATTTCCGGCGTTGGCCTGACCGAGGAAGAGGCCAGGGACCAGGGCTATGAGGTGAAAACCGGCAAGTTCCCGATGCTTGGCAACAGCCGCGCAAAGACGAACCGGGAACCGGAAGGCTTCGTCAAGGTGATCGCCGATGCGAAGAGCGACCGGGTACTTGGGGTCTGGATGATCGCTTCCGTTGCCGGGACGATGATCGCCCAGGCGGCGCAGGCGATGGAATTCGGGGCAACCTCCGAAGACATTGCCTATACCTGTCATGCCCATCCGACCCACTCGGAGGCCCTGAAGGAAGCGGCGATGGCGGTTACCGGAAAGCCAATCCACGTCTAGGCGGAGCTTCGAATTTCGCTTCGCACCGGTCGTTCCTGAAGCGAGCCGACCATGGCAGCACTTGATCGGTCGTGGGCGTTGGGAGCATGGGAGGCGTTCAATGCCGACCGATCCGCTCCCCGCCGCTCTTGGTCCACTGCTGGAGTGGCTCAACTGGGCTGGTCTTGCCGTCTTCGCCCTGACCGGGGCGCTTCTTGCCGCGGAGAAGAAGCAAACCTTCGTCACCTTCACCTTCTTCGCGGTCGCTACGGCGGTCGGAGGCGGGACCGTTCGCGATCTCCTCATCGGGGCGCCGGTTTTCTGGATCCATGAAAATGCCACTCTCCTGATCTGCCTGGCGGCAGCCAGTGCGGTCTGGTTCCTGCCGTCACGCCTGTGGAGGGGGCAGGCCATATTGTGGTTCGATGCCGCCGGGCTGGCTGCCTTTGCAAGCTTCGGAGCGGCCAAGAGCCTGGCCTATGGGATTGCGCCGCTCCCTGCGTTTGGAATGGGGGTCCTCACCGGCTGCCTGGGCGGGATCATCCGCGACGTCCTTGCCGGACGGCCTTCGATCCTGATGCGCGCCGAACTCTATGTCACTGCGGCTGCCCTTGCGGCCGCCTTGCTCGTCATCCTGGTCGAGGCCGGAATGCATGCCGGCGTTGCGGCCTTGCTGGCCGCCATTGCCGGCTTCGCCCTTCGCGGCGCTGCGATCTGGCGGGGCTGGTCGCTTCCCCACCATTCCCGCTGAGCCGGATCGCCGTCAGGTGCACAGCGACAGATAGGCGATTTCCATGACCGTTCCGCCCTCGATCGGAAGCGGCCCCTGCTCGTCGGGGCCATAATCGCGGCTTTCGATGACATTGCCGTCCTGATCCTGCCGCCGGTCGGCCTGGGGACTGATGGTCCGATTGCTGCAGTCGATACGGAGCAGATAGGTGATTCCCGTCGAGATCGCATTGCCCGGATTGGACAGGCGGAACCAGGCCGTTCGCATCTGGCCCTCCTGCTTCAGGCTTGCTGCGTCGACCGCGATCGACTGCCCGGTCGAAGCAGCACCGAGATTGAGCCAGGTCGGGCCGCGCGGTGCGGCCGCCTCAGCTGGCCCGGTCGACGTGTCTTCACTTTCGGCTGCGGCCAGGCGAACCGCATCACAGTCTTCCAGGGCTTCCTCAAGCCGGGCGGCGATTGCAGGCTCGGGCATCTGCGAGGCGATATAGGTCAGGTCGCGCAAGGTCAGCGAAGGCTCGCCATACAGGCTGTGGTCGATCGCTCCCGACTGGCGAGCAAAGCGGCGAAGCTGGAGCGGGGTGAGATGGTTTCCAAGATGGAGGCCCACACATTGGGTCGCCTGCTCGTCGAGGCCATAGCGTGCGAGTTGCGGGGTGATGATTGGCGCCCGCGGGCCAACATAGTCGGCAAGATTGCCTGCACATGCCGAAAGCCCCACAATCAGGGGTAGCAGGCCCAGTAACCGCATCGACGCTCCTCCTGCCGCTTCGATTATCAACGGACTTTCGCGATTGCACGCGAAACGCCAATGCCGATTGAAGTCCGGACGATCAAGATCGCCCAAGGCAATTCCAAAGGCCGGCGACGAGACCGACGATCCGGCCTCAGCCGAGCCCGATCACCGTCATCAGGCGGATGAGCAAGGACGAATTTGCGGGCCTCGCAAGCGGCCGGACAGAAGCTGGGCATTCGAGGCAGCGGGCCTGGATCGTGGGCCCTGCGATCATCGCTTCCGCATCGGCGAGCGCACGGGCCATCAAGGCCTCGGGCCGGCGGGCAAGGCGGCCGAACGGGTCGCGCGCCGAGGCCTGTTCGCCCTGGGTTGCGCCGCGCAGGATCGTGCTCAGGAAGCCCGGATCCTTTTCCAGATAGACCAGGCTGACGCTATCGACGTCGAGTTCGGCCCTTGCGGCCGCTTCCGCAACCGCCTCATCGAGCGAACCGAAGCGGTCGACGAGGCCGAGCTGCCTTGCAGCGCCGCCATCCCAGACTCGCCCCTGGGCGATCTCATGAACCCGCGGAACCGGAATCTGCCTGGCTTCGGAAACGATCCCGAGGAAGCGCCGATAAGTGCCTTCGACCCCGGTCTGGATGATCCGGCTCGTTGCCGGCGAGATTCCGCGAAAGACGTCCGGCTGTCCCGAAAGCGGGGTCGTGCCGACTCCATCAGCACCGATGCCGAGTTTTTCAAGACTGCCTTCGAAAGAGGGAATGACCCCGAAGACCCCGATCGAACCGGTGACCGTCCCGGGGTGGGCGAAGATCGTGTCACCGGCCGTGCCGATCCAGTAGCCGCCGCTCGCGGCCACCGACCCGAACGAGACGATGACCGGAATCCCGCGTTCGCGGACGGCAAGCAGGGCCCGCCTGATCCGTTCGGAAGCGAGTGCCGAACCGCCGGGGGAATCGATCCGGACGACCAGCGCCTTCAGATTGCTGTTTTCAAGCCCGCGTTCGAGGCTCTGGACGATGGTTTCCGCACCGGCTGTTCCAAGTGCGGCCTCCCCATCGACGATCAGACCGGCGACGGTGAGAATCCCGATCTGGCCGCCGGCCTTGCTTGCCGGGTTTTCCGCGATCCACGAATCAAGGTGAACGGCCTGATACTGACCGGCAATGTCCTTCTTCCCGCTTCCGACCAGCTCCGCCATGCGCTGACCAAAAGCGGTCCGATCGCCGATCCGATCAACCAGGCCCGCCCGAAGTGCAGCCTGGGCCATGTCCCCGCCAGCGGCCTCGACAAATTGCATCGGATTCTGGACATAGGGGTCGATCCGGGCTTTTGGCCGGGCCTGGCCGACATCCTGCCGCCACGTCTCCCACAGCGAATCGGCAAGCGCCTGCGCGGCCTGCCTGGCCTCGGGCGACATGTCGCTCCTCGTATAGGGTTCGACCGCTGACTTGAATTCACCGACCCGATAGACGTTCGCAGTAACTCCGAGCCGTTCGAGCAGGCCGGCATAATAAAGGTTGGTCCCACCGGGGCCGGCGATCACGACGGCGCCCATCGGGTCAAGCCAGACCTCGTCCGCATGGGCGGCAAGCTGGTAGCCGTCATCACCATAGCCATTGGCAAAGGCGACGACTCGCTTGCCGGCCCGGCGGATCCGTTCGAGCCGGTCGCCGACATCGGCAAGAGCGGTCTGGCCGCCCCCGGTGAATACGTCGAGATCGAGGGCAACGGCCTTGATTCGATCATTGGTTTCGGCGGCGTCCAGCGCGGTCAGAACCTCGCTCAACCGGAATTCACGGGTAAGCGAGCCGCCACCGACCAGCGCGAACGGGCTCTGTTCGGTCGGCTGCTCGACGATGGTTCCGCCAAGGTCGAGTCTGAGCGCTCCCTGATGGGCACTGTCCTTGTGCGGACTGATCGACAGCATCGCATAGAGACCGGCGAAGAAAAGCAGCATGAACAGAAGCACCAGGGCGTCCTTGATGCCGACCAGCAGTCGCCATGCCTTGCCTGCGATCTTCATTCCGCCACTCCTCCGGCCGCCGGTTGTCCAGTCGGGCTAGACGAGGGCTTGTCGACTGTAAATGAAAAGGCTTTCAGGCCGCTCCAGGAGAAGTTGATGAAAGCGGCAGTGCCCCCCTTGACGCCGGGTGAACAGGACCTAAATCGCTTTGGCACTCGCCGACGGTGAGTGCTAACAAAATTCAGAACCAGGCGGGGGCGTTCTCAAAAAATGAGGGGGCTGCCGCGTGACATGTAGAAAGGTGAACGCATGAACTTTCGACCTTTGCACGACCGCGTGCTCGTCCGCCGCGTTGAGGCC
>CAYOJN010000086.1:0-8355 GCA_964404245.1 uncultured Sphingosinicella sp. | reverse complement strand
GCTCGGCGCGCCGCTTGAGCCGCTCGTCCATCCGGTCGAGCACGAAGCCGAGCAGGGATCGGCCCCGTTCCATATGATCGGCCAGGAAATGGTCGAAATGGTCGCGAACCGCATTTTCCACCAGCCGCGCGGCATCGGCTGAAGTCAGACGGTCCTTGGTCTGGCTCTGGAACTGAGGGTCGCGGATGAAGACCGACAGCATGATTTCCGCGCCGGTGAGGACATCTTCGGCCTGGATGTCCTTCGCCTTGCGCTGACCGACCAGCTCTCCAAAGGCGCGAAGGCCACGGGTCAGCGCCATCCTCAGGCCCTGTTCGTGGGTTCCTCCATCCGGAGTCGGGATGGTGTTGCAATAATAAGAGGCATTGCCGTCGCCCCAGACGGGCCAGGCGACAGCCCATTCCACCTTGCCCTGATCATTGGGAAAATCATGCCGTCCAGCGAAGAAATCGCTGGTCGCGGTTTCCTTGCCTGCGACCTGCTCCTTCAGATGGTCGGAAAGGCCGCCCGGAAACTGGAACACCGCTTCTGCAGGCGTATCGTCGCTGATCAGCGCCGGATCGCAGCGCCAGCGTATTTCCACTCCGGCGAACAGATAGGCTTTCGACCGGGCCAGGCGGTAGAGCCGGGCGGGACGGAAGCTGGCCTCAGCCCCGAAAATCTCGGGGTCGGGCGTGAAGGTCAGGCTTGTGCCCCGCCGGTTCGGAGTCGGACCGAGCTTCTCGAGCGACGTGACCGGGTGGCCCCTGGCGAATGTCTGGCGAAACACTTCGCGATTGCGGGCCACTTCGACGATGGTTTCGGTCGACAAGGCGTTGACCACGCTCACTCCGACACCGTGAAGCCCGCCCGACGTGGCATAGGCCTTGTTCGAGAATTTCCCGCCCGAGTGAAGCATGGTCAGGATCACTTCGAGCGCGGACTTGCCGGGATAGCGGGGATGTTCATCGGTCGGGATCCCGCGGCCATTGTCGACGACCGTCAGCCGGTTGCCGGCTTCGAGAACCATCTCGATCCTGGAGGCATGGCCGGCGACCGCTTCGTCCATGCTGTTGTCCAGCACTTCGGCCGCGAGGTGATGAAGCGCACGCTCATCGGTTCCGCCAATATACATTCCCGGACGACGGCGAACCGGCTCGAGGCCCTCGAGAACCTCGATCGAATGCGCATCATAATCCTGGGGCTGACGATTGGAGGAAACGAACAGGTCTGACATGGACCAGCTATAGAGGCCCGGGGCCCCGAATGCCAAGATCAAAGCCCGACGCCGCAACGGCCCGAATGGGAAGAGCCATGCCTATTAGGTACAAGCGCGTCAGAACAACTAACCAAATAGGTTTTAGCCGCTGGCTGGCGGAAGCCAGGCCGCCGGTTCACTCAGCCGACGACAGCTCCTCCTGGGGGTAAAGCCGGTCGAGATAGGCATTGGCGAGCTCATAATGGGCCCGGACCGCGCCGGCATGGGTTGCCCGCTGGGCCAGCTCGATCTCCGCTGCCGCTCGCTCCTCGAAATAAAGGCGATCGTCCCCAACCATCTTCTTTCACTGCTCCTTCGGCAGGCCGGTTTCTTCCCGGCCATGTGCCTGGATGAAAAACGCGAATCTCTTATTCGCTGTTCCTCAAAAATCGCCTTGATTTAGATTAAATCACCCCGGAATCAGGGCCTTAGCGGACTCGCGGTCCACCAAAGGGGAGCGGCGGCGGAGGCCGTCGGTCGCGCCTGGGCAATTGCGCCTGATAGGCGACTCCGCAATGTTCGACGCAATAAGGGAAGCCGGGATTGGCCTGCTTGCCGCAGAAATGAAAATCGGGCTCGCCCGGATGGCCGAGCGGCCATTTGCAGATCCTCTCGTTGAGATCGAGGAGGCTGGTCTTGTCGGCCACTTCCGGGCTCGGCTTGGCCGGGACCAGTCGGCGTGGAGGCGCGGGCGGGATCGGCGCCTGCTGATCGCTTGGGCCCTGCCGGATGAAGCCGCCGGGGCCGATGGACCGGACCTGGGGCTGGGGCCGGTCCGGGGTCGGGGCCGGTCCTGGAGTTGGGGCCGCTGCGGCCTCATTGGCCCTGTTGGGAGCCGGCGAAGGCGCGCTCGCGGGCGCTGCGGCCCGGCGCGAAGGTTCGGAACGGGGCTCGGCGCGGGGTTCGGGTGAAGGCTTCGCTTCGGCTGCCCTGGCCCTGGTCTTCGCCGGCGCCGGGGTCGCTTCGCTTTCCCCGTCACCCGCCTTGACCGGCGACGGACGCGACTGGAGACCGAGCCGGTGCGCCTTGCCGATCACCGCATTGCGCGACACGCCGCCGAGATCCTCGGCGATATGGCTTGCAGTCATGCCCTGCGCCCAAAGGGTCTTCAGGCGCTCGATCCTCTCGTCGGTCCACGACATCAGCCTTAATCCTCATTCCATCAGACTTGCGGGTCCTCGAATCTGCGACTAGCGACACCGCCAGTGAGTGACAGACAAGCGAAAGACCAGCCTTCGAATTGGGTTCAGACTGCCCCCGGCGTTCCCGTCATCAGGAACGTCAACTGGGGCGGCCTTGCGACCCTCTATGTGAAGGAGGTGAGGCGGTTCTTCAAGGTCCACCTGCAGACGATCTGGGCCCCTGCAGTGACGACGCTCCTGTTCCTGACCATCTTTACCGTTGCGCTTGGTCGCGAAGGCCGGACCGTCTCGCTTGGCGGTTCAGCGATTCCCTTCGCCGATTTCCTCGCCCCTGGTCTGATCATCATGGGGATGATTCAGAACAGCTTCGCCAATGCCAGCTTCTCGCTTCTGGTCGGCAAGATCCAGGGGACGATCGTCGACTATCTGATGCCGCCTTTGTCGGTCGGTGAGTTGATCAGCGGAATTCTCGGGGCGGCCGTCACCCGCGCCTTGCTGGTCGGCCTCGCGGTCTGGGCGGCCATGTTCGCCTGGCCCGGCGTGAACGTCTTCCCGATGCACCTGTGGGCGGTCTTGTGGTTCGGCCTGATGGGCAGCCTGATGCTGGGCTTCCTGGGCCTTCTTACCTCGATCTGGGGCGAAAAGTTCGACCATGCAGCGGCGGTGACCAATTTCGTCGTCGCACCGCTGTCGCTCCTGTCCGGCACCTTCTATTCGATCGATTCGCTGTCGCCCCTGTTCCGCGCGATCAGCCATGCCAATCCCTTCTTCTACGTCATTTCGGGCTTTCGCTATGGCTTCATCGGCGAAACGGATTCGCCTCTTCTCGTGGGCGCCCTTGGTCTGCTCGCCCTCAATGCCGCCCTGGGCCTGCTCTGTTATGGGCTGCTCCGAAGCGGCTGGAAAACTCGTTCATAAAACTTGCGACAATTATGAACGGGATCTGTCGGGGCCGTTCAGGCCCTTCACATTCGAATGGGCGTAATCGGGACTCCTGCACTCACGCAGCAGGAGTAGTTGAACATGCGTAAGATCATCTTTTCCGTCGCCCTTGCGACCGCCACTCTGGCCGCTGTTCCCGCTGCGGCCCAGTATCAGGGCGCCGAACGCCATTGGGATGACCGCCGCGGCGGCTACGACCAGAGGGGTCCAGACCGCCAGGCAGTGAACCAGCTCGTTCGCCAGCTCAACCAGGTCGATGCCAGGATCGACGTCCAGCTTCGGCGCGGCAATATTTCCCGCCGGGAAGCGGCCGGTCTCAACCGACAGGCTCAGCAGATCCGAAGGCAGCTGGCCCGGTCGGGCCGCAACGGGCTGAGCGGCCGCGAATTCGCCCAGGTCCGGGTGCAGGTGAACCGGCTCGAGCAGCAGTTGCGCGCGGAGCGTCGCGACCGGGATCGTCGCCGCAGGTAGTGCCGGGCAGGGTGCCGGGTCCCATTTGACGCGGCGCCCTCACCGTCCGTATAGCCAATGGAAAGGCGGCCCTTCGGGGTCGCCTTCTCCCGTTCAACCTTCATTCGAGGACCCGTCATGGCCATCACCCCGCTCATGCCCGTTTATCCGCGCTCGCCGGTGCGGCCGGTAAGGGGGGAAGGGGTCTGGCTCTATGGCGAGAATGGGGAGAAATATCTCGATTTCGCGAGCGGTATCGCAGTCAATCTTCTCGGTCATTCCCATCCCGGCCTGACGAAAGCGATCCAGGAGCAGGCGGCCACCCTGATCCACGTGTCCAATCTCTACGGTTCTCCGCAGGGCGAAGCCTATGCGCAGCGGCTGGTCGATCTCAGCTTCGCCGACACCGTCTTCCTGACCAACAGCGGCGCCGAGGCAGTGGAATGCGCGATCAAGACGGCGCGGCGCTATCACCACCATCACGGCCGGCCGGAAAAGCATGAGCTGATCACCTTCGCCAGCGCTTTTCACGGCCGAACGCTCGGAACGATCAGCGCAACCAACCAGGAGAAGCTGCGCGACGGCTTTGCGCCGCTCCTGCCGGGCTTCCGGGTCGTCGAATTTGACGATCTGGCGGCCGCAGAGGCAGCAATCGGCCCGCATACCGCCGGCTTCCTCGTCGAGCCGGTCCAGGGAGAAGGCGGTATTCGTCCCGCCAGCCCGGAATTCATGAAGGGACTTCGCCGGCTTGCCGACGAACATGACCTGATGCTGGCCCTGGACGAAGTTCAGTGCGGTTTCGGCCGCTCCGGACATCTCTTCGCCCATGAGCATTACGGGATCGAGCCGGATATCCTGGCCGCAGCCAAGGGCATTGGGGGCGGCTTTCCGATGGGCGCCTGCCTCGCCACCGAAAAGGCGGCCGTGGGCATGGTGATCGGCACTCACGGCTCGACCTATGGCGGCAATCCGCTCGCCTGCGCTGCCGGCCAGGCGGTTCTCGACGTTGTCGCCGAAGATGAGTTTCTCGATCATGTGCGCCGGATGGGGGAGCGGCTTCGGGGCGCGCTCGAACAGATGATTCCGAACCATGATCACCTGTTCGAGTCCGTTCGCGGGCTTGGACTGATGCTTGGAATCCGGATGAAGTCGGACAGCCGGCAGTTCGTCACCTATCTTCGCGACAAGGGCCTGCTCACCGTTGCTGCCGGCGACAATGTGCTGAGGATCCTTCCGCCGCTGATCATCGAGGAAGAGCATATCACCGAATTCGTCGATCGGCTCTCCGAGGCAGCCCGAACCTATGCGGTGCCCGAGGCGGCCTGAACCGACTTCAGGCGCCGGGGATATTGAACCGGCGCCAGGCGTTGCCACATCGGATCATGGCTTCCGAATATCTGAATGAGGCAATGGCCTCCGCAAATCTCGACCAAGCGATCGGCTTCGCGCTCCCGTCGAGCAATGCTCGCGGCCGGCTGGTCCGGCTCGGGCCGCTGCTCGGCGAGGTTCTCTCCGCCCATGACTATCCGGCGCCGATCGCCCGGATCCTCTCCGAGGCGCTGACTCTGACGGCGCTCCTTGGCGCAATGCTGAAGGATGAAGAGGGGCAGCTGACCCTTCAGGCGCAAACGGAGGAGGGGATCATCGATCTGCTCGTCTGCGATTACCGCGCCGGCGAGCTCCGCGGCTATGTCCGCTTCGATAATGAAAGGCTTGCCGAAGCGGCGAGCCTGCCCTCCCTGTTCGCCCTTTTCGGCAAGGGCTATCTTGCGATCACCTTCGACCAGACCATCACCAGGGAACGCTACCAGGGCATCGTCCCGCTGGAAGGGGACAGCCTTGCCGATGCGGCCCAGCATTATTTCAGCCAGTCCGAGCAGATTCCAAGCCTGGTCCGGCTGGCCGTTGACGATACCGGGCATGTCGCCGGCGGGATCCTGATCCAGCATCTGCCCGAAGGGGAAGAGGGTCGCGAGCGGCTTCATACCCGGCTCGATCACCCGGAATGGGACCATGTCAGAATCCTGGCCGAGACGATCCGGGCCAACGAACTGGTCGATCATTCGCTGCCGCTGGAAAATCTGCTCTGGAGACTTTTCCACGAGGAAGAGGAAGTCCGGATCCTCTCCACCTCGTCCCTCCGCAAGGGCTGCCGATGCAGCTTCGATTATGTCCGAAGCGTGATTGCCCGATTCGGCGAGGACGAGCGCACGGAGATGGTGGACGATGACGGCTTCATCAGCGTCGACTGCGAATTCTGCTCAAGGGTGTTTCCGATCCGGTTGTCGGACCTCGATTCGGCCTGACCAGCGGGCGCCAGCAGGCACGCCCGGGCGGAAGGAACCGCCTTCGAACTCGGTTTTTTGCGTTAACGCGTGATTTACCATCAGCCTGCTATCGGGTTTCGGTGCCGTCGTTGGGCACGCATTCCTCCCTAAGCAGGCCAGCCGGCCTGAACTGGGCCGCATCGGACGTGCGATGCGGCCCGTTCTTTTCGAACTTCATATCCCTATAAGCGGGCAATGCCCGCCAAAGCCCCCAAAGCCGTCATTCTCCTCTCCGGAGGGCTCGATTCCCTTGTCGCCGCCGGTCTTGCCCGGGAAGCCGGGTTCAGATTGCTCGCGCTCACCATCGACTATCATCAGCGCCACCGGATCGAGCTTCGTTCGGCAGAGAGAATCGCTTCCGTGCTCGGCGCCGAGCAGCATATCGTTCTTCCCCTCGACCTGAGCCGTTTCGGCGGCTCGGCGCTGACCGCCGATATCCCGGTACCGAAAGGCGGGCCGGGAATGGCCGGCGAACCCGAAATCCCGGTCACCTATGTTCCGGCGCGCAACACCATCTTCCTCTCGCTGTGCCTCGGCTGGGCCGAAGCGGCCGGCGCCGGAGACATTTTCATCGGCGTCAACGCGCTCGATTATTCGGGCTATCCGGATTGCCGGCCGGACTTCATCCGCGCCTTCGAAGCGCTTGCCAATCTCGCCACCAAGACCGGAGTCGAAGGCGGGGTCTTTCGAATCCGGGCGCCCTTGCTGTCGATGACCAAGGCGCAGATCGTGCTCGAGGCGAAGCGGCTCGGGCTCGACGCGGGTCTGAGCTGGTCCTGCTATGATCCAGGGCCCGACCTGAACCATTGCGGCCAGTGCGATTCCTGTCGACTCCGTTCGCTCGGCTTTGCGGAGGCTGGACTGGCCGACCCCACCATCTATCGAACCGTCCCCGACCCGCCCCGGAACGGGGCTGTTGCGGACTGACCCTCCGGGTGCCGCAGTGTCGCAACGAAGGACTCAGGGGCGACGGCAGTCGCGCCGCTGGCGCCTGGGCAGGTTTTCACAATTGCGGACCAGGACCGGGGCAGCAAGCTGGATCGGCATCCGGTTGAAGGCGAAGGTGTCATAGGCCGCCACCAGGCTGCCGCGAAGCTCGCGCATCCTGGCGGTGGCGAACTGATGGAGATCGCCCTGCCGGGTCAGAAGAGCGGCTTTCCCGATCCGGGCGGCTGTCTGGCAGAAACCGAGCTGGGCCTGGAAGGTGGAAAAATTATTGTAGGTCTGGGTCGAATATTCGTCGAACATCCGTGGCCCGGTGCGGCCATGGACCCGGCGGAAATAGCCTTCCAGTGACTGATAGGCGGAAGCCAGCTCCCGGGAGTGATGGGCCAGCAGGGCATTGTAATTGTCGACCGCTCGAAGCGAGGGCGAAAACTGGCACTGAAGGGCAGCGACATTGAGTCCGGAGCGAAGGTTCCAGAGCAGATGGGCGCGCGCTTCGGCCGGAGTCGCGTTCGGGAGCGTGATTCCGACCAGCGGGTCGTTGGCCTCGATCGGTGCCGACGGAAAGACGGGGTCGTAGAGGAAAAGCTGGGCGGAGGCGGGCGAGGTCAGTGCAAGCGCCGCCGCCGCGGTCAGGCTTCGGATCAGCTTCGACGTCATTTCATCACCCTCCCAATGGCTCGCCGAGCGTCTATCACGGCCCGAACCCGCCTTCATATCGGCTTTCGCCGCCTGTCCCGGACAAGAAACGCTTCACCGGTCGTCGACGCGATCCGGAAGCGGCCGCCGGCACTATTGCCCGGTGGAATTGCCCTGCGCAACATTCCCGCCCGTATCGCCGCCGCTCGTTTCGCCAAGCACGGGGGCCTCGCTTCCGTTCGACGTTGGCGCTTCCGAGCTGGACGGATCATCGCCGGAATCCGCGCCGTCTTCGGGCGCCGGCGCCAACGGGTCGGCCTGGCCGGCGGCTTCAAGCGCGCTCGCATCATTGCCCAGCTGCTCGAACATGATGTTCGGATCCACCTCGTCAATGGCCTGGTTCTCGCTTTCGTCGCTTGCGCCGCAGGCGGACAGCGCGAGCGCAGAGGCGGCAACCAGTGCGATCGGGAAATGGCGCATCTTATTCTCCTTTGAAGACGGTGCCTTATCCGCCCGGGAGGAGCGAAGCGCAACCTCTCGCTCACTGACCTGAAAAGGAAAAGGAAGCCGGTTTCCCGGCGCCCCCCCCTGGTCCTGAGAAGGAGAAGGTCGCCGGTTTCCCGGCGGCCCCCCTGGTCCAGAGAAGGAGAAGGCCGCCGGTTTCCCGGCGGCC
>CAYOJN010000085.1:0-8357 GCA_964404245.1 uncultured Sphingosinicella sp. | reverse complement strand
ACCGCGACCCTGTTCGCGCTCGGCACCTTCGCCATCTCCTTCCTGGTCCGGCCGCTGGGAGGGCTGTTCTGGGGGCCGCTTGGCGACCGGCTTGGGCGCAAGACCGTCCTTGCCTTCACCATCCTGCTCATGGCCGGGGCGACCTTCTGCGTCGGCCTCATTCCCGATTATGACACGATCGGGATCTGGGCGCCGCTCCTCCTCATCCTGCTTCGGATGATCCAGGGCTTTTCGACCGGCGGCGAATATGGCGGCGCTGCCACCTTCATGGCCGAATATGCGCCAGACGATCGTCGGGGATTCTATGGCAGCTTCCTCGAGGTGGGGACCCTTGCAGGCTATTCTCTGGGCGCCCTTCTGATGCTCGGCTTCTCGCTCTCGCTGGGCGATGAAACCATGCGTGAATGGGGTTGGCGGATTCCCTTCTTCGTCGCTGGCCCGATGGGCCTGATCGGCCTCTATCTCCGCTCGAGGATGGAAGACACGCCGGTTTTCCGAGAGGTGGAGGCAAAGGGACAGAAGGAATCGAGCGTCCGGTCCGAACTGGGCGACCTCCTTCGCAACTATTGGCAGCCGCTCCTGATCATGGGCGGAATGGTCGTTGCCCTGAACGTCGTCAATTACACCCTGCTCAGCTACATGCCGACCTATCTTCAGCGCCGGCTCGATCTGACCACCAATATGGCGCTGCTGGTGCCGATTATCGGAATGCTTTTCATGATGGTCTTCCTGCCGATCGCGGGCCGGCTCTCCGACAAGGTCGGCAGAAAGCCGCTCTGGTGGTTCTCGCTGACCGGTTTGTTCGTCGCCGTCATTCCGGCCTATCACCTGATGGAGACCAGCGTTGCTGGAGCGATCGTCGGATTTGCCGGACTCGGGCTCCTGTTCGTCCCGCAGCTCGCCACCATTTCGGCGACCTTTCCCGCCATGTTCCCGACCCATGTCCGCTTCGCCGGCTTTGCGATTTCCTACAATGTGTCGACCTCGTTGTTCGGCGGCACCGCGCCGGCGGCGAACAGCTGGCTGATCAGCGTCACCGGGGACACGCTGATCCCCGCTTATTACATGATGGCTGCCTGCCTGGTCGGCGCGCTTTCGGTCTTCTTCCTGACCGAGACCGCGGGCAAGTCGCTGCGCGGGACCCATGTTCCCGGCGAGTCCTGACCAGGACGTGGTCGATCAGGCCGAAACCGTGGCGTCAGGCTGGAGATTCGATCGATAGCGGCGGCTTCCGACGAGGGTCGATCCGGAGCGAAGGGTCACTTCGAAGTCGCCGCTCTGGCGGGTGTCGACCTTCGCGATCGAAGCCTTGCGGACGAGGCGGGAACGGTGAACCCTGACGAATCCGTGCGGCCCGAGCTCGGCTTCCATCTCGGCCAGGGTTCGCCGCGCCAGGGTGGTTCCGAAGCGGCCGTTGAGCTCGACATAATTGCCGGCGGCCGCGACCCATTCGATCTCCCCGGGCTTCAGCCAGAGCGTCCTGCTCCCGTCTTTCACCTCGATGAGGACTTCGGCCGGTTCGCGACCCCCTGTCGCAGGCGGGGGCGCAGACAGGCGTTTCACGACCAGAAAAAGGACGAGGATCGATGCGTAGGTGATCGCATCCTTGCGATATTCGTAGACCAGGACATCAAGAAAAGGTTCGGAGCGACGATAGGTCTCGCCGACCGCCGCATAGACAGCCTGTCGGAGGCCGACCATGATTGCACCGTGTCCCAGCGACACCGGAATTGTGGCGAGCAGGTGGACTGCCAGGGCACGAACCGGCCGGCCAAAGGATGGCCCGTGGTTCCCGATCCATAGAATGACCGGAAGGAGGAGGAGCCAGGCGACGAAACTGGTCGCCTCCCAGGTCCAGGGTTGCCAGGATTCGACCGGTTGTCCAAGCGCTCGACGTTCATCGATCTGGCTGGTGGCGTTCACCACCAGATAGAGCAGGCCGAAGGCCGCAAAGACGATCGCGGCCAGGGCAGCCGGCCGCAGCGATCGCGACGCAGGATCCCCGCCGCTCGCACCGGATTCCCCGCCGTTCGTCAACCTGCTCCCCTCGCTCGCCACAGCCGCCCCGCCTTCCGTCCCTCGCCCGATGCGTCCTTCAGTCACGCCGGTTTACCGCTGTCGCATCAATAGGCGGGAAGGAAGACCAACATGCAAGCGACACAGCGAGTGACGGACCGTCAGTTCGGGCTGGACTGGCTTCGGATCGGAGCCTTCGCAATCCTCATCCTCTACCATATCGGGATGGTCTTCGTGCCCTGGGACTGGCACGTGAAGACGGCTCAGCCGATCGACTGGGTCAAGTGGCCGATGATGGCGGCGAATCCATGGCGGCTTTCGCTCCTGTTCCTGATCTCGGGAATCGTTTCGCGCTCGCTCATGGCGAAGCTGGGCAGGCCGGGAGCCTTTGCCGGCAGCCGTTCCTGGCGCCTTCTTGTCCCGCTCGCCGCCGGAATGGCGATCTTCGTCGTGCCGCAGCCCTGGGTCGAATTGCGCGACCGCGGCGCTTATTCCGACGGCTTTCTCCATTTCTGGCTGAACGATTATGCGGAGTTCGGCTCGAGCCTGGGAACGCCACTCCCGACCTGGAATCATCTCTGGTTCGTCGCTTATCTGTGGGTCTATTCGATGGTGCTGGCGATCGCGGCGCTGCTTCCCGCAGCAGTGCGCTCGGCGGCCCAGCGGGCGTTCGATCGCCTGTTCACGGGCTGGCGCCTGTTCGGGCTTCCGCTCGCCTGGCTGTTCATCGCCCGCGCCATCCTCTTCCCCCTCTTCGGCGAAACGCACGCTTTCGTCGATGATCCCTATGCGCACATGGTTTATGGCTTCGCCTTCTTCTTCGGCGTGGGTCTGGCGCGGTCGAAGCCGGCCGGGGCCGGGATTGTCCGCCGCTGGAAGCTGGCGCTTACGCTTGCCCTGCTTGGCTGCGCTCTCACCTTCCAGATCCATTCGACCGGCATCGATTTCGAGGCGGCCCGGCTTGTTCGGGCGGCGGTCCGATCGCTTCTCGCCTGGAGCGCCATCCTGGCCCTTCTCGGATTGGCGCAGCTTCATCTCCACCGCGATGGTCCGGCCCGCCGCTATCTCACCGAAGCGATCTTCCCTTATTATATCGTCCACCAGACCATCATCATCGTTGCGGCCTGGTCCCTGAAGCCCCTCTCGCTCGGACCGGCGGTCGAATTCTGTGGTCTTCTCGCAGCGACGATCGTGGGCTGCGTGCTCACCTACGAACTGGCCCGCCGAATTCGCTGGCTTCGCCCGGTCCTGGGCCTGAAGTGGGAGCGCAAGGCGCGAAGGGAGCGCCCGGGCCGGAAAGCCGAAGATTGTTTCGTTGACGAAGCCGGATTAGCTGGCGCGGGCAATCTGGGGGGTTCATGAAGACCATCGAAACCAGGGTGGAGATAGAGGCTCCGCCGGCACGGGTCTGGAACATCCTGGCGGACTTTCCGGCGTACGAAATGTGGAACCCGTTCGTCCGTTCGATCTCCGGGCCGCTTCGTGAGGGCGCGAAGCTGTCCCTCTTCATCCAGCCGCCAGGCGGCAAGGGCATGCGCTTCAGTCCGACAGTCCTCGCAGCCCGTCCGGACCGGGAGCTGCGCTGGAAAGGAAGGCTGATCATTCCGGGCCTGTTCGACGGCGAGCACCATTTCCGCCTTCAGCCTTCGGATGGCGGAACCCGGTTCGAACATGGCGAGCGGTTCAGCGGCCTTCTCGTCGCCCTGATGCCGGCCTCCTCCTTCGCTGCAATCGAAGCGGGCTTTCACGCCATGAACCAGGCACTGAAGACAAGAGCCGAAGGCTGAGGCAGCGGGGGTTCTGAACCCCTTGCGGCCGGGTGACGCGCGGCGGAAAGCGCAAGTGTCGGATCGATCCGGCCATGTAGATCATTCCGATGCAACCGACACACTAACAACAGGGATGCGACTACGTTACGCTGGCCCGGACCATCGAGTCGAACACTGTCCGGGAGGTCTCATGCGCTGGCCACTCTCGCTTCTTGCGCTGGCATGCCTTTCGATTCCCGCTGCCGCTGAAAAAGATCGAGGCACGTCGTCCTTCTGTATCGCCTCTGACCACTATGCCCGGTTCCACGTCTACACCGCGACGTTCCGGGCCGACCCGAATGTCAGGTCCGACGACTATGTCGCGGCGTTCAACAGTTACCTGGTTTCGCGCGGCTACGAAGTAAACGGCACGTGCCTGTTCACCCACCTTCCACAACATATCCCAGCATTCCTGGAGAGCCTTCGCCAGCAGTGTGAAACCTGTGCGGTCTATGAATTGCGGCCTGTCTCCTGGACCCCTGAGTGACCCGCGCACGCATTCGAAGCCAAGTGCATGGCCCACGGTTTCGCTCGCTGGAAGGAGACCCGGCGTTTCCCTCTGAAAGAAGTGGTGCCGCTTAGGTGACTCGAACACCTGACCCCATCATTACGAAGGTGAGGGAAGCCAGAACGGAGTTCGTTGTTTTTCATGCACATAACAGGCGGAGGACATGCTGGTGGACGTCGACCCAAGGACAATACAAACCGGCCGGATCGCCGCTGTAGCAATTTGCCTAGCTAAAGCGCTTTGGTGGCCTTATCGATCGGCGAAAGTCGGCCTCCTCTGAACCCACGAAGGAGATCGCGGGCTTCCCCATGACCCCACGCAATCGGCCAGGCATAGTCGCCTCGATCCAGAGTTGTGATGCCAAGAAATACTCCTGACTATTTCTGCGCACATATGGCATCCCATGTGCAGGGGATACAATTCAGCACCGGACTAGGTGTTAGCGGATAACGTAGCGCAAATGACAGTGCGATGCTCACTGAGGAAAGGGAGCGAGAGGAATGAGCATTAGCACTTCGAAACCCACAGCAGTGATGACTGCTTGCTTGGTCGTCTTGGTGCTTGCTGGATGTGGCGGAGGAGGTAACGCCGTTCGGCCAATCACCCCACCTCCCGTTGCTCCGCCGCCATCACCGCCGCCGCCGCCACCACCGCCACCTCCTCCTCCCGCGCCGGCCATCAATTACGATGACCCGGAATATTGGCGCTCCACCTCAGCCGTGACGGCACGCGCGTTGGCCGCGTACCAGGCCGGCGCAACCGGTGAAGGTATCAACCTTGCAGTGGTGGATTACGGCACCGTCGACCCCAACTTGCCGGAGTTTGCGGGTCGTATTCACCCGATTAGCGGAGATCTGGTCGGCCCAGGCCGCACTGATACGACGCCACACGCGGTCCAAGTGGCATCGGTCGCTGCGGCGGGCCGCAACGGCAGTGGGATCCTCGGGGTGGCTTTCGGATCGACGCTCCTTACCTTTGACGTCTCAACACTGGGTTGCACGCGCAATGATTATTGTGGCGTGGTTCCGGCAGCTTTTGCTCGTGCGGTCGATCTGGCAGTGCAAAACAATGCCAGGGTGATCAACTTCTCAGGCGCCACTGATCCTTCCTGGCCTGATATCGCAGCCGCCATCCAGCGCGCCGGTGAGGCTGGCGTCGTCATGGTCCTTGCGGCGGGAAACCAAGGTGGCGCCGCTCCAAACTACTGGATTACGGAATTTGCCAGGCAACTCGAAAGTTATGGCAATGTCATCATTGCCGGGGCGATGGATCGTAGTCGCATCATTGCTCCCTTTTCAGACCGCGCAGGAACAAACAGGGAGTATCTGACCGCGTTAGGAAGCGGTGTTCAGGTGATGGACAACAATTCGCTGGTACATACTGCCGGGGGCACATCCTTTTCCGCTCCAGCCATCTCAGGCGCAGTGGCCCTTCTGGCGGATCAGTTCCCAAACCTTACCGGCCGCCAGATCGTGCAGATTCTGCTCAGTTCGGCTGACGACGCGGGAGCCCCCGGATTCGATCCTGTCTACGGCAATGGTATCCTGAACATTGCGCGAGCCTTCGAGCCCATTGGGGCGACGAGCGTGGCGGGGAGCATGGCTCCGGTCTCTACCACCGACAATGGTCAGGGCTCCGCTGCGATGGGCGACGCTTCCAGCGACGGTGCAGGAGCCATCATCCTTGATTCCTATGCGCGGGCTTATGCGGTCGATCTGGCGCGGACGCTTAGCCGAGCTCCACAGGAGCAGCCGCTGACGCAGGGGCTCGGTGGTGGAGAGTATCGCACAGCGACTGCTGGCGGTGAGAATTTGACTGTAACGCTGACCATCAAGCGCGGCCTCGAAGGCCGGCCTGAAATCTCCCGTGCGCAGTTTGATCGTGCTCCTGAAGATGCACGGTCGGCCAAAGCCATTGCCGGAACCGCGCTCAGCCAGTTGACGCCGGAGACTGCGGTGGCCTTCGGCTTCTCGGAAGGCGGCCGGACCCTTCAGCAGCGGCTTTCGGGCAATCATGGGACTGGCTTTCTGGTTGCTCGCGATCCCATGATCCGCGCAGGCTTCCATGCCGACGCCGGGATTAGCCTCGGAATGCGTCACGATCTTGGGCCGGTGGCGCTCACCGTCACGTCAGAACAAGGCAAGGTGTACAATCCCGGCGTTCGTCAGGCGCAGGGCCAGCTCCGCTACATCAACAGCTCCTTGACTGCGGACAAGTCGGTCGGCCCCGTTACGCTGACCCTCGGTCTCTCCCGGCTTCAGGAGGAAGGCACCGTCCTTGGCGGTCGCTTTTCGGAGGCTTTCTCGAGTAGCGGCTCGACCAGCCATTTCTCTGATGGAACTGCCTCGTTGAATCTGGGGGGGGGCTGGGAAGCGTCGGCAAGCTACCGCCGCGGCTGGACCGAAATGCCGGGCACCGGCGCGCTCGTCGATCGAGGCCGGCTCTCGACCGAGGCCTTTGCTTTCGATGTTTCCATGACGAATGCCCTCACCTCGGGCGACGCACTCGCATTTCGGGTGATGCAGCCGCTTCGGGTCAGCTCAGGCGGTTTCAACCTCAACCTTCCAGTCAGCTACAACTATGCGACAGCCGAGGTAGGCTACGAACACCGCTTCTTCGATCTAAGCCCGACAGGCCGCGAGATTGCCTATGAGATTGCCTATAATGTGGGGCTTCTTGGTGGCGATTTTGCTCTCAACGCGTTCGTGCGCGCCGATCCGGGGCATGTCGAGGCGATGAAGAACGATGTTGGAGGGGCGATCCGCTTTAGCCTGGGGTTCTGAAGAGCGGAAATAGGGGCTCGGTGAATTCACTGCTCCACGAGCAAAAGATTGCGTCTTCCAACCCGTTCAGAATGAGCCAGGGAATAATCACGCCTGAGGTCGCGATCTGCTATATCTGCAACGACGATTAGCTGTCTGCAGAGCGCAAAAGGTCCATCATGTACCGACTCTATTTTCATGATCGCAACGGCAACTTCTATCACTCCGTCGCGGTGGACGTGGGATCCGATGAAGAGGCTTTGCACGAGGCCCAGATGTTCGACCACGTCAATGCGATCGAGGTGTGGCAAGGTGACGTTTGGATCGGGACTATCCCGCCCCGCGGTTCCGCCACTGCAGGTTCCGAGCTCGTCTAGCATTGATCATCTGACCGGGATCTCGCCAGATCGAGCTGGCTTGGCGCTCGCCCATCCAGAAGCATGATTTGGCGCATCCTGCTGAACAGCCATTTCGATTGACCCGCAGAGCGACGCGACTCCCCAACCAGTAGTCGACCCCACTTTCGGTCGAAGCCGACCTCCTGGCGCCCCCTGTGGCCCCCTCTGACGACGTTTGAGAGGGACCCCGACTCCGCCTCCTGCGGCCAGCCGCCGCCCTCCGGCCGCCGGGGCGAATGACTGGCGCCCGACAAGAGCGATCTTCAGCCAGAAGAAGATGGATGCCGCATCAAGTGCGGCATGACGGAAAAATCTGCGGTACGAACTGTCTCCTGGAGTCCGGACCGGCAAGCCTTCGCTTCCACGATTTTCATAGCCCCCCAAGCATGCCCCTGCACGCGCCGCAACTAGATCAGATCAATCGGCTTTTCGCAAGCAGAATGGGAATCGCGCGACCCCATTATTACGAAAGCAAGGGAAGCGGAGATGAAGTCTGTTATGTCTCATCTAGATCGCCTAGGCCGGGTCGATTTACCCTTGATTGGCGCACCCCTGGAGATCGTCGTTCGCTTCAAGATGTGGCAGTACGCTGGTTCAGCCCGCTCGGCAGGAAAATGGCATGCCCTATCGGTTCTATTTTCACGATCGCCACGGCAAGATCTACCATTCGGTCATCGTGGAAGTTTCTTCTGATGCAGAGGCCCTCGACGAAGCGCGCCGGTTCGATCACGTCAACGCGATCGAGGTGTGGCAAGGCGAAAAGCTGATCGGCACTGTAAAGCCCAAGACCGGAGAACTTCCCATTTGAGAAAGTGGTGCCGCTTAGGTGACTCGAACACCTGACCCCATCATTACGAATGATGTG
>CAYOJN010000084.1:0-8533 GCA_964404245.1 uncultured Sphingosinicella sp. | reverse complement strand
GGGCTGGTGGTCGGGCGGCTCGCCACGATCGTCGCCAATCTGCTGCGCGGCAAGCACAAGCCGAGCTTCACCCCCCATGTCGATTGTGGTGACCATGTCGTCATCATCAATGCCGACAAGGTTCGCTTCACTGGCCGCAAGCTGGAGCAGAAGACCTATTACAAGCACACCGGCTATGTCGGCGGAATCAAGGCAATCACTGCCGAGAAGGTTCTCGACGGCCGATTCCCCGAGCGGGTCCTGGAAAAGGCAGTCGAGCGAATGATCCCGCGCGGCCCTCTTGGCCGGCAGCAGATGCGCAGCCTTCACCTCTATAATGGCACCGAGCATCCGCACGGTGGCCAGAATCCCGAAACACTCGATGTCGCGGCGATGAACCGCAAGAACAAGGTGGGTGCCTGATGTCCGATACCCGTCAATCGCTTTCCGATCTCGCCGATCTCACCAAGACCGACGGCGCGGCTCCGGCCCAGGCCCCGGCTTCAGCCGACGCGCCCACCGAAGCTTCTGGCGAGGAAGCCGGCGAGACCGTCGCTCCCCAGGCGCCCGCAGCGCCGCTTCGCGAGCAGCAGCTCGACAAGCAGGGCCGCGCTTATGCCACCGGCCGCCGAAAGGACGCGGTCGCCCGGGTCTGGCTGAAGCCGGGCAAGGGCACGATCACCGTCAACGGCCGCGACCAGAGCGTCTATTTCGCCCGTCCGACCCTTCGGCTGATCATCAACCAGGTGTTCGACATTGCCGACCGCAAGGGTCAGTATGACGTCGTCGCGACAGTCTCCGGAGGCGGCCTTTCGGGCCAGGCCGGTGCCGTTCGCCACGGCATCAGCACGGCTCTGACCCGCTTCGAGCCGGCGCTTCGCCCGGCGGTGAAGCAGGCCGGTTTCCTGACCCGCGACCCGCGAGTCGTGGAGCGCAAGAAATATGGCCGAGCCAAGGCGCGCCGGAGCTTCCAGTTCTCCAAGCGCTAAGTGCGGCTTTTCTAGGTCAAAGGGGCGTCCCGGCTTCAGCCGGGGCGCCCTTTCCCTTCTTGCGGCGATTGACCCGCCAAGGCCACGCAGTCTGAGGGATGAACCCGGCGAAAAGTCACCCCGCCGCAAATGGCTGGCGCGGCCTGGCCGATACTGGTTCAATGAACCCCGAAACGTTGATCGGACATCGAATGACGGGGACGAACAGGTTCGGCTGGAACGGCTTTCCAAGGCAAGCCCTGGTGCGTTCGAGCCTGGCGGCGCTTTCGGCCCTCTTCCTGACTTCGTGCCTCGCCCGAACCGCAGTCGACATCATCACCCTTCCGGTGAAGGCGGTCGGCGCCGGCGTCGATGCGGTCACGACCAGCCAGGCCGAGGCCGATCAGAAGCGCGGCCGGGAAATGCGCCGCGAGGAGGAACGGCTCGGCCGCCTGGCCCGGCGCTGCGAAAAGCGGCCCGATCGGGCCGAATGCGAGGAACTGCGCCGATATCCGGACTGATCAGCCGAACATCCGGACGATGACAGGGTCCCCGGTGGAACGCGGATCGGCACGAATTCCCGCTTCTTCCCTTCCGATGGCGCGATAAAGGCTCCGCGCCGCGGACGAGGCGACATGACGCTGAAGCCCGGCAAAGTCGATCCCCGTCGCCGCACCGAGCACCGGGCCAAGCAGATTGTCGTCGAACAGTCGAAGCGCGTTTCCGACCGTGGGAAACATGGCATCGACGATCCGATTGCCCATGGTTCGCTCAAGAAAATCGGTTGCGGCGGTCGGGCCGCCGCGGGCCAGCGACAAGGCGTCGGAAATGGTCATGCTCCGAATCGAATCCATCACGATCGGAGCAGCCGTCTCGGCCGCATTGGCCGCCGCCCGGTTCATCAGTCTCAGAAGCTGGTCCTGGATCACCGGGGTCCGAAGAAGGGCCGAACCGACCGCTCCGGCCCGGGAAAATTCGGGCGGCAAGGGGATCCGGGTGAGCTGGTCGTCGAGGAAACCGTCCTGCTCGACGAGACGCGCGAAGGCGCGCTGCGAGGAAAGGGTCAGGAGCCGCCTGATCCCGTCTTCGAAAAGGAAGGGGGCGATCGTTGCGCATGCGGGCAGGGCTAAGACCGGCAAGGCAAGGGCCGAAGCGACAATCTGACGACGCGTGAAAACAGCCAATTCTTCCTCCTGGCGAAGATCCCGGATTTCTCAACCCGCAAGCCCGAAGGTCGTTGCATCGGCGAACCGGCCCGTTGCTAGCGGGGATGGGCCTATCTAGGGACGTCCAGGTGAGCCGAGTCCGTGTCATCCTCCTCAACGCGGCGCTCGGGCCTCTCGACTATCGAATCCCTTCGGGGATGCACGTCGAGCCTGGTTCGATCGTGACCGCACCGCTCGGCCCACGGCAGCTCGTTGGCGCGGCCTGGGAGAGTGATCGGCTCGACTCGGAGGAAGTTGGCGACAACCGGCTTCGCCCCCTGGTCAGGGTCCATGACGTCCCTCCCCTCCCGGGCCCGCTCAGACGGCTGATCGAATGGACGGCCGGTTATTATCTGGCGCCGCTGGGAGCAGTGCTTCGAATGGCGCTTCCGTCGAGCTCCGCGCTCGAAGGCGGGCGAACCATCACCGAGTATCGAGCGACCGGCCGGATCCCGGAGCGATTGACCGATCAACGTCAACAGGCGCTCGAGCGGATCGGCGACCGAACCGGCCTGGTCCGCGAGCTGGCGATGATCGGCGGCGTTTCCGACGGAGTCATTCGCGGCCTGGTCAAGGCCGGCGCGATCGAACCGGTCGAGGTCTCGCTGGACGATCCTTATCCGCAGCCCGATCCTGACCATGATCCGCCGGCTCTGGAAGCCGCCCAGGGCGAGGCGGCCAAGGCTCTTCGGGCTTCCATAGAAGAAGGGGCCTTCACTCCTTTCCTCCTCGACGGAGTTACCGGGTCGGGAAAGACGGAGGTCTATTTCGAAGCCGTTGCCGAAGCGCTTCGACGCAACCACCAGACGCTCGTCCTTCTTCCTGAAATCGCGCTCACCGAACCCTTTCTCAAGCGCTTCGCTGCGCGGTTCGGCTGCGAACCGGTGGCCTGGCATTCCGGCCTTCGCCAGTCGCAGCGCAGGCGCGCCTGGCGAGCGATTGCGACCGGCGAGGCGAAGGTCGTGGCCGGCGCTCGATCGGCCCTTTTCCTCCCTTATCCTCGCCTTGGACTGATCGTCGTGGACGAAGCGCATGAGACCAGTTTCAAGCAGGAGGACGGGGTTCAATATCATGCCCGCGACGTGGCCGTGATGAGGGCCAAGTTCGAGCAGGTGCCTGTCATCCTGGCCTCGGCGACGCCGGCGATCGAGAGCCGCCATCTCGCCGAAGCCGGAGTTTATCGCGAACTGAAGCTTCCCGATCGTTTTGGGGGCGCCCGTCTGCCCGACATCGAAGCAATCGATCTGGTCCAGGACCCGCCACCGCGAGGCCGCTGGCTTGCGCCAAGGATCGTCAGCGAGCTCGAAGCCAATCTGAAGGCCAGGGAGCAGTCGCTCCTCTTCCTCAACCGTCGAGGCTACGCCCCGCTGACCCTTTGCCGTCACTGCGGATATCGCTTCAACTGCCCCAATTGCACCAGCTGGATGGTCGAGCACCGGTTCACCAGGCGGTTGGCCTGCCACCATTGCGGCCATGTCATGCCCACCCCCAGGGCCTGTCCCGAATGCCAGGAGGAAGAGAGCCTGGTCGCCTGCGGGCCCGGGGTCGAGCGTATTGCCGACGAGGTCCAGGCCCTGTTTCCAGACGCACGGACCGCGATCGTCACCTCCGACACGATCTGGTCACCGGCCAGGGCGGCCGAATTCGTCGCCCGGATGGAAGCCGGGGAAATCGACATCGTCATCGGGACCCAGCTCGTCACCAAGGGCTATCACTTTCCAAACCTCACCCTGGTCGGGGTCGTGGACGCCGATCTTGGCCTGTCCGGCGGCGACCTTCGAGCGGCCGAACGAACCTTTCAGCAGATCCGCCAGGTTTCCGGCCGGGCCGGTCGGGGCGAGAAGCCGGGCCGGGTCCTCATCCAATCCCACGATCCGTCCGCGCCGGTGCTCGCCGCTCTGGTGAGCGGGGATTCGGAAGGCTTTTATGCCGCCGAGACCGAGGCCCGGCGGGAAGCGGCAATGCCGCCTTTCGGGCGACTTGCAGCGATCATCATATCCTCGGAGGACCAGGCCCAGGCGAATGAGGCGGCGCGGGTGATCGGCCGGTCCTCCCCCAGCCTGGAGAACATGGCCGTGTTCGGCCCGGCCCCCGCCCCGCTCGCCATGCTCCGTGGCCGGCACCGCCTCCGGCTTCTCGTCCACGCCGCACGATCGGTCCCGGTCCAGGACATCATCGCGAACTGGCTGTCCGGACTGGACCTGCCGCGTGGCGTCAGGGTCACAGTCGATGTCGATCCCTATTCCTTTCTATGACCGCGTTGCGAACCCGGGATTCAGCGGTTAAGGTAACAAAAGCAAAGACCTGGGGGTATGTATAGTGATCATTCGACTGTTGTTGGCGGTGCTCCTGGTTGCGCAGGCCGGGTTGGCCGAGGCGCGCTGGCGCGAAGCGAGCACCCGCCATTTTCTCATTTATTCCGAAGCCGACGAAAAGGAACTTCGGGAGGCCGCCGAACAGCTCGAACGCTATGACAGCATGCTCCGGGTCGCGATGGGTGTGAACGATCCCGATCGAAGCCCGGCAACCCGGCTGACCGTTTATTATCTTCGCGACGTCAACAAGGTCCGCGAACTTGCCGGTGCGAGGGGCAGCGGAATCTGGGGATTCTACATTCCGCACGCGGCCGGCGGAGTCGTGTTCTCGCCGAGGATGGACTATCGTTCGGGACACCGGAACAGCCTTCACCGCTTCCATACCCCGGCGGCGGTCCAGGACAGTTTCACCGCTCAATCGGTGCTGCTCCACGAATATACCCACCATTTCATGTTCAATAATTTCAACTTCGGCGCTCCGCTCTGGCTCTCCGAAGGCTATCCCGAGCTTTTCTCCACCGCCCGGTTCGAGGAGGATGGAAGCGTCACCATCGGGACGCCGCCCTGGGAAAGGCGGCATGAAATCACGAGCGGAAGCGACATCAATGCCAAGCAGATCCTGCTCCGTCCCGGCGAAAATTGGCGGGTTCCGGGCATTTACGGGATCGGCTGGCTGATGAGCCACTATCTCACTCTCCATCCCGATCGAATGGGCCGCGAACTGCTTGCCTATTACAGGGCTCTGGCAGCCAACCAGCCCCCGGAGCAGGCCGCCGCGGCGTTCGGCGATCTGGACAAGCTGACCTCGGATCTTCGCGCTTACCGGCGTACCGACGAATTCAACCTCGCCCGGATCCCGGCCGAGCAGCTTTCCACCGGCCCGATCGTCATCCGGGCCCTCAACGCCGGCGAAAATGCCATCATCGATGTGCGGATGCGTTCCAAGCGCGGAGTGAACCGGAGCCAGGCCGAATCGCTGGTCCGGGACGCACGCAAGGCGGCTGCACCCTATCCGAACGACCCGTTCGTTCAGGTAAGCCTGGCCGAAGCCGAATATGATGCCCGCAATTACGATGCCGCCGAGGCTGCAGCCGACCGAGCGCTTGCCGCCGACCCCAATCTCGTCGATGCCCATCTCTACAAGGCCCGTTCGATCTGGGCGCGGGCGGAAGCGGCGGAGGACAAGAGCCCAGAGACCTGGGGCGAAGTTCGCCGGATCATCGCTGCCGCCAACCGGATCGATCCCGGCGATCCCGAGCCCTTGATGTATTTCTATCAGAGCTATGAGCCGTCGGGCGAGGCACCGAGCGACAATGCCATCGACGCCCTCATCACCGCCCATGAACTGGCTCCCCAGGCAGGCGACCTTCGAATGCTCGCAACCCGGGAACTGCTTCGGCGCAACGATGCCCAGCGGGCCGCTCTGGCCTGGGGGCCGCTGGTCGGCGCCGGCCATGGCCGGCAGGATCAGGACAAGCTCGAAGCGATCACGGCCCTCATTCGTGCGGGCGACAGCGAGGCTGCACTGACCAGCCTGGATGCGCTTCGGGAGGCGTGGAAGAAGAAGGCCGAGGCGGACTGATCCCGCTTCGCTTGCGCGGCCGAGGCCCCGGCCTCTAGAGGTGTTCCGGGCCAGGTGAAATTCACCTGGCACCCGTCTTCGGTTCGCGGTCAATCCGACCGCGTTCGGGGGCGGGGGGTGGAAACAAGCTTTATGGCGAGATGGCTCTTCCTCCTTTTCTGCCTGCTGGCGGCGAGCCCTGCGCATGCCGACGACATTTCCGTTGCCGGAAGAAGCGTCGTCCGGGTGGTGGTGATCGCGTTCGAGGGCGGCGAAGTGGTGGATTTCAGCCATGGGAGTGGCTTTGCCATTGGCCGCAACCGGATCGTCACCAATGCCCATGTCGTTGCCCTCGCCCAGCAATATCCGCAGGACGTAACGGTCGGGATCGTCCCGTCCGAAGGCAACCAATCCTATCGCGCCCGACTGGTCACGATGGATCCGGCGCGCGACCTTGCCCTGCTTGAAATGGAGCAGGGCCAGATCGCTCCCATCCCCCTCTATACCGGTCGGCTCGAAGACGGAGCACCGGTGGGTGCATTGGGCTATCCCGGCAATGTCGATCTCGCCACTGCGCAATCGGCCGAGGATTATATCGTCCCGCTTCCGCCGACCCGATCGATCGGGATCTTCTCCAACGTTCGGCAGATCAACGGGATCACGACACTTCTTCACACCGCGAACATCGCCCGTGGCCATAGCGGCGGACCACTGCTCGATCCCTGCGGCCGGGTGATCGGCGTCAATACCCTGATCACCCGCGGCCAGGACGGCGATTCAGCCTTCGCCTTCGCAGTCGCCAATCGGGAGCTGATCGCCTTTCTACGCCAGGCCGGGCAGCCCTTCGCGACCGTCGCCAGCGATTGTATCAGCATGGCGGATCAGCAGAGTCGCGACCGGGACCGGATCGAGGCGGAGGAAAGGGCGCGGCTTGCGACTCTCAGCGCCCGGGAACGGGAGCTGGCGCTCGGTCGGGAACGGACCCTCATCGCCATCGAGGAAGAGCGCGAAACCCGGATCGGAATTGCCCTGCTTCTCCTCGTCCTTTCGCTGCTCGCCTTCGGAAGTGCCGGGCTGCTTGCAATGCGCAACCGCGACAGGCCCGCTTACGCCGTTGCAGCGGCCGGGCTCGCGCTCCTGATTGCGGCCGCAATCCTTTTCTTCACCCGGCCGAGCAGGGCCGACGCCTTCGAACAGGCAGAGGAAGACGTGGCCGGGGCGGACACCCGGGAGCAGGGAAGTCTGGCCTTTGCCGGGCAGAATCTGTGCCGGCTCGTGCCCGATCGAAGCCGGGTCACGGTTTCATCGTCCGACGATGTGCGAATCGACTGGGCGCCGGGCGGCTGCGTCAATGGAAGGACTCAATATGCGCGCAATGGCGATGTCTGGACCCGGATCCTGGTGCCGGAAAGCGAGCAGGCAGTCTCGGTGCTCGAAATTCGGCCCGATGCGAAGGAATATGCAGTCACCCGATATCTGCTTGGCTCGGAAGCCATGGCACGGGTCAGGGCCCTCCGCCGCCAGGTGGACGTCAAGGCGTGCACGGCAGACCAGGAATCACGGATCCTTCTTGCCGACCAGCTTCGAAGCGTGAGCGAGATCCTTCCGCGAGTGCCGAACGAAAAACTGGTCTATGATTGCCGCAAGGTGGTCCCTGACGCGGAGTCCAGCAGCGAAAGCTGAGATCCCGTTCCGCCTTTTTCCCGCTCGAGCAGCCTCGCCTTGCGGTCGCTCCCATATGCATAGCCGCCGGTCGAACCATCGCTTCTGATCACCCGGTGGCATGGGATCAGGACTGCGACCGAATTGGCTCCATTGGCCGAGCCTGCCGCACGAACTGCGCCTGGATGGCCGACCGCTGCCGCCAGCTGTGCATAGCTACGGGTCTCGCCAGCCGGTATCCGGCACAATTCCCGCCACACCGCCTCCTGGAAGGCGGTGCCACGAACGTCGAGCGGGAGGTCGTGCGGCCTTTCCGGAGCGTTGACCGCAGCGACTGCACGGGCAACGAGATCCGCCATGGCCGGCCCGCCCGCTTCGATACGGGCATTGGGAAAGCGCGCCCGAAGCGCGGATTCGTCCTCATCGAAGGACAGGCGGCAGATTCCCCGCGCTGTTGCAGCGACCAGGATCGGGCCGAGATCGGTTCCGGCCACTGCCCATCGGATCGTCTCCCCCCTGCCACCGTCGCGCCACGCGGTCGGAGTCATTCCCAGCCTTGCCCCGCTTTCGGCATAGAATCGGCTTGGACCGGAAAAACCGGAATCATAAATGGCATCGGTCACCCGGCCGTTCCGATCGAGCGCCTGTTCGGCGCGGCGGGAACGAAGCTGGCGCCAGTAAGCGGCCGGCGTGACCCCGGTCGAGCGCTTGAACAGACGATGGAAATGGTGGGGCGAATATCCGGCCTGCTCCGCGAGATTCGCAAGCGAAGGCACGTCCTGGGCGTCCCGAAGACAGGCAAAGACCCGGCCAAGCGCCGCTTGCTCGCGGCTCACATCGTCG
>CAYOJN010000083.1:0-8553 GCA_964404245.1 uncultured Sphingosinicella sp. | reverse complement strand
GCTCGAGCTTGCCCATCGTCTTCCACATCTGCGAGCGCTCGGTATCGATCGCCGCGTTGTCCTGGAGAAGCTCGTCCTTTCCCGAGGCCAAGGCAGCGAGGATCTTGGCGATGTGGGTCTGGGCGGACTGGTATTTGAGAAAATAGCCGCGAAGCCGGTTCCCGAAGGGAATGATCCCGAACAGACGGCGGGGCCTCGAAAGATTGCCGCGCGCCGGATCCAGGGATTCGACCGTCTTTCGAAGCTCGGTGAGATCGGCGCCGATCCCGGTGTCGGTGTCGATCGCCTTGACCGGCCGATCGAGGAAGCGGTTCGAATGGGAGGCCGCCTCGCTGATTTCCTTGCGGCCCATCGTCGTCAGCTGATCGACCTTCTTGCCGAATTCAGGCGAATTGGAATCAAGGGCAATGAGTTCGTTGACGAACGTGTCGACCCGTTCCTCGAGCTGGCTTTTCTGTTCTTCCTTGAGCGGAACCAGCCCGGCGGCCTGCTCCGCCGTCACGGTCTGAAGCGGCTTGGGCGCATCGAGCGTGAGTGGATTGGCTTCGGCGGTGTCGGTTGCAGTCTGCGTGGCCATGGCGTTCCCCGATCTTGTCTTTCGCCTGCGAGATTGGGGCTTCGGACCCCGCAGCGCAAGCCTGATCGTGTATTATCTATGTAGATCACCAGTCAGTTCAACCGGCGGGGCGAGCCGGAACCTCGTCAAGGCGAAGTCGAACGCCTGGATTCCGGGGCGCCAGTATGAACCTTGCCTAACATGCCAATTCAGAATGGGCTCACCCGACTCGGCCTATTCATCCTTTCTGTCACGAGGCACCTTCGGGACTTCGTGCTCGAGTTTGAAAGGAGCACATCATGCGTAAACTGGTTCTCGGCCTCGCTGCGGTCACGATGACCGCCCCGGCTCTTCCGACGGTCGCCATGGCCGACTATCGCGACAATCGGAGCTACAGCCGCCACTATGACAATCAGGGCTATTATAACGGCCCGACCTGGCGCGGACGCGATGGGCGTACCTATTGCCGAAAGTCCAACGGGACGACCGGACTGATCGTGGGCGGCGCCGCAGGCGCGCTGCTCGGACGCTCCATCGACACTCGCGGCGAACGCACGACCGGTACCGTGATCGGGGCCGCCCTCGGTGCCCTGCTCGGACGGGAAGTCCAGCGCGGCCGCAGCCGCTGCCGCTAAATTCTCTACCGAACTCCGGCTCGTATCCGCCGGATCGGTTGCGACGCCCCGGCCTTCTCCCCCTGAGGCCGGGGCGTCTTTTTGTCCGGTTGACCTGCCTCAACGCCCGGCCGCTCTCGGCCGGGCGTTTTTTGTCCGGTTGATCGACCGGAGCAAGCAAGGCATTGATCGGGCAAAAGGAGAGTGTCCGATGAAACGCACCGCCATCCTGCTCGCTTCCGCCACCGCACTGATCGCCGTCGCCGCCTGCAGCAGCGAGAGCCCCCAGACCGAAGCTGCGAACAATGTCGCTGAAGGAAGCGGCACTGCATCCGACCATGCCGAGGTGATGAAGGCGCGCCAGTCGCATTACAAGGAGATGAGCAAGGCGATGAAGGCGATCGGCGCCGAGCTCAAATCCTCGTCACCGTCCCTTCCGACCATCCAGGAGCATTCGGCGAACATCGCCCGGTACGGCCCTGAATTGCTGACCTGGTTTCCTGAAGGCAGCGGCGCCGAAACCGGGCTGAAGACCCGGGCGAAGGGCGAGATCTGGGCCGATCCCGAAACTTTCCGTCAACGGGCCTCCGCCTTCGAGGCGGCTGCGAACCGGTTCGATGAAAGTGCCCGTTCCGGCGACGTGCCGGCGATCAGGACGGCTCTCAAGGGCCTCGGCGAAAGCTGCAAGAATTGCCACGACCTCTTCCGGGCGCCGGAAGACTGATGACCGGCCCGGGCCTGCCCGAGCAAGACCAACGCGGCCGGATCCGGGTCTGGGACCTTCCGGTCCGGCTCGTCCACTGGTCGCTGGTCCTGCTCATCCCGTTCCAGTGGTGGACGGCCGAAGAGGGCAGGCTGGACCTCCACATCGTCGGCGGAACGATCATTCTCGGCCTCCTTGTCTTCCGGATCCTGTGGGGCGTTTTCGGGAGCTCGACCGCCCGCTTTTCCCGGTTCGTGAAGGGGCCATCGACGATCCTTGCCCATCTTCGCGGGCGACTTGTACCGGCTGCTGGCCATAGCCCGATCGGCGCCCTGAGCGTGATCGCGATGCTCGCCATACTCACCCTCCAGGTCGGCCTTGGTCTTCTTGCAAGCGACGAGGACGGGATCGAGGGCGGGCCGCTCTCGCATCTCGTCGACTTCGAGGTGGCCGACGCGATGAGCGATCGCCACGAGACCTTGTTCGATTTTCTCCTGATCCTGATCGGCCTCCATATCGCGGCGATCCTCTATTACGCGCTTCGGCGAAAGAATCTGGTCGGGCCGATGGTCACCGGAAGACGGGCGGCGAAGGTTTCGATGGCCGCGATGGAACCGGCTTCGGCCTGGCGCTTCTGGCTTGCCGCGGCCGTCGCCGCCGGATTCGCCGCCTGGATCGGTGCCGGAGCGCCGGTTTAGTTCACAGGTCCGGAAGTCGCTGGGCGGCTTCGCCCCAGCCCTGGAGCGCCCGGCTCGACGAACGCTCGAGAAGCAAGGCGGAATCGCGGGCCGTGAAAGTGGCGCCGCTCTCATGATCGTCAAGCTCGTCCCAGCTGATCGGCGCCGAGACCGGAGTGCCTGAGCGCGCCCGGGCCGAATAAGGCATGATCGCTGTCGCACCCCTCTGGTTGCGAAGATAGTCCAGGAAAATCCGGCCCTTGCGCTTGGCTTTTGCCATGTTGACAGTGAACCGGTCGGGTTCTGCCTGGGCCAGGGCAAGGACGAAGCGCTGAGCGAAATCCTTCACCTGCGGCCATTCGGCGTCGGGGATCAGGGGAACGACGACATGGAGGCCCTTGCCGCCGGTGAGCAAGGGGAAGGTCTGAAGCCCCATGTCGGCCAGATAGCGTTTGAGTTCCACGGCCGTCTTCTTGACCTCGGCGAAATCGAGCCCCTCGTCGGGATCGAGATCGAAGACCAGCCGGTCCGGCTTCTCGATATCGCCGACCGACGAGCCCCAGCCGTGAAACTCGATCGTCCCCATCTGGACGCAGGAGATCAGCCCGGATTGGTCATCGACGTAGAGATAATCCTCCGTCTTGCCGGCTTTTTCGGTGACCGGGACATGGCGGACATGGGGGCCGAAGCTTCCTGAATCATGCTTCTGGAAAAAGCATTTCTTCGCCCGGCCCTGGGGGCAGCGAACGAGGCTGATCGGTCGGTTGGCGGCCCAGGGGAGCATGATCGACGCGACGGCGCGATAATAATCGACCAGTTCGCCCTTGGTGGTTCCGGAATCGGGATCGATCACCCGTCCCGGATTGCTGATCTTCACACCGTCCTGTGATTCCTCGCCGGCCGGCAGCGGCACCGGTTTTTCGGCGATCACCGCCGAGGCGGGCTTGTCGTCACGAAGCCCGATGAAGCTGGCGTGGCGAACGACATTGTCGGAAGTAAATTCGGCGAAGGCGATTTCCGCGACCAGTTCGGGCTTCACCCAATGGGCATTGCGTGAATCGGCGCGGGGAACCGTGACGGGCGGCTTGTCGATCTCGATCTTCCGAAGGCGCTCGGACAGGTCCTGGAGGAGCTTCATCGAGAAGCCGGTTCCGACCTTGCCTGCATAGCGAAGCTTTCCGTCTTCATTGAGGCCGAGTAGGAGCGACCGGAAACCCCGCCCTTTCTTGTCGCTCGGCGCCCAGCCGATGATGACGAATTCCTGTCGGCGGGTGCACTTGATCTTGAGCCAGGCCCTGGTCCGGTCACCGCGATAGGGCGAATCGGCCTTTTTCGAGATGATCCCTTCGCCGCCCGCGTCGCAGATTCCGGCCAGCAATTGCTCGCCCTTGCCGACGAGATGATCGGCATAATGGATGAAGGGCGGCTTGCCATCGCCGATCAGCGAAGCAAGGCGCTGCTTGCGTTCGATATTGGGCAGCGGTGCCAAATTCTCGCCGTCGATCTCAAGCGCATCGAACAGATAGAGGCTCAAATTCCGCCCGCCTTCGCTGATTGCCTGCTGAAGCGCCGAAAAGTCGCTCGCGCCCTTTTCGTTCAGCTTGACGATCTCGCCGTCGAGTAGGGCCGATCCGACCTCGATCGAAGCCGCCGCCTCGGTGATTTCGGGGAACTTGTCGGTCCAGTCGAGGCCCGATCGGGTGTGGATTCGCGCCTTCCCTCCGCCGAGGGCGAGAAGGCAGCGATAGCCATCGAACTTGATCTCGTGGATCCAGGCGGAGCCCGATGGGACGCTGTCGACGAGCGACGCCTTTTGCGGCGATCGAAAGGCGGGTGGGTCGGATTTCCTGGGCGAGGCCTTTTTCGGCGTGGCACCCGTCTTTCCGGAGCCGGCCTTTCCGGGCCTGGCCTTTCCAGCCGGGGTCTTCGTCCAGGAAGCCAGGTCCTTCGATGCCTTGCCCTCGGCAATCTCGTTCATCGTCCGGCCGGTTCGGATGCTGGTCAGATATTTGTCGGTAAGCCCGGTCGAGCTTCCGGCGAATTCATCCTCAACCTTGCGGAGGATCCAGTTCTCCCTATTTTCGCCGGGCCTTGGCTTGAGCCTGATCATGATCCACTCGCCCTTCATCCGTTCGCCGTGGAGGGTGAAGTGGAGATGGCCTTCCTCGATCGTCTTGAGCGGATCCTTGCGTGGGTCGGGGGTCCAGGTCCCCCGGTCCCACATCATCACCGTTCCACCGCCATATTCGCCCTTGGGAATGATGCCTTCGAAAGTCGCGTAGCTGAGCGGATGATCCTCGGTTCGGACCGCAAGGCGTTTGTCGGCAGGATCGAGGCTCGGGCCGCGGGTCACCGCCCAGCTCTTCAAGGTGCCTTCCATTTCAAGTCGAAGATCCCAGTGGAGCCTGGTCGCGTCATGCTTCTGGACCATGAAGCCGTTGCCGTTGCCCCAGGCTAGGGTCTCGAACGTGCCCTTGGGTTCCGACGTGCGGCTGAAGTCGCGCTTGCGATTATAGGTTTCGAGCGGGTCCTTCTTTCGTGCCATGGTTCAACGATCGCCCCGGCGAGGCGAGGGGAGGGAGCCTGGCGCCATGACGTCAGGCCCGCTTTCGCGCCGGAGCCGGCTTCGCATTGCTCTTCTTCGCCGCCGCCTTCTTCGCCATACTCGCCTTGGCGGGCTTCTTTCGGGTCGTCCCCGAGCGGGTCTTTGACCCGGTCCCGCCGGACTCCGACTTGTCCCCCGGTTTCTCGATCGAACGCTTGAGCGCCGCCATCAGGTCGACGACGTTCATGCCCTTTGCGGGCTCCGATTCCTCCTCGGTCTGGATGGTCTTGCCCTTGCGCTTGCGCTCGATCAGGTCGCGAAGCGCCTCGACATAGCGATCGTGGAACTTCGAGGGATCGAATTTCGCGGTCTTCCGGTCGATCAGCGCCTCGGCCAGTTCCAGCAATTCCTCGTCGGGCTCGGAATCCTCGATATCGCGGAAATAATTCTGCGCCTTGTTGACTTCGTCGGCATAGCGAAGGGTCTCGAGCACGAGTCCGCGGCCGCAGGGTTTCAGGCTGACCATATATTCGCGACCGCGCATGGCGAGCTGGCCGAGCGCCACCTTTCGAGACCGCCTTAGCGCCTCGCGAAGGACGATGAAGGCTTCCTCGGCAAGGTCGTCGGCCGGGACGACATAATAAGGCTTTTCATAATAAAGGACGTCGATCTCGTCATGGTCGACGAACTGGGTCAGCTCGAGCGTCTTCTTGCTCTCCAGCTTCACCGCCTCGATCTCTTCTTCCTCGAGGAGGACGTAGGAGCCCTTCTCATATTGGAAGCCCTTGACGATCTCGTCAGGATCGACCGCCCCGATCCCGGGGACGACCTTTTCATATTTGATCCTCTTGCCGCTCGGCTCGTGGATCTGGTTGAAGGCGATTGAAGCGCCGCTTTTGGTCGCGGTGAAGATCTCGACCGGGATCGAGACCAGGGCCAGCCTGATCTGTCCCCGCCAGTAAGCGCGTGCGGCCATATTTCCTGCTCCGGATCGGTTCGTTGCCGTCTCAATCCGCAGGTCCGGTTCGGGGTTCCGTGTCGTCGCCGGAGCGATGCTCAGACCGGTATTTCGGTCGTATATTTTACCTGTCGAAGGGCGAAATTGGAGGCTGCGGTGGCGACGCTTGGATGGGCGAGCACGCCCCGGCGGATGAACCGGTCATAATCGGCAACGTCGCGCACCGCGATCCGAAGCAGATAATCCCATTCCCCGGACATCGCATAGCATTCAACGATTTCGTCGCGCGACTGGATGAACTGCTCGAACTCGGCCCGTGCATCGACCGTCTGGCGGGTCATCCGGATCTGGCACATCACGTTGACGCTCCGGCCGAGATGTTCGGCGCTTGCAAGCCGGACGCTTGGTCCGAGAACCTTTTCCTTTTCCAGGTTGCGGACTCGCCGCCAGACCGAAGCCGCGGACGCTCCGACCCGCTCCGCGAGCGCCGCATGGCTGAGGCTGGCATCGCGCTGGAGTTCGCGAAGGATTCGGCGGTCAGTCTCGTCGATCTGAAACATGCTCACCGTGATATCATGAATTATGAAACACACAATTCACAAGCTACGCCTCTGCGTCAAAATCTGACGAGCAATTGACGCGGCGATGATCTAAAGGAATCAGGGATTGAAGGAGGAACGATGTCACAGGGGATGATGCTGGCCGACCGTGCGACCCTCTTCGACCGGCTGGAGCCGCAGCCGGCCGACGCCTTGCTCGCTCTCATCGCCTTGTGCGATTCCGATCCTAGGCCGGACAAGATGGACGTGGGGGTCGGGGTCTATCGTGATCCCTCCGGTGGAACGCCGATCCTTCGGGCGGTGAAGAAGGCCGAACGGATCCTTCTCGATACCCAGGAGACAAAGGCCTATCTGGGTTCGCAAGGTGACCCTCGCTTCACCCGGCTGATCAAGGCGGTCCTGTTCGGCGAGGAAGGGGCCTCGGACGACCGGATCGTCGGAGTCCAGACGCCCGGCGGCTGCGGCGCCCTCCGGCTCGGCGCGGAACTCATCCGCGCTGCCAATCCCGAGGCCCGGATCTTCGTCGGACAACCGACCTGGCCCAATCACGGGCCGCTGATCCGGAGCGCCGGGGTCGAGATGGTCAGCCATCCTTATTATGATCCGAAGAGCCGCCACTTGCTGTTCGACGAGATGATGGAAGCGCTGAAGGAGGCGAAGGCCGGCGACCTTCTGCTCCTCCATGGCTGTTGCCACAATCCGACCGGCGCCGATCTTTCGGCGGACCAGTGGAAGGTGATCGCACAATTTGTTTCCGACAAGGGGATCATTCCCTTCGTCGACATCGCCTACCAGGGGTTGGGTCATGGTCTGGAACCGGATGCCGCCGGCACCAGGCTGGTCGTCGAGGCAGCCGACGAAGCGCTCATCGCCCAGAGCTGCGACAAGAATTTCGGAATCTATCGCGAGCGGACCGGAAGCCTGTTCGTCAAGGGCCGGAGCCGGGAGAGGGCCGAGGTCGTCCTCGGCAATCTGATGGGACTTGCCCGGACCATGTGGTCGATGCCGCCGGATCATGGCGCGGCGATCGTCCGGATCATCCTCGACGATCCCGATCTTCGCGCCGACTGGAGATCGGAACTGGACGACATGTGCGCCCGGATCCGTTCGCTTCGATCGCGGCTCGCCGGCTATGATGAAAGGCTGGCCTATATCGGCGAGCAGAACGGGATGTTCTCGATTCTCCCCTTGAGCGAAGGCCAGGTCCTCGAACTTCGCAAGGAGCGCGGGATCTACATGGCCGGCTCGGGGCGCTTCAACGTCGTCGGCCTGTCCGACGAGAATGTCGATCTCTTCGCCGCCGCCGTGGTGGAGAAGCTCGATGCCTGATTCCGCCCAACGGACCCGGCCAGGCCGGAGCAATGCGCCCGACCCCGCCTTCGACTGGCGGCAGATCGCCTATCTCGTCCATGTCAGCCGGGCGATGGACCGGATTGAGGAGGAACGGCTCGTTCCCGAGCGAAAGGTACTCTACCAGTTCAGCGCCCGCGGCCATGACATGGCCCAGGTCATGCTCGGGAGCCGACTGACCGAGCGCCGCGATGCCGCCTGCGGCTATTATCGCTCCCGCCCCTTGCTCCTGTCGCTCGGAGTCCCGCTCGAAGATGCGCTGGGTTCGGGAATGGGCCGGGCCGGCGGCTATTCGGACGGGCGCGATATCGGGGTCGTCTTCAACTATCCCAATCCCAATGGCTGCCCGGCTCTTCCGATGTCGGGTGGGGTCGGCGCCCAGTACACGCCGACGGCCGGCTGGGCACAGGCGCTGACCTACCAGGCACAGGTGCTCGGGGACCAGGCCGCCGGGCAGTCGATCGCCGTCGTCCTTGGCGGTGACGCCTCCGTCGCCACGAACGGTTTCTGGTCGGCACTGACGATTGCGACGACTCAGAAGCTGCCGATGCTCTTCTACATCGAAGACAATCAATATGGCATTTCGGTCC
>CAYOJN010000082.1:0-8615 GCA_964404245.1 uncultured Sphingosinicella sp. | reverse complement strand
CGAACCCGCATCACAAGCTTGGAAGGCTAGTGCTCTACCATTGAGCTATACCCGCCCGCGGCAAAGCCGGCGCAGAAGGAATTAGGCAGGATCTCCCGATTTGCAAGCATGCATTTCGGGAAAGGTGGATCGCCCTCACGCCGTAAATCGCTTCTTTCAGGTGGACGGGAAGGCTTTTCGTCAGGTGGCATTGACCTTAGTCAGCCGCTCATTTCTGAGGAGCGCCAATGGACGAGAGCATGAACCGCAACAACCCGCCGCCGGCGCTTCGCCGTTTCCTGGCCAGCGAAGCGGCCGGCGGGATCCTGCTGATGGCGGCAGCTGCGCTCGCGATGATCGTCGCCAATAGCGGTCTTTCCACCGCTTATTTCGACTGGCTCCATTCCGAGATCGGACCCGAATTCACGCCCAAGCTGGGGCCGATGACCGTCCACCTCTGGATCAATGATGGCCTGATGGCGATTTTCTTCCTTCTCGTCGGCCTCGAGATCAAGCGCGAATTCGTCGACGGCAGGCTGTCGACCTGGGAGAGACGGCGCTTGCCGATCATCGCTGCGGGTGCGGGGATGGCCATTCCGGCCTTCCTCTATCTCGGTCTGACGAGCGGCGATCCGGGCCTGGCCGACGGCTGGGCGATACCGGCCGCGACCGACATCGCCTTTGCAATCGGGGTTCTCGCCTTGCTCGGTAGTCGGGCACCGACCTCGCTGAAGCTTTTCCTCACCACCGTCGCCATCGCGGACGACCTCGGCGCGGTGGCAATCATCGCTCTTGCCTACACCGAGTCTCTCGACACGGTCGCTCTGGGCGTGGCCGCTGCCATTTACGTGACGCTGTACGTGATCGGCCGGAGCGGAGTCAGGCCATTGTGGATCTACATGATCGGTGGGGCCTTGCTCTGGTATGCGGTGCTTCTTTCCGGGGTCCATGCCACGGTTGCGGGCGTGCTTGCAGCGTCCGTCGTCCCGGTCGTTCCCAGTCCGGGGGCGCCGGATTCGCCGCAGTCGCCGCTTCACCGGCTCGAACATGCCATCAGTCCGTGGGTGGCCTTCCTGATCGTGCCTCTGTTCGGCTTCGCCAATGCCGGGGTCTCGCTGGCCGGGATCGGCCTCGAGCAGGTCCTCGCGCCGCTACCGCTGGGGATCGCCGTCGGCCTCTTCGTCGGCAAGCAGCTGGGCATTTTCGGCGCGGTCTGGCTCTCGGTCCGCCTTGGCCTTGCCAATCGGCTTCGCGGGGCGACCTGGCTCCAGATTTACGGGGTCTCGATCCTGTGCGGTATCGGCTTCACCATGAGCCTCTTCATCGGGGCACTCGCTTTCCCGCAGGATCCGCTCCTTGTCGATGAAGCGAAGATCGGGGTCCTTCTTGGCTCGCTCCTCTCGGCAATAACCGGCTATCTGATCCTTCGGTTCGCGCCACAGCATCGGCGCCATGAGGAAGTCGAGGCCAGTCAGGAAGCGGAAATCGACCGCGATGGCGATGTCGAACGCATGGAGGCCCGGTCATGACGGCCGGACGCTGGCGTCCAGCCCTGGCGAACGACCTTCCGGCGCTCTTTGCGATCGCCGAGCGGGTCCATCCCGATTTCCCCGAGGATTTCGAGATCTTCGAGGAACGGCTCCAACTCTGCCCCGATGGCCTGTGGACCCTGGACTCGGGTGAGGGACCGATCGGCTATTTGATCAGCCATCCCTGGATTGCCCGTTCGGCGCCGCCGCTCGGCCATCGGCTTGGGGCTTTGCCGGATCATTCGGACATCTGGTATGTCCATGATCTCGCTCTTCTCTCTGACGCCCGCGGAACGGGCGCGGCGAAGGCGATCATCGAACGCGTTGCGAGCCAGGCGGCACAAGCCGGATATCCTTCGCTCAGCCTGGTTGCAGTCAACCAGTCAGTGCCCTTCTGGTCGAGGAATGGCTTTTCGTTGGAAGACGTGCCCGAACTGGCAAAAGCACTGGCCAGCTATGGGGCGGCAGCGCGCTTCATGGTGAGACCATTGTAGAGGGGAGTTGCAACGCTCTCGGCGCTTGGTGGACAGGGCTGGATTCGAACCAGCGTACGGGAAACCCGGGCAGATTTACAGTCTGCTGCCTTTAACCACTCGGCCACCTGTCCGTGGGAGCGCCATATAGGAAGGGGGCTCCCTTGGCGTAAGGCTCAGCGGCTGTCAACGCGCCGCAATCCGAAAGCTCGAGCCGATGCTGCACAATGCTTGCAAAGCCTGACCCGGCTGATCATTGAGGCGCGATGCGACGAAAGGCCCGCCAGGCAAGCAAGCCGGAAAACCGCCCCCGATTCTGGGGGCGCCACGCCGTTGCGGCGGCGCTCGCCAATCCCGATCGAGAAGTGATCCGGATCTGGGCGACGCGCGAATCGGCGGCCCAGTTCGAAATCGATCGAACCATTCCGGTCACCTTTGCCGAAGCCGCCGATCTTGGTCGACTGGTGCCGCGCGACTCACCCCACCAGGGGATCGTTGCGGAAGTGGGCCGACTTCCCGACCTTCTCCTCGCCGATCTGCTGGACGGCGCACCACATGGCCGACCGCTGCTTTTCCTCGATCATGTCACCGATCCCCACAATGTGGGAGCGATATTGCGCTCGGCAGCCGCCTTCGACGCGCTCGGGATCGTTACCCAGGATCGTCATGCGCCGCCGGAATCGGGCGCACTCGCCAAATCGGCCAGCGGCGCGCTCGAAACGGTGCCCTGGGTCCGGGTGGTCAATCTTGCCAGAAGTCTCGACGAGGCCGCCGAAGCCGGCTTCTGGAGGATCGGCCTCACCGGCGAGGCCGATACGCTTCTTTCCGACGCGCTCGGGCCGGACCGGGTCGCGCTCGTCCTCGGCGCCGAGGGCGAGGGGATGCGCCAGAATGTGGAGGCGCATTGCGACTCGCTTGCCAGACTTCCAATCACGGACCGGGTCGAAAGCCTGAACGTCTCCAATGCCGCAGCAATTTCACTCTATGCGGTGGCAGCCGGCCGCTCCTGACCTTTTCAGTCTTCGGGCGCAATCGTCACTCTCAGCCCATCGAGTTCGGGCACGAACAGGATCTGGCAGGAAAGCCGGCTGGCCTCGGTGCGATGGTCGGACGTATCGAGCAGATCGTCCTCGTCGTCCTTCGGCTCGCCTACGCTCGCGCGCCATTCAGGATCGACATGGACGTGACAGGTCGCGCAGGAGCAGCATCCGCCGCACAGCGCGAGAAGCTCGTCGAAACCGTTGTCGCGGATATTTTCCATCACGCTCCAGCCGACCTTGGCCTCGACCTCCCGTTCGCTTCCGTCGCGGCTCACGATGACAAGTCTCGGCATGATCAAAAACATCCTGAAAGCAAGAAAGGGGAGAAGGGCCTGGACCGGCTATGCTAGCCCCGCCCGATCAGATCAAGGCGAGAGGGCAGGACGATGGAATCGGAACAGCTGAAAGCCTCGCTGGATGCATTGGCGAAGATCGAACCGGCATTCGCCCGGACTCTGGAGCAGATCGGCTATCCGGGGCCCCGTCTTCGCGAGCGCGGCCATGAAACGCTGGTGCGGTCGATCATCAGCCAGCAGGTCTCGATCAAGGCAGCGGCCGCGATCTTCGCCAAGGTGGAGGCGGCAACCGGAGGCGTAAGCGATCCCCGGAACATTGCCCGGACCAGCGACGAGGACCTTCGAACGGCCGGACTTTCCCGGCAGAAAATCTCCTATCTGCGGAGCCTGGCCGAGGACGTTCTCTCCGGCCGGCTCGACTTCGAATCGCTGCCTGAAGAGGATGAGGAGGCCATCGCCACCCTCGTCCACGTCAACGGGATCGGCCGCTGGACGGCGGAAATCTACCTCCTCTTCGCGGAAGGCCGAACTGACGTCTTTCCGGCCGGAGACCTTGCTGTCCAGATCGAGATCGGCCGGATCCTGGGTCTGCCCGATCGGCCGACCGAAAAGGCATTGCGGGCGCTGGCCGAACCGTGGCGCCCCCACCGCGGCGCCGCGGCAATCCTGGCCTGGCACCATCGGCACGTGGTCCCGGTCTGAAAATTCAGTACCGCCATCGACCAAAGCGGCTTTTGCCGCAGGACGAGCCTCGATCAGCGGGGCTCGGCCTGTTCGAAAAGTGGCTGTCATTGTGGGTTGCGCTGGCGATCGCCCTCGGCGTGGTGCTCGGCAACGTCAGCCCGGCGCTGTTCCGGTCGCTGGCAAGCCTGGAATATGCCTCGGTCAACCTTCCGGTGGCCGTGCTGATCTGGGCGATGATCTATCCCATGATGGTTGCGGTGGATTTCGGCAGCCTGCGCCAGGTCGGGGCGAAGCCTGAAGGGCTGATCCTGACCCTGGTGGCCAATTGGCTCGTCAAGCCCTTCACGATGGCGGGCCTGGCAGTCCTGTTCTTCGAAGTGGTGTTCGCCGACCTGGTCTCACCGGCCGATGCGCAGCAATATATTGCCGGACTGATCCTTCTGGGGGCGGCGCCTTGCACGGCGATGGTCATCGTCTGGTCGCAGATGACCCGAGGCGATCCCAACTACACGCTGGTTCAGGTGTCGCTGAACGACATCATAATGGTGTTCGCCTTTGCGCCGATCGTCGCCTTTCTGCTTGGGGTGACCGATATCGCCGTGCCCTGGGAGACGCTGCTTCTGTCGATCGCCCTCTACGTCGTCATCCCGCTTGCGGCCGGTTACCTCACCCGCCGCGCGCTGTTGGCGCGGGCCAGGGGAGATGTGACTGCCATCGGCAGCTTCACCGCCGGTCTGAAGCCGGTGTCCGTCCTCGGCCTGCTCGCCACCGTCGTGCTCCTGTTCGGCTTCCAGGCTGAAGTCGTGGTGAGCCGTCCAGACCTCATCGCGATGATCGCTGCGCCGATCATCATCCAGAGCTATGGCATCTTCCTGCTGACCTTCGCCGCCGCTTATGCGTGGCGTGTGCCCTTTCCGGTAGCTGCGCCCTGTGCTCTTATCGGAACGTCCAACTTCTTCGAGCTTGCGGTGGCAGTCGCCATCGGGCTGTTCGGACTGGGCAGCGGAGCGGCGCTGGCGACCGTTGTCGGAGTACTCGTGGAGGTCCCCGTCATGCTCTCACTGGTGGCAATGGCAAACAGGACCCGCCTGGCCTTCGAGCGCCGCTCCGGCGTCTGAGCGAACGCTCTTCGACCGGTCTCATCGGAATTGGGGTTCCGCGCCCCGGTCAAAGCGCGCCGTGCCGACCCTGGACTATATCCGGCAATGTCCGCCCCACCCGGCCGGGATACGAATCAGACCGATTTTGCCCGGCGCCGTTCCTGAAGCCGCTCGCGAAGCAATTCGTCCAGTTCGTCGAGCGTGAAAGGCTTGGCCAGGACCGCGACATCGTCGCCGGCAGCGGTCCGAAGTGCCCGAAGAGCGGAATGACCTGTGGAAAAGATGATCGGCATGTCAGGATCAAGGCGTGAGATTTCCCGCGCCACCTCGGCGCCATCCATTCCGGGCATCACATAGTCCAGAACGACGAGCGTGATTCCGCCCGCTTCGACCGTCGCAATCGCCTTCGGTCCGTCTTCGGCTTCGCTCACGGCATAGCCGAGCTCAGTCAGCGCGCTGCCGATCGTTGCCCGAACCTGCGCATCGTCGTCGACGACGAGAATCATCTTTCGCCTTCCGCCATGGCCCGCTTCTCAACCGCGCGCCGACGCGGCGGTTCCTCTTATTCTGCCGCCTGGTCCAGATAGGCCGGGTCGGCACCTTCCCGCAGCAGCGGGAAAGTGTCGGGATAGCCGTAATCGACGACCGCCCGCAAGTTGTAGGATGCACCGGCGGGCGGGCGGCGCGGCGGCGTCGGAATGGCCGGAATGAGTCGCGGTCGTCCCTGCGGACGGCGGACGACCATGTCGCGGAACCATTCGCCGACATAGGTTCCGTCGAAGCGATGAACCCGGCAGCCGACGATCCGGCCAAGCGGAGTTCCTTCAAGATCATAGATCGTGGTCTCAAACACATAGCCGACGGGTTCGCCGTCGGTCGAATAAACATACATCGCCATAGAAAATCGCCCCATGCCCGCTGCCGCGGATGAACTGATCCGTGCCAGCAGTCTTCGAAACAGGGTTTCGGGCCTGTACCGCCGATGAACAGGGTCGGCAGCAGCCTCTCTTATCCACTGTCCTGCGGCAGGAAGTTTCGTCGCGGCGACAAAAGGTTGGGAAGGGGGGCCTTTTCCCGGGAGCGCCTTCGTGTCCCTGCGTCTGCCCGGAACGCGGCGGTCGCCAGCCCGTTTCAGGTGCGATACGTCCACGGTGCGAGACAGGAGACCGGAAATGACAATGAGGCTTTTGGCAGCCGCAGCGCCACTGTTGCTGATCGCAACTCCCGGCGCAGCCCAGAGCAGCGCCGAGCCTCCGGTCATTGCTCCACCGCCGCCGAGGACAAGCGAGCCATCGACCCCGCCCAGAAGCGAACCTCCGCCGCCGACTCCGGCTCCGCCGCCCGAGTCCGAACCCAGGGAGCCGGAACCGGAACCGGCACCGTCGAGCCCGGTGGTCGTCCAGCCGGTTCCCCAACCGGTTCCGATGGAGCCCGTGACGATCAATCCCGACGCCGCTTATCCGGAAGGCTTTGCCGACCCCGCGGATCCCTTCAGCAACGATCTGTCGCTTTCCTATCGCCAGGACGATGGCGGGTTCGATTGGGGCCTGCTCGGCCTGCTCGGGCTACTCGGCCTGATCCCGTTCTTCCGCGGTCGCGGCGAACGGGTCGTCTATGTGGAGCGGGGCGACGAGACTCTTCGGACCACCCGCCGGGAACCGGTCGACCCGACCTGATCTTGCGCGGTTGGATGCCGCTCGAACCTAGCGAGCATCGACCAGGACGATCTCGGCGTCGCCGACGGCCCTGATTTCCAAATCGGGCTCGCCGGTCACTGCGACTCCGTCGCGGGCCTCGGCCCGCTGGCCATTGACTTCGATCGGTCCCTTCGTCGCCACCAGATAGACATGGCGGTGGGGATCGAGCGTCAGCCGGGCGGTCTCGCCTTCAGCGAGCGTTGCGCCCATGACCCGAGCCGCCGAATGGATCTTCAGGATATCCGGATCGTCTTCGAAATCCTCTTCGAAGCCGCTTGCGAGGGTGACGAAGCGTCCCGACCGCTCGGCCCTGGGGAATTTCCGCGCCCCCCAGCCGGGGGGTGAACCGGGCCGATCGGTGAGGACCCAGATCTGAAACAGGGTCGTGGTCTCGTCCTCCAGATTATATTCGGCGTGCCGGACCCCGGTTCCGGCCGACATCACCTGGACGTCGCCAGCCTCGGTCCGGCCCTTGTTCCCCATCGAATCCTGATGGGTGATAGCTCCGCTTCGGACATAGGTTATGATCTCCATGTCCTGGTGCGGATGCGGCGGGAAGCCGGACCGGGCAGCAATCTCGTCATCGTTCCAGACCCGGATCGCCCCCCAGCCCATCCGCGCCGGATCATGGTAACTGGCGAAGGAAAAGTGGTGCCTGGCATCGAGCCAGCCATGATTGGCGTGGCCAAGGGTATCGAACCTTCGAATATCGATCATTTCATCCTCCTCTTCAGGCCGGCTCCCCGGCCGAAGCGCGGACCAGTCCGGCCATATGGCCTTCCTTGTCGCCGACATAGCGGAGCAGGGCCTGCGAATAGTCGGGGTCGACGGCGCCGACCACGCTTGGCCGCTGCCGAAGCTTCTCGCGCCAGGCCGATAGCTTCGGCCGACCCTGGAACAGGTCGCGCGCAAGCATTCGATCGAACGTGTCGAAATAGCGAAAGGCCGGCCCGAAGGCGGCGTCGACGATCGTGAAGCGCTCACCGGCGAAATAGGGGCCGGAGCCGAGCTGGTTCTCCAGTCGAGCGAATTTGGAGTCGAGGCTTTCAAGCCTGCCTTCATGTTCCGCCCGGTCGCCGCTGAACATCGCGTAGATATCGACCAGGGTGGAAGATGCGAACTCGATCCAGGCGCGGTGGCGAGCCTTCTCAAGCGGGTCAACGGGGTGAAGCTGCGGTTCGATAACCTCGTCGAGATACTCAGCGATCACCGAAGATTCGAACAGGACCGTTTCGTCGCCATCCTTGTCGATCACCAGCACCGGCACCTTGCCGAGCGGCGACAGGTCGAGAAACCATTGCGGCTTGTCCTGAAGGTCGATGTCCACTCGTTCGAACGGCACTTTCTTTTCCGCGAGAAGGATCGCCGCCCGCTGCACGTAGGGGCAAAGCTTGAAACTGATCAGGCGATATCGAACCATGTCTGTCCTCCTCAGGCTGCCAGTGCTGGAGCGTCGGGGGCTGGCACATCCGGGGCCGAGACCAGGGCAGCAATCTCGTGAAGGGTGGATTTCGCGGTTTCGATCGACCGCGCGGCCGCGTCCGGCCCGAAGGCGAGGCCTTCCGCACGCACCCAGCTGACGTCCTCAATGCCCATGAAGCTCAGAAGTGTCCGAAGATGCGGCTCCTGGCTGTCCATCGGCGCCGATGCGCCCTGGCTGTAGATCCCGGCCCGGCTTTCGATCACTACCGCGCGCTTGTTCTTCAGCAGGCCCTCGGGTCCAGCGTCGGTATAGCGGAAGGTGATTCCGGCTCGAAGCACGTGGTCGAACCAGGTCTTGAGCGTCGAGCTCATCCCGAAATTGTACATGGGTGAGG
>CAYOJN010000081.1:6834-8765 GCA_964404245.1 uncultured Sphingosinicella sp. | reverse complement strand
TGAAATAGTCCCCGAACGAGAAATTGCCGAGCATTTCGAAGAAGGTGTGGTGGCGGGCGGTATAGCCGACATTGTCGAGATCATTGTGCTTGCCGCCGGCACGAACGCATTTCTGGGACGAGGTGGCGGTCGAATAAGGCCGGGTCTCGAGACCGGTGAAGACGTTCTTGAAGGGAACCATGCCCGCATTGACGAACATGAGCGTCGGATCGTTTTGAGGCACCAGCGGCGCCGAAGGTACGATCTGGTGCCCATGGCGGCCGAAAAAGTCGAGAAAGCTGCGCCGGATATCGTTCGTCGAGGTCATTGCGGCGATGTAAGGCAGGTCCTTCGCTGCGGCAAGCAAGGCTGGAGGCTCGGCCAAAACCGGCTAGACTGTCCCGACCCTCGATGAATCGGAGATCAAGATGAGCACCCGTGCCGCCCTCTTCATCCTCGCCTCGGCCCTGTTGTCGATCCCGGCTTCGGCGCAGGACGGATCTTCGGCGGTCGCGACCGCCGCGCCCGCTTTGGCTTCGAACGCCAGGGTCTATGAGGTGCCCGAAGGCTCGCGTCCGCACGATGTCGCGCCCGCTCCGGATGGCAAGATCTGGTATACCGGCCAGCGGCGCGGAACGCTCGGAATCCTGGACCCCGAAACCGGCGAAGTCCGGGAAATCCCGCTCGGTGAAGGGTCTTCGCCGCACGGGGTCATCCAGGGCCCGGACGGCGCCGCCTGGATCACCGATGGTGGGCTCAACGCCATCGTCAGGGTCGATTCCGTGACCGACGAAGTGCGTGTGTGGCCGCTTCCGACCGAGTTTCCCGACTCGAATCTCAACACGGCGGCCTTCGACGGGAATGGCCGTCTCTGGTTCACCGGCCAGACCGGTGTCTATGGGCGGCTCGATCCGCAAAGCGGCGACATGCGAGTCTGGCGCGATCCCGAAGGGCGCGGTCCCTATGGAATTGCCGCCACGCCCACCGGCGACATCTATTATGTTTCCCTGGCCGGCAGTCATCTCGCCAGGGTCGACCTTGACAGCGGCGAAGCCACGATCATCGAACCTCCAACGCCGGAGCAGGGGGCTCGGCGGGTCTGGTCAGACAGTCACGGCAATCTGTGGATCTCGGAATGGACCGGCGGCCAGCTGACCCGGTACACGCCGTCGACCGGCGAGTGGAAAAGCTGGCGTCCGAAGGGCGATCGGCCGCGGGTCTATGCCGTCTATGTCGATGATCGCGACATCATCTGGATCAGCGACTTCGGTGCCAATGCCGTGCTCTCCTTCGATCCAGCGACGGAAGGATGGACCACCTATCCCGGAAGCGGCGAGAACAGCAATGTGCGCCAGATCCTGGGGAGCACGGGATCGATCTATCTGCCCGAATCGGGGCTCGACCGGATCATGGTCGTTCGAACCGATGGCGGCTCGTGAAGCTTGTCGGCGCCTCCCTGCTTCTGGTCGCGGTTTCGGCGGCCTGGTCGGCGCCTCCCAGGCATGGCGCGAAGGAGCCGGTGAGGACCGGCGAGCAGCTTTTCCGGGCCTGCATCGCCTGCCACTCTCTCGATGCCGGGGACCACAGCCCTGCCGGCCCCTCTCTCAACCAACTGGCCGGAAGGCGAATCGCCGGCGAAAGCGGCTTCGATTATTCCCCGGCCCTTCGCCGGCTCGCCGATCGCCATGGTCACTGGAGTACACCGCTTCTCGATCGATTTCTCGCCGATCCTGAAAGCCTGGCGCCAGGAACGGAAATGGGCTTTCCGGGAATGGCTTCGCAAAGCGATCGGTCGGTCCTGATCAACTGGCTTTCGGGGGCGCCCGACCGCCGTCACTGAGCTTCGCTCTGCCCCGGCAACCGCGCCTTCCCTCTTGCGCTCGGGGCGAAAGGGGTGAAGGCTGGAGGTTTCCCACTGGACGCGGCGCCGCGTCTTCTTCGCGGAGTGCTGC
>CAYOJN010000081.1:0-6734 GCA_964404245.1 uncultured Sphingosinicella sp. | reverse complement strand
AAGGCTGGAGGTTTCCCACTGGACGCGGCGCCGCGTCTTCTTCGCGGAGTGCTGCTGGCACACGAAGGAGACATTCATGCCCGGAAGAGCTGCAGGCACCAGAACCATCGCTTTAGTCGGGCCCGGCGGGGCTGGAAAAACCAGCCTTGCCGAGGCCCTTCTTTTTGCCGCCGGAGCGATCGGCCGGCAGGGCTCCGTCGCGGACGGGACCTGCATCGGCGACTTCACCCCGGAAGCGCGCGCCCGCAGCGGATCGACCGAGCTCAACCTCCTCAACTTCGACTATATGGAGGATCATTATGCGGTGATCGACTCGCCGGGTTCGATCGGCTTTGCGGCCGATGGCGACCTGGGAATCGCGGCCGCCGATCTTGCGATCGTCGTCGTCGATCCCGAGCCCGATCGAGCCCTTCTTGCCGAGCCGACGCTTCGTCGGCTGGAGTCACTGGGAGTCCCGCATCTCGTCTTCGTCAACAAGATCGACCAGGCGCGAGGATCGATCCAGTCGCTGCTGGAATCGCTTCAGCCGATGAGCGCTTCGCCGCTCATTGCCCGCTGGATTCCCATTCGCGACGGCGAGAAGATCCAGGGATTCGTCGATATCGCGCTCGAGCGCGCTTATTATTACCGGCCAGGCAAGCCGTCGGAACAGAAGGACATACCCAGCGAGCTTGCCGACCGGGAAGCGCTCGAGCGCGCCCACATGCTCGAGCAGCTCGCCGACCATGACGACGTCCTGCTCGAACAATTGCTGATGGACGAGATTCCGGATCGCCAGACCGTGTTCGATGATCTCGCCAGGGAAACGGGTGCCGCCCAGATCGTGCCGGTGATGTTCGGCTCGGCGACCAACGGCTTCGGGCTCCGGCGTCTGTTGAAGGCACTTCGCCACGAGGTGCCGGACCCCCAGGCTGCGGCCGAGCGGCTTGGCGCAAGCGAAAGCGGCGCGTTCGTCTTCAAGATCTCGAACGGCGGCGCAATGGGCAGGCTGACCTATGCCCGGATATTCGGAAAGCCGCTGAAGGAAGGCGCTGAAATCAAGGGACCCGACGGCGATCCCGTTCGGATCGGGACCCTCTTCGCCGTCCAGGGCGAAAAGACGAGCAAGCAGAGCGAGGCGAAGGTCGGGGACATCGTCGCAATCGCAAAGCTCGAGGGAATTGGTGCCGGGCAGTGGCTTGGCGGAGGACAGGCGCCGGAGCCCGACATCGCCGAGCCAACGCGCAACCATGCCCTCGCAATCGAAACCCGGGACCGGAAGGATGATGTTCGACTCTCCACGGCTCTCCACAAGCTGGTCGAGGAAGACCGGGCGCTGATCTGGGAGCAGGACGAAATCATGCACGAAACGCGCCTCAAGGGCGTGAATGACGAGCATCTCAAGGTCACCCTCGATCGGCTCAAGCGCCGATACGGAGTCGCCGTCGATTCCCGAACGCCCGCGATCGGCTACAAGGAATCGATCCGAAAGGGCGTCACCCAGCGGGGCCGGCACAAGAAACAGTCCGGCGGCCATGGCCAGTTCGGTGACGTCGTCCTCGAAGTGAAGCCGCTTGCCCGCGGCGAGGGTTTCCGGTTCGAAGACCGGATTTCAGGCGGAGTCGTCCCCCGCCAATGGATACCTGCGGTCGAGGCAGGCGTTCGCGACGCCATGGTGAAGGGGCCGCTGGGTTTTCCGGTCGTCGATGTTCATGTGACCCTGGTCGACGGGTCCTACCACAGCGTCGACAGCAGCGAGATCGCGTTCCGAACCGCCGGAAGGATCGGAATGTCGGAGGCGCTGGGCTCTGCAGCGCCCCACCTGCTCGAGCCAGTGATGAAGGTCATCGTGCTTGCGCCAAGCAGCGCCACGTCCAGGGTGACGTCAGCCATTGCAAGCCGCCGCGGGCAGATGCTCGGGCTTGCGCCTCGCGAGGGCTGGTCACGCTGGGACCAGGTCGAGGCCCTGATTCCCGAGGCCGAGATGCAGGGTTTCGACGCCGAGCTTCGGTCGCTCAGCCAGGGTCTCGCCACCTATAGCGCAAGCTTCGATCACCTGGCCGAGTTGAACGGGAACCTGGCCGACAGGGTCGTTCAGAAGGAGCTGGAACCGGCCTGACCCCGTTCGTCAGGAGGGGTGGGCCTCGGCGACGGAGCCTCCATCGGGTGCCGGCCGCCGGTCGGTGGAATCGGCCGGCTCTGCCGTCGAGATGACCTGTGCCGCGACGAGGTCGCCGACGACGTTGAGCGTGGTCCGGCACATGTCGAGGAACCGGTCGACACCGAGCACCAGAGCGATGGCTTCGGGCTGAATGCCGACCATCGCGAGGATCAGCGCAACGACGGGCAGAGAGCCGGCGGGAACGCCCGCAGTCCCGATTCCCCCGAGGATGCAGACCAGCATCACGGTCAGCTGCTGCCAGATCGTGAGATCAACACCGAAGAACTGGGCAAGGAAGATGACCGTGACACCCTCGAACATGGCGGTGCCGTTCTGGTTCGCGGTCGCCCCGACCGTGAGGACGAAGCGCGAAACTCGAGGCCGAAGCTGGAGCCTCTCGTCGGCGACCTTAAGCGCGGTCGGGAGGGTCGCATTGGAGGAAGCGGTGGAAAAGGCCATCAGGGTCGCTTCCTGGATCTCGCGGAAGAAGGCGATCGGGTTCTTCTTTCCAAGAGTGACGAGCAGGGCCGGGAAAACAACGAACATCTGGACGCCCAGGGCGAGCAGAACCACGCCGACATAGGCCGACAACCGGATCAGCAATTCCCAACCGAAGGCAGCGGCGAGATTGAACATGAAGCAGGCGACGGCAAGCGGCGCCAGGCGGATGACGATGAGGATCAGCCGCATCGTGACTTCGAACAGGCCTTCGAAACCCCGCTTCAGTGCGCGGGCATTCGGAGTGTCCGTGAGAAGCAGGCCGATTCCGAAAAAGAGCGCGAAGAACATGACCGAAAGGATCGCGCTGTTGCTTCCCATCACATCGACGAGATTGCTGGGAATGATGTGAACGAAGGCATCGATTCCTGAAGGCTGGGCAGCACTGGTCTCGAGGATTTCGCCGGCGCGTCCCGAAGATTCGGCAAGAAGGGAAGCCGCCACGTCCCGATCGACCCCGGCGCCGGGCTGAAGAAGGTTGACGAGGATCAGGCTGACCGCAACGGCGACCGACGAGACGATGACAGTGTAGAAAAGGGTTCTGAGCCCGACCCGCTTCAGCGACCTTATCTCGCCCATCTCCGAAATCCCGACGACAAGGGCCGAGAAAAGGAGCGGGATGACGAGCATGAAGAGGAGCCGAAGGAAAATCTGGCCGATCGGCTCGGTGACATAGGTCATGAACGGCTCGACCCAGGCAGCCTCGCGCTGCGCGGTGAAGACGAACAATCCCCCGGCGAGGCCGACGAGAAAGCCGATCAGCATCTTCATGTGCAGCGGCATGCCCCGCTCGGTCGTGCTTTCCATCGATGAACGCCCCTCTTTAGCTGGCGCGCATCCGGGCTTCCGAAGGCCCAAAAGTCAACAGCGGATTTGCCTGGATCTCAGGCATAGGCATAAGGTCCGCCCTTTCGGAGCGCCTCTGCATAAGCCGGCCGGGCATGGATCCGCTCCAACCAGTCGATCAGGTTTGGCCGCTCTTCGCCAAGGCCTGCGCGGCCGCGCGCAATCTCCAGCGGAAAGCTCATCATGATGTCGGCGGCCGTGAACTGTTCGCCGGCGAACCAGTCCCGCTGGTCCAGTTCCGATTCCAGCCAGTCCAGGTGACGGGCGGTCATCTTGAGCAGGGTTGGTCTTGCCGGGCGCCCGAGAAGGCCGAGCCGCCCGATCACGAGGAGCGTGAACAGCAAGGGCATGAGCGAGCCTTCCGCATAATGAAGGAAATGCCGGTAGCGAAGCAGGGATTCCCGGTTCGCAGGGGACCCAAGACGCCCGTCCGCTCGCTCGACTAGATATTCGATGATTGCGCCGGTCTCGGCGATGACATGGCCTCCGTCCTCGATCACCGGCGCCTTTCCGAGCGGATGAATCCGGGCCAGTTCGGGCGGTGCAAGCATGGTCCGCGGGTTTCGGGAATAGGGCCGTATCTCATAGTCGAGACCGAGCTCCTCGAGCAGCCAGAGAAGGCGCTGAGAGCGCGAATTTTCGAGATGATGGACGATGATCATGGCTGTTGTGTAGCGCAGGCGCCACTTGCGCCCAAGGAGACTATCTGGTCCGGATGCCTGGCTTCGGCGCTGGCGCACCCTGGCTCGATCGCCAGCGCACTTGATTCATCGTTGAGGAACGGCGCTTCCCGGCACTTGTGTAGCGGGTGATGGGTTGCACAGCCACGTCCAACCCGTCAGCAGGCAGCTCATGACCGTTTCGACCCCCAGGCAGACTTCGGAAAGGCGCCCCGGCTTTGCCGAATTCGTCGTCATGATGGCGGCCCTGATGGCGTCGAATGCGCTTGCCATCGACGCCATGCTCCCGGCGCTTCCGGCGATCGGCGAGGCGCTCGGGGTCGCGGAGGACAATCGGCGCCAGCTGGTGATCACGTCCTACCTGATCGGTTTCGGCGCTGCCCAGATCATCTATGGTCCGTTGTCCGATCGCTTCGGCCGCAAATGGCTGCTTGTGGGCGGCCTCGTCCTGTTCGCCATCTTCGGCCTGCTGGCCGGCCTTGCGCAAAGCTTCACTGTCCTCCTGACGGCGCGGTTCTTCCAGGGCGTTGCAGCAGCGGCAACCCGGGTGCTGGTCATGTCCATCGTTCGAGACACCTATCATGGATCGGCGATGGCCCGGGTGATGTCGCTGACGATGATCGTGTTCATGATCGTTCCGGTCGTCGCACCCTTCTACGGACAGGCAGTCATCGCGATCAGCAGCTGGCGACCGATCTTCATCGGCCTTGGCGTCTATGGGACTGCACTGGCCATCTGGATCACCGTCCGGCTTCCGGAGACGCTTCCACCTGAACGTCGCCGGGCGCTTTCCTTCGGGAGCGTCGGCGAGGCGGTGCTCACCACCATTCGTACCCGCCAGTCGATCGGCAACACGATCACCCTGACCTTTCTGATGGGTGCCCTGTTCGCCTTCATCGGTTCGATCCAGCAGATCGTCTTCGACGTTTTCGGGCGACCCGAGATGATAGCCCTGGTCTTTGCCTTCATCGCCGGGCCGATGGTGATCAGTTCCTATGTCAATTCGCGGCTGGTGATGCGGCTGGGTTCGCGCCGGATCCTGCTTGCAGCTCTCGGGGCGTTCACGTCCGCGGCCTTGATACATCTCGTCGTGGTGGCGGCGATCGGACTCGAGACCCTGTGGCTGTTCGTCGGCCTTCAGGCGATGACGATGGTCTTCTTCGGGATGATCGGGGCCAATGCGGGCGCCCTGGCGATGGAGCCTCTGGGCCATATTGCCGGCACCGCATCATCGTTCCAGGGAGTGATGACGACGGTGGGCGGGGCCTTGATCGGCTTCGGGATCGGCCAGTGTTTCGACGGCACTACGCTCCCATTCCTGATCGGCTTTGCCATTTGCGGAAGCGCTGCCCTTGTCACCGCCTTGTGGGCAAATAGCGGCCCCTTCGTGGATTCCCACGATCCGGCCATGGTCGAACTGCAGGAAACGGGGGCCCGTCCCGCCTGACGACGGAACGGGCCGAATGCGAATCAGACGTCGTCTTCTGCCGATGGTCCGGCCATCAGCGCTTCGCCAACTTCGTCCGTCTTGCCCCGGATCGACCGTTCGATACGCTGGGCGACCTCGGGATTTTCGAGGAGATAGGTCTTCGAGTTTTCACGTCCCTGGCCGATCCGGATCGAATCATAGCTGAACCAGGCGCCCGATTTCTCCACCAGTCCGGCCTTCACTCCGAGATCGAGTATCTCGCCGACCTTGGACACGCCTTCGCCATACATGATGTCGAATTCTACCTGCTTGAACGGGGGGGCGAGCTTGTTCTTCACCACCTTCACCCTGGTGGCATTGCCGACGATATCGTCACGGTCCTTGATCTGGCCGGTCCGACGGATGTCGAGACGAACCGAGGCATAGAATTTCAGCGCATTGCCGCCGGTGGTCGTCTCCGGATTGCCGTACATGACACCGATCTTCATCCGCACCTGGTTGATGAAGATGACGAGGCAGCGCGATTTCGAAATCGAACCGGTGAGCTTGCGGAGCGCCTGGCTCATCAGTCTTGCCTGAAGGCCGACATGGCTGTCGCCCATTTCACCCTCGATTTCGGCACGAGGCACCAAGGCAGCGACCGAATCGACGACGAGCACATCGACGGCGTTGGAACGGACCAGCGTATCGACGATCTCGAGCGCCTGCTCTCCCGTATCGGGCTGGGAAACGATGAGATTTTCGATATCCACCCCAAGCTTGCGGGCATAGATCGGATCAAGGGCATGTTCGGCGTCGACGAAGGCCGCGACACCGCCAACTTTCTGCGCTTCCGCGACTGCATGAAGAGCCAGGGTCGTCTTGCCGGAACTTTCCGGACCGTAGATCTCGACGATCCGGCCACGCGGAAGCCCGCCGATTCCAAGGGCGATGTCCAGGCCCAGCGAACCCGTCGAGATGGTTTCGATTTCGATCGCCTCGCGCGAGCCGAGGCGCATTGCGCTCCCCTTGCCGAAGGCGCGATCGATCTGCGCCAAGGCCGCGTCGAGGGCTTTCTGCTTGTCCATGTCGAGATTGGTCCTGTCGGAAACGACTTTGAGTGGCGCCACCATGGCTTGTCTCCCCGTTATTGCGTTCGCCT
>CAYOJN010000080.1:0-8826 GCA_964404245.1 uncultured Sphingosinicella sp. | reverse complement strand
TATCCCAGATCATGCCGACGATGCGCCAGCCCCGATCCGGGTCCCTGAACAGCTGTATACTGTTGATCCCGCGCCGCTCGACCCCGGCCTCAGTGGGCGATGTTCGCGCTTCATATCGGCTCCAGGCATGGGCAATGTTTCCGAACAGATCGATCCGGCGGCCGATCTCGACCTCATAAAAATCATTGGCCTCGAAAAAGGGCGTCGTGTCGGCGGCATAATCGGCCGGGCCCATCGTCTTCATTCCCGCCCTGCCGTCATCGTCGACCCAGGTTCGGATCTGGCGCGCATCGGGGTGGAAGCAATTGGCCTGCCTCGACCAGTTGCGTGGACCCATGGGACCGGAGATCATTGCATACATTTCGTCGATCACCGCGCCGATCGCTTCAAGCTCGCTTTCGCTGTCAATCATATGGTCTCCCCCTTCGCCGCTGGCGGCGGATCCGCCCTGGTCGACCCGGTTCCAAGCACGGGTCCATAAAGACGGGCAATGCCAATCAGTGCGATTCCGAGTCCGAGGAAGGAGAGGATCCGAAGCAGCCCCTCAAGCTCCGAAGCGTCGACCAGGAAGACCTTGAATATCGTGACAGTGAGAAGAAGGAGACCGGACAGTCTCAGCGCCTTGTCGGGAAGCCTGATCCCGGCAAGCAGAAGGGCAATGGACAGCAGCAGCCCGGCCAGCGAGTAAGCGTAGAATTCGGCAATCGGAAGATCGGGCCCGTTGAGCCAGGCCCCCTGGAAGACCTGACGAACCAGGAGCCATACACCGCCGACAAGAGCCGCGAGGAAGGTCGCAAGCCAAAGCCCGGAACGTCCGGAATGGCCGCTTCGTCGCCTGGCCGAATAGAGAAAGGCCGCGCTTAGCAGATAGGCTGGAAGGACAAGGTTGAGGAACGGCATCGGCCCCACCCATTGGGCCGACCAGGCCGGGTTGTGGACCAGAAGGTCGAACCAGACCAGGCGCGTGGCCGCGACCGCGGTCAGGGCCGCGCCCGCCGTCGCCAGCAGATCGGGCTCAAGACCACGAAACCGGATCCGGCCGCGACCCAGCAACCAGCCGGCCAGGAACAGCCCCTGAGTGACGAGCGTCCGCTCGATCAGCCCGCGAGCCTCGAAATCGGCCCGGCTCGAAAGGCCGAACGCCTGCTTGAACCAGATATAGAGAGAAGCAGCGAGAAACGTGAACGCGGCAATCGGGATCGCCTTTCGAGCGCCCAGCGGCAGCCCTGGAAGGACGAACCAGAACGCCATGAGCAGTGCTGCTGGAAATGCGAGCAATCTGAGCGCCTCGCCAGCCGTGGGCAGGTCTGTCGCCAGGACGGGCTCGCCGACCAGGCCGGTGAGGATCGCCGTGCTGAGTTCCGGCAGCGTCCACAGTGCCCGGCACAAGGCGAAGATCGCCGCGGCGACCGCGGTCGTCGCCATGGCCAGGTCATTGAGCCGCCTTGCCGCAAGGCCGGCGCCGATCGCCAGGACCAGCCAGGCCGCAACGATCCAGCCGGGCGCGACGAGATCATGAGCGGCGGCGCCTGCGAGCAGCAGGGCTGACGAAGAAGCGGCGAGAAGGGGCGGATCGGCGGGCGCGCTCGGCCCTGCGCGGCCCCGGTAGAGAAAGACGAGCAAGGCCGGCCCGAGAACGAGCAGGGCCGAAGCCAATCCCCAGGCGGCCGACCCTGCCAGTTCGGGGCGCCAGGCTCGAAGGATGATGAAGGGACAGGCAAATCCGGCGCTGGCAAGGAGGGCCCAGTTCATTCGGCGCTGGACCAAAGCGAGGGCCAGGCCGCCGGCACCGAACAACAGGGTCGCGCCGATTGCGGCCATCCCGACGAACGGATCGGTGCCGTCCGAAGCCCGGGCGAGAAGAAGCAGCAAGGCAAGACCAAGCGCGATCGAAGGGGCGTGTCGATATTCCGGCCGGGCGGCTGCGAGCCCAAGGCTTGCGGCCGCCAGGATGGCGAACAGGACCCAGGCTCCTGCCCCGAGATCGACCCGGGCGACGAGAATCGCAAGCTGCACCAGGCCGATTGCGAGGGGATGGATCCATCTCAGTTCCAGCCCTGGGCCCGGCCGGCTGAGCGATGCGCCGATCGCAAGCAGGATGATGAAGAAGCCGGCCGCAATGGCATCGTCGCCACGTCCGAACAGCATGAGACCGGTCCAGATGAAACTCAGGGCGACAGCGCATGCGGCAAGCCAGGTCCAGCCGCGCTTCCAGGCCAGGAGAAAGATGGCGAGATCGAGAAGTGCGAGATAGACCAGAAGGGAGAGCGCACTATTATCGGGATCGCCCACGAGCCATGGCGCGATAAAGCCGCCGATCAGGCCGATCGCAGCGGTCGGTGCGCCATGGCGAAGCGACAAGGCCAGTGCGGCGACCGTCGTTGCGAGCATTGCGACGAACGCCGTTCCGTCGCCAATCAGTCCGTACAGGACATGGCCGCCGTAGAAAGTCGCATAAAGCAAAGCGAGGCCCGAACCGACAAGGACCTGGGCAAATCTGGGATCGCCTGACAGGAGCTTGCCGCGGCGGGCATATTCGCCGGCGACGACCAGGGTGATCGCGAACAACCCGGCGCCGATCATCCGCAGCGTCGGGGTGACCAGCCCGATCTCGATCGTATGGCGGATCAGGAAAATCCCGGCAACGACCAGGGCTGCGCCGCCGAGCCAGACCAGTAGTCGGCCGGCCACCAACGTTTCGAACAGGCTGATCAGGTTGCGTCTGCGTGGTGCCTCGTCATCGCTCGGGAGGCTGTCCGAGGGGAGCGGAACTGGCCGGGGCGGAACTGGCTGGGGCGAAACCGCGGGCTCGGGGGCCGCCGCCTCGGTCCCATTATCTGCCCATGTCCCTTCGCGGTCCCCTTCCGCTGCCGGTCGATCGACTGGCGCCCCCTCGAGCCTGGCGACCTTGTCCTCGAGCGCGCGCAGACGGGTCCACAGGATAGCGAGCGCGACGAAGGCGAGGATCAACAGGAATGACATGAATGGCCCCTCGCTGGTTCAGCGCCTGAAACGCCCCCGATTCGTTCCTGCTCCAGGGCCCCGAAGCCTTTCGGCCAGTCAGGCGCCGCGGCTACGCCTTGCCCGGGCAAGCGCCGGTCGGCGGCGCTTGCGCATGATAAGGGCCGGCCAATCGCCGCGCTTGATCACTCCGGCCAGCCTAAGCCCTTCGGCGCGATAGGAATCGGCCACCCGTTCTGCCTGATGGTCGAGAAGACCGGCAAGGATCAGGTGGCCGCCGGGCCCGAGGGCCCGTGATATGTCCGGTGCAAGCTCGATCAGTGGCCCTGCCAGGATGTTGGCGAGGATGAGACCATAAGGAGAGCGGGCCTTGAGCCGCGGATGATCGAGGCCCGGTGCGACGACCAGCTCGAGCTGACCGCGTGCTCGCCCGATCCTGACGGAATTGATTGCGGCATTTTCCGCCGCCACCTCGATCGCGACCGGGTCGATGTCGGAAGCGACCGCCCGGGCCGTTGGCCACAAGCGGAGCGCTGCAAAGGCAAGAAGACCTGTACCGGTTCCAAGATCGGCGAGGTCCGCGAATGTCGAGCCCTCATTCCTGAGACGATCGAGCGCGAGAAGGCAGCCGGTCGTCGTTTCGTGCTGGCCGGTCCCGAAGGCCCGGCCGGCGTCGATTTCGAAGGCGATACGGCCAGCGGGGACCGAATGACGGTGGGCCGGCGTGTGGACGAAGAAGCGTCCGGCACTGATCGGCTCGAGCCCCTGCTGGCTCAAGGTCAACCAGTCCCGCTCGGCCACGCATTCGACCTCGGGCCGGACTCCTTCGGCGCTCGGGACCAATGAAAGCAGGAGGTCGACATCGGCCTCGCTCGGTCGGCGCTCGAAAAAGGCCTCCAGGCGCCAGATGTCCGGCCGGGCCGGCTCAACTTCGCTGGTCACCAGGACCGGTGGCTCGTCGAGCCGGGCAAATTCCACCACGTCCTGCTGAAGCCGTTCGGCTTCGGGCCTGGTACAGGGCAGGATGACCTTCCAGCTGTCCGTCATCAGCGAACGAAGCTCGCGCCGTTGACGTCGATTACCGCCCCGGTTGCCGAAGGTGGCGCCTGGGTGGCAAGCCAGCGTACGGTTTCGGCAACCTCTTCGACCGTGGCCGGCCGGCCGATCGGGAGATCTCCGAGCGACTTAAGCCCGCCCCGGCTTTCGAGATATTCCTCGACCATTCCGGTGACCGTGAATCCCGGGCAGACGGCGAACGCATAGATGCCTTCGCCCGCATAGGCTCTTGCGATCGTCTTCGTCATCGCCACCATTCCCCCCTTGGAAGCGGCATAATGCCAGTGATCAGGGCTGTCGCCGCGATAGGCGGCCCGACTGGCAATATTGACGATTCGACCGCCTCCCTGCGGCCCGAAGTGAAGAACGGCGGCTCGGCACAGTTCGGCCGACGCCTGCAGATTGATCCTCAATGTCCTTTCCCAGGCGGCAGACCAATCCGAGTCGCTCGACCCGATCGGAACGGCTTCGAAGACCCCGGCATTGTTGATCAGGACATCGATCGTGCCGAGGCGATCGATCGCTTCGTGCCATAATCTCGCGGGCGCTTCGTCGGAGGCGAAATCTGCAGCAATCAGTCCATCGCCGCCAGCCGTGCTTTGACCGATTACCCGATGGTCACGAAGCGAACGGACGATCGCAGCACCGATTCCGCGGCTTGCGCCGGTGACGAGGATATTGAGTCGGTCAGCCATTCACCGGCCGATAGGCCGGAGTGGCGACTCAGGGAAGGGTGGTCAGGCGGCGAAGTTGCTGACGAACCGGCTTGCCGTGGTCTTGAACCGGGCCATTTGCTCGTCGACTTCGGAAAAGCCTTTTTCGACCTCGTCGATCTCGGCGGCCACATTCTCCGTGTCGCTCCGGATGGCGGCGATGGTCGACGACATGGAATCGGCCGCGAGGGCGGTCTCGTCGACGGCAGCGGTGATCATCGTCACAGTCTGCGCCTGCATCTCCATGGCCTTTCGGATCCGGTCGGCGCTGGTCTGGACTTCCTCGACCGTCGACTGGATCGAATCATTCGCTTCCACCGTCTGGCGGGTAGCGAGCTGGATCGCGGCGATCTTCGCCGTAATGTCGTCGGTCGCCCGGGCCGTCTGGTTCGCAAGCGACTTCACCTCCTGGGCAACGACGGCGAAACCCCGGCCGGCGTCGCCGGCGCGGGCAGCCTCGATCGTGGCATTAAGAGCGAGCAGATTGGTCTGTCCGGCAATGTCTCGGATCAGACCGAGAATCGATTCGATGGCTTCGACATGACCGGACAGGGCCTTGCTGACCTGAACGGCCTGGCAGGCCTGGTCGCCTGCCCTGGTCGCAACCCCTGCAGCCACCTCCACTTCGCCTCGGGCCTCCTCGATCGCCATGATCAGCCCCGCAGCGGTCTGGGCGGCCTCGCGCATGGCGATCGCCGATTGTTCGGCGGCGGCTGCAACCTCGCTCGTCTTGCCCAGCATTCCGCGGGCCGCTGCGCTGGCGTCCGCAGCCTGCGCTCGAACCCGGCGGCTTCCGCCCGACGTCCGGTCGACGACGCTCATGATCTGGCGGTTGAACTCGGCCCCTTCCTGCCCCCGCCGCTCCCGCTGGGCGGTCGATCGGAGCCGGTCGAAATGCGCGCCATAGATATCCACTTCGAGCAATGTCGCCCGGGTCGATGCCTGCGTCAGCCGAACCAGACGGGAAGGATCGCTCACCCTGGCGGCGATGATTTCCTGACCGAGATTGGCCGCCGCGGCGATCCCGGCGTAGAGAATGGTCAACGGCACGTTGGCGCTCCAGGCGGCCTCGACATACTGCCCCGCCATCTCGGCCCAGGCGCGATTGCGGATGTCGCCGAACTTCGCTTCCACATAAGGGATGATTCGCTGGGCGAGGGCGTCTATCTTCGCCTCGTCGAGCGGGGTCGGAAGATTGGGCGATCGAGCATATTCGAGCCAGAACATTCGCGCGATCCGAGCCTTGTCAGGCTCGATGAGGGCCCAGATTTCCCGGCAATCCGCTTCCAGGGTGCAATCCCGGTCGAACGTGTCGATCCGCTCTTCGAGCCTGACTACGGTCTCGCCACTGCTGCTGCGTTGCATCTTGCCGCCTGATCCTTGAATTCCCTTGCGAAGACCTGGTTAGGACCGAACGGGTTAAGAACGTGTTAGCTATCGATGCCGCGAGAAAGCGGTTGCAGTCCGGGATGGACCTCGACCCTTTCACCGGCGTTTCACAGCATCGGAAGGCCGAGTCTCCCAGGCTTTCCGGCGAAGGCGGGGGCGTCCGTCGATTTCCGCAGCGGACGCCCCAACGGCCAGCCTGCGAATTGGCTCGCCGGCCGGCACCTTCGCAAGGGAACTCGGCTTGCAAGTAGCGGCGTGGGGGGTAAAAGCGGCGCTGTCTCAACAGGGGGCCCAATGCACCGCAATCCAAACCGTCCGCTGTCTCCCCACCTCTCCATCTGGAAATGGGGTCCGCACATGCTGGTCTCCATCCTTCACCGGGTCACCGGGGTCGGGCTTGCCGTGCTCGGCGGGGTCGCCTTCGTCTGGTGGCTGCTTGCGATCGCCACCGGTCCCGAGGCCTATGCCGATTTCCTGGACCTCCTGACGGTGGAAAGCGGTCGCTTCAACATTGTCGGTTACATACTCGGGGTCGGTCTCAGCTGGGCCTTCTTCCAGCATCTGCTGTCCGGTCTTCGACATCTCGTCATGGACGTCGGCGCGGGATACGAGCTCAATACCAACAAGCTATGGGCCAATTTGACCCTGGTCGGTTCGGCGCTTCTTACCATTCTCCTGTGGGCCTGGATCCTGCTTGGGAGGGGCGCATGAGCGAGACCCGGATGGAAACCCCGCTCGGCCGCGTCCGCGGCCTTGGTTCGGCGCAGGCGGGGGCCGAGAATTGGTGGCATGAAAGGCTGACTTCCGTCGCCAGTCTGCTCCTCTTCGTCTGGCTGATCGTTTCCCTTCTTCGGCTCCCCGATCTCGACCATCGGACCCTGGTCATGTGGCTCGCATCACCGCTCGCGGCGATCCCGATGATCCTGCTGATCCTGTCCACCTTCTGGCATTTGAAGATGGGCCTTCAGGTCGTGATCGAGGATTATGTCCATGAGGAGGGCAACAAGCTGTTCTGGCTGACGATACTCAACTTCCTGACCCTGTCCGCCGCAGTGACGGCCCTGTTCGCGGTGCTCAAGACGGCCTTCACGGCCGGTGGAGCCCTGTGATGGCGAACCTGGAGGGCAATTCCTACAAGATCATCGATCATCAATATGATGTCGTCGTCGTCGGGGCCGGCGGATCCGGTCTCCGGGCGACCATGGGTTCGGCCCAGGCCGGACTGAAGACGGCCAATATCACCAAGGTCTTCCCGACCCGGAGCCATACCGTCGCTGCCCAGGGCGGCATTTCCGCCTCGCTCGGAAATATGGGCCCGGACCACTGGACCTGGCACATGTACGACACGGTCAAGGGGTCGGACTGGCTCGGTGACCAGGACGCGATCGAATATATGGTCCGCGAAGCACCTCAGGCGGTTTATGAGCTTGAACATGCCGGAGTGCCGTTCAGCCGGACCAGCGAAGGCAAGATCTACCAGCGCGCTTTCGGCGGAATGATGCAGAATATGGGCGAAGGCCCGCCGGCCCAGCGCACTTGCGCCGCCGCGGACCGGACTGGCCATGCCATGCTCCATGCGCTCTACCAGCAGAGCCTTCGCTACGATGCCGATTTCTTCATCGAGTATTTCGCGCTCGACCTGATCATGGATCAATCGGGTGCCTGCCGCGGCGTCGTTGCGCTGTGCATGGAAGATGGGTCGATCCACCGTTTCCGGGCCCAGGCCGTCGTTCTCGCCACCGGAGGCTATGGCCGTTGCTATTTCACTGCCACGTCCGCGCATACCTGCACCGGTGATGGCGGCGGGATGGTGCTCCGGGCGGGCCTCCCACTCCAGGACAGCGAGTTCGTTCAGTTCCACCCAACCGGCATTTACGGCGCCGGAGTCCTGATCACCGAGGGCGCACGCGGCGAAGGCGGCTATCTCACCAACAGCGAGGGTGAGCGTTTCATGGAACGCTACGCGCCATCGGCGAAGGACCTCGCCTCACGCGATGTTGTTTCGCGCTCGATGGCGATGGAGATGAGGGAAGGCAGGGGCGTTGGGCCCCACAAGGACCATATCTACCTTCACCTCGACCATATCGACCCGAAGATTCTTGCCGAAAGACTCCCCGGAATCACCGAATCCGGAAAAGTGTTCGCAGGTGTGGATCTGACCCGCCAGCCGCTGCCGGTCACTCCGACCGTCCACTATAATATGGGCGGGATTCCGACCAATTTTCACGGCGAAGTCGTTACCCTCAAGGACGGCAATCCGGACAGCGTCGTTCCCGGCCTGTTCGCAGTCGGGGAGGCGGCCTGCGTTTCCGTCCACGGCGCCAACCGGCTCGGGTCGAACAGCCTGATCGATCTGGTCGTCTTCGGCCGAGCGGCCGGCCTTCGCCTAGGAGAGACGATCGTCGCAGGCGCGGCCCAGCCGGCGCTCCCGGCGGACGGCGCGGATCTGGCGCTCGCCAGGCTCGACAGGTTCCGCTTAGCCGATGGCGGCTCTCCGACGGCCGAGATCCGGACCGAGATGCAGCGGACGATGCAGGCGCATTGCGCGGTGTTCAGGACCGAGGAAATCCTCAGTGAAGGCGTGGAAAAGCTCGCCGGCATCTATCGCCGGATGGAAGACATCCATGTCACGGATCGAAGCCTGATCTGGAACACCGACCTCATCGAAACCCTCGAACTCGATAATCTCATCGCTCAGGCCAGCGTG
>CAYOJN010000079.1:4119-8976 GCA_964404245.1 uncultured Sphingosinicella sp. | reverse complement strand
ATATTCGAGCGCGACGCAGTCGTGCGGCGCCTTCTGCACCGGGATCTGGGTCAGGCCGTCATAGCGGCCGATGCCATGATCGGCATGAACGACGAGATCCCCGGGCGTGAGCGTCGCAAGTTCGCTCAGGAAGGCATCGGCACTCTTCTTCCGCTTCCGGCGGCGAACCAGCCGGTCGCCGAGCATGTCCTGTTCGGTCAGGAGGGCGACGTCGCCGGTCCTGAAGCCGTGATCGAGCTGGATGACGGCAAGGGCGACCTGGCCCCTGGCGGCGACTCCGAGGGCTTCCTGCCAGCCGTCCGCGAGTGCGACCCGGCTCAGCCCATGGTCGGCCAGAAGGCCCTTGAGCCGTTCCCTTGCGCCGACCGAATAGCTTGCGAAGATGATCCTGTGCTTCGACCGGCGAAGCGAGGCAACGTGGTCGACGACCGCTTCATAGACATTGTCGCCGCGAGCACGTTCCGGAGCGAAATCGCGAGCAGCCTCGACCTCGAAATCGACGACGACTTCGCTTTCCGGCTCCCGAAAGGGCGTGAGCAGGTGGACTGGGCCCTCGTCGATCCGCTGCTGCCATTCCTCGCGGCTCAGATAGAGCGCCTGGGGCGGAAGCGGCCGATAGCTGCCCGGTTCCCTGGTCTGGGCGCGGTCGCGATTGTCGAAATAATCCGCGATGGAATCGAAGCGTGCGTCCGCGGCGCCGCCTTCGCCGGCCTCTCTCACCACCAGGTCGTCATCGGCGAGGTGATCGAACAGGGTCGAAAGCTTCTCCTCGAAAAGGGGCAACCAGTGATCCACGCCGGCGATCCGCCGTCCGTCCGACACCGCCTGGTACAGGGGATCACCGGTGGCATTGGCGCCGAACCGTTCGCGATAGGCGGAGCGAAAACGCTTGATGCTTTCTTCGTCGAGAAGCGTTTCCGATGCGGGAAGAAGGGTGAACCCTTCGACCCGGTCGATGCTTCGCTGGGTCACCGGGTCGAAACGCCGGACGCTTTCGATCTCGTCGCCGAAAAAGTCGATCCGGAGCGCCTCCGGTTCCCCGGCCGGGAAAAGATCGACAAGGCCGCCTCTGATCGCAAATTCCCCGGGATCACGAACCGTCTCGGTCCGACCATAGCCATTGGCCTGAAGAAGATTTGCGAGCCGCTCGATCCCGATCCTTTCGCCCGGGGCGAGGCGGGCGACGAGCTGCCGGACCCTGAACGGGGTCAAGGTGCGCTGAAGAACGGCATTGACGGTCGTGACGAGAAGCTGCGGGGACTTGCTCTTGCGCTGGAGCGCGTGGAGGCAGGCCAGTCGCTCGGAGGTCGAGCGAAGCGAGGGCGAGCTTCGATCGTAGGGAAGACAGTCCCAGGCCGGGAAGGAGAGTATCTCCAGCTCGGGCGCGAAATAGCCCGAGGCGTCGGCCAGAGCGCGCATCGCGGCTTCGTCCGAGGCGATGACGACGGCGCGTCCCTTCGCCGCCCGGGCAAGGTCCGAAGCAAGCCAGGGAAGGAAACCCGAAGGCACTCCGGACAGCGTCATCGGACGCCGCGCCGCCAGGATTTTCTGAAGATCGCTCACTTAGTCCGGCTGCTTCATATAGTCGATTTGCCTGAGCCGGTTCATCATCGCTCCGGCCAAGCGTTCGGGCGGCTTTGCGGTTCCGATCGCCCAGGCGAGAATGTCGACATCCTGTTCTTCCAGAAGTGCCTCGAACCACGCCATTTCCGCTTCCGACCAGCCCTTGTGATGCTGGTCGAAAAACTGGCCGATCAAAAGGTCGGCTTCGCGGATTCCGCGATGCCAGGCGCGGAAGCGAAGGCGCTTGAGGCGTAAGGTCTGGTCCATGGGCTCCGAGGAAGTGGACCGCCTTGCGTGCTGCTGGCGGCCTGGAATGCGGATGTAGGCAGAAGTGGCGACGGATTGAAGGCCCGAATCAGACCGTATCTCGCAGCCATTGTTCAGCCCGGCCTGGCGCCTTACCAGAAGGCGCATGCGCCCCGATCTGCTCAACCCCCTGTTCGCCGAGGTCGAAGCGCTGAGGGGAGTCGGCCCACAGCTTGCCAAGCCGCTTCACCGGCTTCGACTCGACCGGGTGGTCGACCTCCTCTTTCATCTCCCGGTGAACTGGATCGAGCGAAAGCGGATCGAAGCGCTCGAGGAGGCTCGGCCCGGGGAGGTGATCGTCGCCCGGCTGACCCCGATCGACTATCGGCAGGCGGGGGGGCGCGGGCCGTTCCGGGTCGCGGCCGCCGACTCCATGGGTGAAATCGTCCAGCTGGTCTATTTCCACAATCCCGGCTGGGCCCGCAAACAGCTTCCGCTGGGCGAAGTCCGGATCGTCTCAGGCCGGCTCGATCTCTACGGCCAGCAGTTCCAGATCGTCCATCCCGATCACGTCCTGAAGCCGGACGAGGAGGTGACGATCGCCGATCGGGAGCCGGTCTATCCGCTCTCCGAGGGCCTGACCAATCACCGCCTCAACGATCTCGTCGCACAGGCCCTCGACCGGCGGCCTGAGCTGGAGGAATGGATCGAGCCGAGCGTGAAGGCGCGGCGGGACTGGCCGGACTGGGGCGAGGCGCTCGACCTTGCGCATCGCGACCCCGCTTCGGCCGGGGCCCGCGACCGCCTGGCTTATGACGAGATCTTCGCCAACCAGCTTGCCCTGATGCTGGTGAGGGCCTCGTCGAGGCGGCGAAAGGGACTCCCGCTCGCAGGGGACGAGAGGCTCCGGTCAGCCTTGAACCTGCCTTATTCCCCGACCGGGGCCCAGCAGAAGGCGATCCGGGAAATCGAGGGCGATCTCCAGCAGGACGTTCCGATGCTTCGGCTTCTCCAGGGCGACGTCGGCTCGGGCAAGACCCTGGTCGCCTTGATGGCCATGCTCGCCGCGGTCGAGGCGGGCGCCCAGGCGGCCCTGCTCGCGCCGACCGAAATCCTCGCCCGGCAGCATTTCGAGACCCTTTCGCGCCAGCTTGCCGGCCTTCCCGTCAACGTCGCGATCCTGACCGGGCGGGAAAAAGGGAAGGCACGCGAATCCTGCCTGATGGGTCTTGCCGACGGGTCGATCCAGATCCTCGTCGGCACCCATGCGATCTTCCAGCAGTCGGTAAGCTATCGCCGGCTGGGGCTGGCGGTGGTGGACGAGCAGCATCGTTTCGGAGTCGCCCAGCGAATGATGCTGGCCCAGAAAGCCGAGCATCCGCCGCACATGCTGGTGATGACGGCGACCCCGATCCCGAGGACCCTGACCCTGACCCATTATGGCGAGATGGATGTCAGTCGGCTCGACGAAATGCCCCCGGGCCGGCAGCCGATCGAAACCCGGGTCGTGAGCGAGGAGCGGCTTGCCGCGGTCGTCGAAGGGCTTGGCCGGCACATTGCAGCGGGAAGGCAGGCATATTGGGTTTGCCCACTGGTCGAGGAAAGCGAGACCAATGACCTTGCGGCGGCGGAGGAACGGGCCGCGATGCTTGGGAGGACCTTCGGCAGCCGTGTCGGGGTCGTCCATGGCCGGATGAAGGGCCCGGAAAAGGACCAGGTGATGGCCGCCTTCCAGCGCGGCGACATCTTTGTGCTGGTGGCGACGACGGTGATCGAGGTCGGGGTCGATGTTCCCAACGCCACCTTGATGATCGTCGAACATGCCGATCGCTTCGGCCTTGCCCAGCTTCACCAGTTGCGCGGGCGGGTAGGGCGCGGAGACCAGCACAGCGTCTGCCTGCTCCTTCGAGGCCCGACCCTGAGCGAGACCGCACGGGCCCGGCTCGCGCTGATGCGCGAGACCAATGACGGGTTCAGGATCGCCGAGGAGGATCTTCGGCTTCGCGGAGCCGGCGAAATCCTGGGAACGCGCCAGTCCGGCGAAGCCCAGTTCCGGCTCGCGACTCCGGAACGGATCGAGGCTCTGGCCCAAATGGCCATGGATGATGCCCGGCTTCTCGTCGACCGCGACGGCGGCCTCGAAGGCGTCCGCGGAAAGGCGGCCCGTAACCTTCTCTATCTGATGGAGCGCGACCAGGCGGTCGGGCTCCTTCGATCGGGTTGATCCTCTTCGCCAGGCCGGGCCTTCTAGGCGGCGCCCGGGATCAGCAGCCCGTGCTTTTTCCGGCCGGCCGAAATCCGAACGTCGCAGGTGACAGCGATCGGAACGTCTTCAGCAACCGGCTCGCCGTCGATCCTCGCTCCGCCCTGAGCGATCATCCGCCTTGCCTCATTCTTTGAAGCGACCAGACCAAGCGCGACCATCGCCTCGACCAGGGTGGTCGATCCGGACACGGCAAGGCTTGGCAGGGCCTCGCCCGAAGCGCCTTCCTCGAAGGTCTTGCGCGCCGTCTCCGCGGCTTCGATCGCAGCCTGCTGGCCATGGACGAGGGAGGTTATCTCGTCGGCGAGGACCTTTTTTGCGATGTTGATCTCGGCACCGCCCAGGGCCTCGAGCCGGGCCACTTCGGCCAGTGGAACGTCGGTGAACAGTCGAAGGAAACGGCCAACATCCTCGTCCTGGCTGTTCCGCCAGAACTGCCAGAAATCATAAGGCGAAAGCTGGTCGGCATTGAGCCAGACCGCGCCCGCGGCGGTCTTCCCCATCTTCCGGCCATCGGCGGTCGTCAGAAGGGGGGTCGTGACCCCGAACAGCTGAGCTCCTTCGAGCCGGCGGGTAAGCTCCACGCCATTGACGATATTGCCCCATTGATCCGACCCGCCGAGCTGGAGCAGGCAGCCGTAGCGCCGATTGAGCTCCAAAAAGTCATAGGCCTGCATGATCATGTAGTTGAATTCGAGGAAGGTGAGAGGCTGCTCCCGATCCAGCCTCAGCTTCACGCTGTCGAAGGACAGCATCCGGTTGATCGTGAAATGAGGGCCGATGTC
>CAYOJN010000079.1:0-4019 GCA_964404245.1 uncultured Sphingosinicella sp. | reverse complement strand
GCTTCACGCTGTCGAAGGACAGCATCCGGTTGATCGTGAAATGAGGGCCGATGTCACGAAGGAAATCGACGTAGGAAAGGGCGCCCAGCCAATCGTCATTATTGACCAGGATGGCGCCGGTTTCGCTGTCATCGAAGCGAAGGACTCGTTCGAAGACGGGCCGGATCGAGGCGATATTGGCCTCGATCGTCTCGGTCGTCATCAGCTTTCGGCTTTCATCGCGTCCGGATGGATCGCCGACCTTGGTCGTTCCGCCCCCCATGACGACGATCGGGCGATGGCCAGCCTGCTGGAGCCGGCGAAGGAGCATCATCTGGATCAGATGGCCGACATGGAGCGAAGGCGCGGTCGCGTCGAAACCGACATAGCCGCCAAGGGTCGCCGAGGCCGCCATCCGGTCCAGCCCTTCGGCGTCCGTCAGCTGGTGAAGATAGCCGCGCTCGTCGAGCAGCCGCAGGAGGTCCGATTCATACTGGCTCATGAAAGCGTCGCTTAATCCCAAGTCGGGGCCGCGTCACCATTGCCAGTCGCCGGGTTCCGGCCTTTATTCCCGTTCGTGAAACTCGTTCGCCACCCCCAGTCCCCGATTTCGCCGGTTACCGCCATCGAGGCTAGGTTGAGCCGGTCGAGCAAAGGAAGATTGTCGCTCACCTTCCGGGTCGAAGGCGATCTGGACCGGGTCCTGGTGCCGACGAGCGACCGGCCGGGTCGCCGCGACGGCCTCTGGAAGCATTGCTGTTTCGAGGCTTTCATCGCTATGGCGAAGGGCGAACCCTATCTTGAGATCAACCTGTCGCCTTCCGGTGACTGGGCGGCCTATCTCTTTTCCGGCTACCGCCGGGACATGAAGGATGCCGCTATTCCGGCGCCGGCGGTGGTCGGCCGGGCCGGGCAAGGCGGCCTCAGCCTTTCGGCCGATCTGGACCTGGCCGGTCTTGGCGACATCGATCCGGAGCAGCGCCTGGAAATCGGCCTTTGCGCGGTCATCGAGGCAAAGGACGAAAGCCTGTCCTACTGGGCCCTCGCTCACCCTTCGGGGCCGCCGGATTTTCACCATCGCGATTGCTTTGTCGTTCAACTCCCGCCAGCAGGTCAGGAATGAAATTCGGTATCGATCGTCTCATCGCCGAGCCTGATCTTCGGGCTCCACTGGCCGGCCGACGGCTTGCTCTCCTGGCCCATCCAGCGTCGGTCACGTCGGACCTCGTCCACTCGCTCGACGCACTGGCCGCCTGCGATGACCTCCAGCTGACTGCCGCCTTCGGCCCCCAGCACGGGCTTCGAGGCGACAAGCAGGACAATATGATGGAGAGCGACGATTTCATCGATCCCCTCCACCGGATTCCGATCTTCAGCCTCTATGGCGAGGTCCGCCGGCCGACCGCGAAGGCGATGGAAAGCTTCGATGTCCTCCTGGTCGATCTCCAGGACCTCGGGTGCCGGATCTACACCTTCATCACGACCTTGCGCTACGTGCTCGAGGCGGCCGCCAATCACGGCAAGGCGATCTGGTTGCTCGACCGTCCCAATCCGGCGGGCCGGCCCGTCGAGGGGCTGACCCTTCGACCGGGCTGGGAAAGTTTCGTCGGCGCCGGGCCGATGCCGATGAGGCATGGCCTCACGATCGGAGAACTTGGTCTCTGGTTCGTCGAGACGATGAAGATCGATGTCGACTATCGGCTGGTCGAAATGACGGATTACCGCCCGTCCCAGGGGCCGGGCTTCGGCTGGCCGCTTGGAGAGCGGGTCTGGATCAATCCCAGCCCCAATGCGCCCAATCTCGCAATGGCCCGGGCCTATGCTGGAACCGTCATGCTCGAAGGCACGACCCTCTCCGAAGGCCGTGGCACGACCCGGCCACTGGAACTGTTCGGGGCGCCGGACCTCGACGCCCGGGCGGTGATCGCCGAAATGCGCTCGCTGGCGCCGGACTGGCTGGAGGGCTGCCGGCTTCGTGACTGCTGGTTCGAGCCGACCTTTCACAAGCATCAGGGCCAGCTTTGCAATGGAGTCCAGATCCATTCCGAAGGGCCCTTTTACGGCCATGAGGCCTTTCGGCCGTGGCGGCTCCAGGCGCTCGCCTTCAAGGCCATTCGAAGGCTTTCCCCGGATTATCCGCTGTGGCGGGATTTTCCTTATGAATATGAGTTCGACAAGCTCGCCATCGACGTCATCAATGGCGGTCCGGACCTTCGTTCGTGGGTCGATGACGGGGGGGCGACCCCCGAGGATCTGGATGAACTGACCCGTCCCGACGAACAGGCCTGGGAAGAGGAGCGCTCAGCCTTTCTTCGTTACTCCTGACCCGGGGCAACATCCTCGGGGGTGAGGCCGAACTGGTCGAGGCTGTAGCGATGACCCTGATGCTCGCTGGCGCCATCGAGATAGGCCGCCATCCGGCCCAGTAGCTCCTCACTCAGTTCAAGCCCGATATGATCGTAGATCCGGCGCATCTGTCCGCGCCAGTCGCGGTTCATGTCCTCATGGTCGATCCGGAGCCCCGGGCTTTCGCTCGCCGATCGCCACTGCGCCACTCTGCGGTCCCTCAGCCTGGTCTTTCGAAGCCATTCCCGGCCCACCCAGTTCGGGTCGGCGCGGTCGGACTGGATCCGCATCTGGTTCCAGACCAGGGAGGCCGAGGAGGCGACGACCTGTTTGCGATCCCGTTCGAGGAAGATCAAACAAGCGTCTGGAAAGACTGACAGAAGATCCGGCAGGTCCTGGAGGAATTGCGGCGCCTTGAGGATCCAGCGCCGGCTTTCCGGCTCGCCTCGCGACCAGGCGATCGTCCGAAGCAGGGAACGGAATTCCTGATAGAGCCAGGACCGGTCAGTCTCCTCCCACCAGGTTGCGAAATCGGGCACCCGCCACTGGGCCTCGAACTGAGCGCTTCCGAAGGAGAAGCTGAACAGGCCGAATTCCTCTTCCGGCGCCATCGGCCGGCTCGGGTGGATCCGGTGGACCTCCGGATTGAGCAATCGAAGGAAGCGAAGGCCGGCGGCGGCCCGAAGGCGCCGGCCCGACTGGGGCACCGGCATCAGCGATTCGAACATCCTCGTATGCGCAAGCCGTTCGTCGCAGGCGAGCAGGCGCTGGAGCCGGGTCGTTCCCGATCGCATCTGGCCAAGGATCAGGATCGGCGGTCTTACCGGCCTTTGAAGGATCCCGGGATGCTTTTTCCACAAGGCGATCGCCCGAATTCGGGCCTTCAGCGCCATCATGATCTGGCCATGAGCCATGGCCTCGCCGAGGGGGTTGAGATCGGCCTGGTCCTGGAGCGACGAGGTCAGTCGGCGTAACGGCTCGCGCCAGAGCCCGGTCTCGCCAAAGGCCGTTGAAGGACGCCCGCCGAGCGCTGCGGCTTCGAGCAGCTGCGGGTCGAGCACCGGCCTTGGAAGAAGGCCCGTCTTCCATGCCCCCGAAAGCGCCCGGTTCAATCGCCGGACCCGGACAAGATCGTGGGAAACCAGGTTCAGCTCTTCCGGGTCAGGGTGCGCATCGCCTTATCCAGGCCTTCCAGGGTCAGCGGATACATCCGGTCCTGAACCAACTGGCGGATGATCTGGATCGAGGCGGTATAGCCCCAATAGTCTTCAGGGACCGGGTTGAGCCAGACTGCGGCTGGATAGGTGGTGGTCAGGCGCTCGATCCAGGTCGATCCCGCTTCCTCGTTATAATGTTCGACCGATCCGCCCTTGTGGGTGACTTCATAGGGGCTCATCGACGCATCCCCGACGATCACCAATTTGTAGTCATGGCCAAATTTGTGGAGCACGTCCCAAAGGGGCGTTCGCTCGCTGAAGCGGCGTCGATTGTCCTTCCACACCGCCTCGTAGGGGCAATTGTGGAAATAATAGAATTCGAGGTTCTTGAACTCGCTCGTCGCCGCCGAGAACAGCTCCTCGCAAAGGCGGATATGAGGATCCATCGATCCGCCGAAGTAGAGGAAGAGAAGCAGCTTGACCGCATTGTGCCGCTCCGTGCTCATCCGGATGTCGAGCCATCCCTGGCGAGCGGTC